>NZ_NOYS01000014.1:0-154502 GCF_002258475.1 Rhodococcus sp. 06-1460-1B
CACTTCTCCCCACTCAGACCCCACCCCGGGGGTCCAGCTGCGCTTGTCAGGTGGGTTGCCGCACAAAATGCCTGCTCGAGACGCCCCGCGCTCCAGGGGATTGCGTCGGCCGGATCAGAGCCGACGTTGAACGCGGCGACGGGAACAGGCAATCTTCTTGCGTCTGAGCTGCGGATATGTGGTTGTCCACAAAGTTTTCGGGCTGTGAATGGTTCGAAGTGGGGGAGAGTGGGGTAAAGTGGTCCGCAGCGGAGAGTCGAGGCTGGAGGTGGCGAGTGTTTCTCGGTACCTACACGCCGAAGCTCGACGACAAGGGTCGACTCACGTTGCCGGCCAAGTTTCGGGACGCGCTTGCGGGAGGTGTCATGGTGAGCAAGGGGCAGGATTTCAGCCTTGCTGTCTACACCGCGGCAGACTTCGCAGAACGTTCTCGAAAGTTGACGGCGGCCTCTCGTGCCAACCCCAAAGCCCGTGCCTATGTGCGCCAGTTCTTTTCGGGAACCGACGAACAGCGGCCGGACGGACAGGGCCGCATCACCATCAGTCCCGAGCACCGTCGGTATGCGGGACTCGAACGCAACTGCGTGGTGATCGGATCGATGGACTTCATCGAGATCTGGAACGACGAAGCCTGGGCCCGCTACTCCGCCGAGAACGAGCAGGATTTCTCCGACGCGTTCGACGAATCCCTCGGAGGGATCTTGTAGACCACCGAGGCCGGCTGCGAGTGCAGCGAGGCCTCTGCCCGATCAGAACCCTGACGTTCTTCCCCAACGCCAGGTTTCGCAGATCAGGACCCTGACGTTCTTCCCCAACGCCAGGTTCCCTATCGGACAGGGACCTCGAAGCATTCGCACCGGCCGCAATGGACGACCCGCAGGGCCCGGACCCGGGCGAGAAGTACGTATACGCAACCGGGAGGGACCATGACGGAGGGAGCCGGGCCGGACGAGAACGACGCGTCCGCCGACCGCACTCACCGTCGCTCCGGCGGCCCGATCCACGTCCCCGTTCGACTCGAGCGTGCCGACGAACTTCTCGGGCCCGCAGTGGAATCGGCGGACGACCCCGACACGACTCGCGTCATGATCGACGCCACGCTCGGACTCGGCGGTCACGCCGAACACTTTCTACGGAAGTATCCCGGTCTGCACCTCATCGGACTCGATCGCGATCCTGACGCGCTCGACAAGGCGGGTGCCAGACTGGCCCCGTTCTCGGATCGAACGACTTTGGTGCACACCACATACGAGGGCATTGCCGCCGCCCTCGACGAGGCCGGACTTCCCGCGACCTATTCCGTTCACGCCATCCTGTTCGACCTCGGAGTGTCGTCGATGCAGCTGGACGAGTCGGACCGCGGCTTCGCGTATTCCGTCGATGCACCGCTGGACATGCGGATGAATCCGACGCAGGGCATCACGGCAGCCGACGTGCTCAATACGTACTCGCACGGCGATATCGCTCGCGTGCTCAGCACCTACGGAGAAGAGCGGTTCGCAGGCAAGATCGCGTCCGCAATTCTGCGGCGACGGGAGCACACGCCGTTCACCACGAGCGGCCCGTTGGTCGAATTGCTGTATGCCGCAATACCGGCCGCGACTCGCCGCACCGGTGGGCATCCGGCAAAGCGAACATTCCAGGCGCTGCGTATCGAGGTCAACGGGGAGCTCGATTCGCTCAAAGCCGCGGTGCCGGCCGGACTCGACGCCTTGGCCGTCGGCGGCCGCGTCGTCTTCATGTCGTATCAGTCGCTCGAAGATCGAGTTGTCAAACAGGAGTTGGCCCCTCGGATCAAGTCTCGAAGTCCCGAGGGGTTGCCGGTCGAACTTCCCGGGATGGGTCCGGAATTTCGGCTGTTGACCAGAGGTGCGGAACGCGCCTCGGACGAGGAAATCGAAGTCAACCCACGCTCGGCCCCGGTGAGGTTGCGCGCCGCCGAACGGATTGCAAGGAGAGCGGAATGACGGTTCCAGGCACAACTGTTGGAACACAACGCAATCGGGTTCCGGCTACTCGACCCGAGCGGGCCGGCCGCGGTGGTCGGTCCGGAGCCGCATTGCGCGCCTACGAGCGCAGGCAGCAGCGTGCCTCGATACATACGTCGGATTCTGCTCGCGGTTCGGCGGCCTCACTTCGTCCGACGCTCAACGGCAGCGCCATTGCGGCTCGAATCCCGTTCGTAGCCTTGGTCATCGGTCTGCTTGCGCTCGGGCTCGGCTTGACGTTGTTGTTGACGACGCGCTCGGCGGGGGACTCCTACGACCTCAGTGCCGCCAAAGCCGTCAACGCCGAGCTCGCACAACAGCGTGCCTCCTTGCAGCGTGACGTCGAGCTCGCGGAATCTGCGCCCGAGCTCGCGCGCAAAGCCGCCGCGATCGGAATGGTCCCCGCCAAGAACCCCGCCCGCCTCGTCGTAGCCCCCGAGGGCGGTGTGCAGGTCGTCGGCACGCCCGCTCCCGCCGACGGTGCGCCGGTTGCACCCCTCGATCCGCCTCCCGCCACCGGCTCGGGTGAGGGCTCGGTTCCGAGTGCGTCGACACAGAATCCCGCACAACAGTCGGCGCAGTCGCAGACTCCGAGGAGTGCGTCGCAGCCCACCAGGCCGACGGGCACAGGTGACACCCGTGCCGCCACGCCGAGTGCGCCCAATGGTGCCGGAACTGCCGCGCTTGCTGAACAATTGGTTCCCATGAGCACCCCCTCGGCTCCCGCCCCCGGCGAATCCTCCGGTGACGAGCAGTGACCAGGCCGTCGCCTGCGTCACGTCCCCGGCCCGCAGATCGAGCGCGGCCGGGACGAAAGCGTTTGGACTCGTCCACATTTCGTTTTCGGCACGGTACGGGCCGCATCCTGATGTACGTGGCCTTGGCGGTCGTCGCGGCACAGTTGCTGTGGATTCAAGGATTCGATGCGCCGACACTGTCGGCCGAGTCCGCCTCGCAGCGCACCACCACCCTCGTCGATCCGGCGATGCGCGGCTCGATCCTCGATCGCAACGGAAACCCGATCGCTTTCACCATGGAAGCGAAAGCGCTGACGTTCCAGCCGGTCCGGGTTCGTAGAGAACTCGACGAGGCACGCGCCAAGGATCCGACGAAGCCGGAAACCGACAAGTACCTCGACGACATCGCTGAGCGGATCCACAGCGATCTCGGTGACGTCGTCAGCAAGAAGGATCTGCTCGCGAAACTGAAGAGCAACGACGAATTCACCTATCTGGCACGGGGTGTGGACGCCACCGTGGCGTCGAACATCAGCAAGGAATTCAAGCAGGTCGGGCTCGAACGTCAGGACATCCGCGAGTACCCGGGAGGCTCGCTCGCCGCGAACATCGTCGGGGCCACCGGGTGGGACGGACACGGCCTGCTCGGGCTCGAGGATTCGCTCGACGCCACGCTCGCCGGTACCGACGGATCGCAGACCTACGATCGCGGCTCCGACGGGGCCGTCATTCCCGGCAGCTGGCGAGACAAGCAGCCCGCGGTCAACGGCTCGAACGTGGAACTGACCATCGACGCGGACCTGCAGTACTACGTACAGCAGCAGGTGCAGCTGGCGAAAGATCTGTCCGGGGCCAAGAATGCGTCTGCCTACGTTCAGGATTCGCACACCGGCGAAGTGCTGGCGATGTCGAACGACAACACGTTCAACCCCGGAATCGGCGTCGGAAACAACGAACGGACCAAGGAGATGGGCAATCTGCCCGTCACGACGCCGTTCGAGCCCGGTTCGGTCAACAAGATCATCACTGCTGCAGCCGCTATCGAATACGGGCTCACCACACCCGACGAGGTGCTGCAGGTACCGGGCAACATCTTCATGTCCGGTGTCTCGGTCCGGGACGCCTGGGAACACGGAGTTGCGCCGTACACCTCCACCGGAGTTTTCGGTAAGTCCTCCAACGTGGGAACTCTGATGCTGGCTCAACGTGTCGGCGAGGATCGGTATGCCGACATGCTGAACAAGTTCGGCTTGGGCCAGCGCAGCGACGTCGGCCTCCCCAATGAGAGCGCAGGCAGCGTGCCCAGCCGCGATCAGTGGTCGGGCGGTACCTTCGCCAACCTGCCGATCGGGCAGGGTCTGTCGATGACGCTCCTGCAGATGACCGGGATGTACCAGGCGATCGCCAACGACGGTGTGCGCATCCCGCCTCGGATCGTCGCGGCAACGGTGGACGCCAACGGCGAACGAACCGAGACACCGCGACCCGACGGGGTGTACGTGGTCAGTCCCGATACCGCGAAGACGGTCCGCAACATGTTCCGGTCGGTCACCCAGGACGACAACGGAAATCAGCGCGGTACCGGAGTCGCCGCTGGTGTCGAGGGCTACCAGATCAGTGGTAAGACCGGCACGGCCCAGCAGGTCGATCCCGAGTGCAAGTGCTACTCGAACTCGAAGTACTGGATCACGTTCGCGGGTATCGCTCCGGCCGACGATCCTCGCTACGTGATCGGGATCATGCTGGACGCGCCGTCGCGCAGCGCCGACGGCTCGGGAGGGCAGTCGGCCGCACCGCTGTTCCACAACATCGCCAGCTGGCTGTTGCAGCGCGACAGTGTTCCGATGTCCGCAGACCCGGGCCCCAAGTTGGTTCTTCAGGCCGACTGACGCTCGAATCTGTCGGTCCGGGAATCGGGGCGGCAGCATGCCGATCACGGTCGCCGGTAATCTGACACATCGGCTCGAGGCGTGTTCGTCGATCAGCCACCGCAGCGTGTTCGAGCTGACGCAGTGTGCGGTGGCAGTACAGAGGAAGGGAGCAGGAGTGACTGTGTCACCGGATTCACAACCCGCTCCGGGGTCTCGGCCGGCGAATCCGCCGCACACCGACGTATCCGACGTGGCGTCCGCTGTCGGTGCAACGATCGAGTGGGGACACCTCGACGGAGTGCAGGTCACCGGAATCGATCTGCGAGCGCAGTCCGTTCGTCCCGGCGATCTCTTCGCCGCGCTACCCGGATCCGCTCGGCACGGAGCCGAGTTCACCGCCGACGCGATCGAGCGGGGTGCGGCGGCGGTCTTCACCGACCCATCCGGTGCCGACATCGTCCGCCGCGTCCTCGCCACCGCCGATCGCCAGGTTCCTGTCCTCGTGCACGACCGACCACGCCAGGTGCTCGGAACCGTGTCCGCCCTCGTGTACGGCAATCCGTCGTCGAAGATGACGGTCGTCGGAATCACCGGCACGTCGGGCAAGACGACGACCGCGTACCTCGTGGAGGCCGGCCTGACAACCGCCGGCCGCCGCTGCGGACTGATCGGCACGATCGAGACCCGCGTAGTGGGCCGGCACGTACCGAGCGCTCTCACCACCCCCGAGGCTCCGCAGTTGCATGCGCTCTTCGCCGTCATGGTCGAGGCCGGAGTCGACACCGTGGTGATGGAAGTGTCCTCCCATGCGTTGTCCCTCGGCCGAGTCGACGGCACCGACTTCGCGGTTGGCGCGTTCACCAACCTGTCCCAGGATCATCTCGACTTCCACGACTCGCTCGAGGACTACTTTCTGGCCAAGAGCCGGCTGTTCGGGGTCGATTCGCCGGTACGGGCAGACACAGCGGTCGTGTGCGTCGACGATGCCTGGGGCGTGCGGATGGCCGATATCGCCCGGTCGGCAGGATCCACGGTCGTCACGGTGTCCACCGGTGCCGACTCGCAGTGGACCGTCTCCGAGTGGGCCAAGCACGACGACGGAACGCAGTCGTTCACCGTTGCCGATCCGAACGGAACGTCGTTGCCGGTGTCGGTGCGTCTGCCGGGTCGCTACAACGTCGCCAACGCCGTGCTCGCGCTCGCGACCTGCGAAGCGGCAGGCGTGGATGCCGCGACGGCGGCGCCCGGAATCGCCACCGTCGACGTGCCCGGTCGAGTGCAACGAATCGATCGCGGCCAGGACTTCCTCGCGGTGGTCGACTACGCCCATAAGCCCGCTGCGGTCGAAGCGGTGCTGGCGACTCTGCGAGAGTCGTCCCGTGGACGTATCGCCGTCGTGTTGGGTGCCGGCGGGGATCGAGACACCGCCAAGCGCCCTCTGATGGGCGCGGCCGGAGCGCGCGGTGCCGATCTGCTCGTGGTGACCGACGACAATCCGCGCAGTGAGGATCCGGCAGCGATACGGCATGCCGTCGAAGACGGTGCACTGTCGGTGCCCGACGACGCTCGTGGCGAAGTACGAAATGTCGAAGGCCGCGCAGCGGCGATAGAACAAGCCGTGGCGTGGGTACGTGAGGGGGACGTTGTGTTGATCGCAGGTAAAGGACACGAGACGGGCCAGGAGGTGGCGGGGGTGAAGTATCCGTTCGACGACCGAGTGGTACTCGCATCGGCCATCGATGCACGACTGGTCACCACGAGCGCAGGCGCACGGTGATACCGCTCTCGATCGCTCGCATCGCCGAGGTCGTCGGCGGCGAACTGCACGACGTGGCGGACCCGACGGTGCTGGTTGCCGGGCCGGTGGAGTTCGACTCACGCAAGGTCACACCCGGCAGTGTCTTTCTCGCCCTGCCCGGTGCCAAGGTGGACGGCCACGAGCACGCGGCCGACGCCGTGGCCGCAGGCGCTGCTGTCGTTCTCGCGGCGCGTCCGGTGGGCGTCCCGGCTGTCGTCGTTCGGCCGGCGCCGCACTCGAGCCGTGCGATGGCACTCGAACACGACCCGGAGGGGGCCGGCGCTGCGGTGTTGACCGCGCTCGGTGCATTGGCCCGGGAATCGGTGCTCGAACTGACCGCGCGCCACGACCTGACCGTGGTGGGCGTGACGGGGTCGTCGGGCAAGACGTCGACGAAGGATCTCATCTCGGCGGTGCTGCGTCCGCTCGGATCCGTGGTGGCCCCACCCGGATCGTTCAACAACGAACTCGGGCATCCATGGACTGCTCTGCGGGCCGACGCCGATACCGACTTCCTCGCTCTCGAGCTGTCCGCCCGGGGAATCGGCCACATCGCCGAACTCGCCAGGCTTGCGCCGCCGCGGATCGGGGTGGTCCTCAACGTCGGAACCGCGCACCTGGGCGAGTTCGGTTCACGTGCCGCGATTGCGCTGGCCAAGGGTGAACTGGTCGAGGCACTGCCCGCTGCTGCGGACGGCGGCGTGGCGATCCTCAACATCGACGATCGTCTGGTCGCCGAGATGGCGACACGCACGAAGGCGGCCGTCGTCACCGTCGGACTCAACGCGGACGCCGACGTCCGGGCTGTCGACGTCGTGGTCGACACCGATGCGCGAGCGTCGTTCACACTCGTGTGTGCGGCAGGCACGGCGCACATCACGCTGGCGGTGCACGGTGAACATCAGGTGGGCAACGCCCTGGCTGCCGCGGCCGTCGCGCTCGAGTGCGGGGCCGGCGTGGCCCAGGTTGCCGAAGCGCTCTCGACCGCGGTACCCACCTCGATCCGCCGGATGGATGTACGCACCCGCGCGGACGGCGTCACCGTCATCAACGACTCGTACAACGCGAATCCCGATTCGGTGCGGGCCGCCCTCAAGGCGCTGGTGTCGATGTCGCGGCGTGATGACGGGCCGAAGCGGCGCAGTTGGGCGGTGCTGGGGGAGATGGGCGAGCTCGGCGGCGAATCGGTGGTGGAGCACGATGCGATCGGTCGGCTCGCCGTCCGCCTGGACGTCGATCGGTTGATCATCGTCGATTCGGGTCGGCCCACGCGTGCGCTGCATCAGGGCGCCGTCATGGAAGGGTCCTGGGGCGAGGAATCGATGCTCGTACCCGACCGCGAGACCGCCATCGCCGTGCTCGAGGACGAGGTTCGCGCCGGCGACATCGTTCTGGTCAAGGCCTCGCAGTCGGGCGCGATGTGGACCGTTGCCGACGCCCTGTTGGCCGAACCGTCGGCCGACGCCCTGTTGGCCGAACCGTCGGCCGACGCCTTGTTGGCCGAACCGTCGGAGGGCGAGCAGTGAGACAGATCCTGTTCGCCGGAGGGATCGCACTTGCAGTCGCAATTCTGCTGACTCCCGTGCTCATCAAGACCTTCTCGAAACAGGGCTTCGGCCAGGAGATCCGGGTCGAGGGCCCGGCGAGCCATCAGTCCAAGCGCGGTACTCCCACCATGGGCGGCGTGGCGATCCTGGTCGGGATCTGGGCCGGCTACTGGGGCTCGCACCTGATCGGCATCGGATACGACGCCGAGGGGCCGTCGGCCTCGGCGCTACTCGTACTCGGCCTGACCACCGTGCTCGGCCTCGTCGGATTTCTCGACGACTTCATCAAGATTCGTAAACAGCGCAACCTCGGTCTGAACGCCACCGGCAAGTACGTCGGCCAGATCACCGCGGCGGTGCTGTTCGCCATCCTGGTCCTGCAATTTCGCAGCGACGACGGATTGACTCCGGGCAGCACTCAACTGTCGTATGTGCGCGACATCGCAACGTGGTCGATGTCGGCTGCTGTCTTCGTGTTCTTCGTCTGTCTGCTGGTGATCGCGTGGTCCAACTCGGTCAATCTCACCGACGGCCTCGACGGCCTGGCGGCCGGGTCCATGACATTGGTCCTCGGGGCGTACACCGTCATCACCTTCTGGCAGTACCGGCAGGCGTGTGCAGGGCCGGCCGGTCCTGCGCCGGGTTGCTACGACGTACGCGACCCTCTCGACCTGGCCCTGGTGTGCGCATCGGCGGCCGGTGCCTGCATCGGTTTCCTGTGGTGGAACGCCGCGCCCGCCAAGATCTTCATGGGCGATACCGGATCCCTCGCTCTGGGCGGCCTGATCGCAGGACTCTCCGTGGTCACCAAGACCGAACTGATCATGGTGGTCATCGGCGCGTTGTTCGTCGCCGAAGCAGCGTCGGTCGTCATCCAGGTCGCAGTGTTCCGGTCGAGTCGGCGACGCGTGTTCCGAATGGCCCCGTTCCATCACCACTTCGAGTTGGCCGGTTGGGCCGAGACGACGGTCATCATCAGGTTCTGGTTGCTCGCCGCGATCGCCTCGGCCGTCGGCTTGGCACTGTTCTACAGCGAATACCTCGCGGCTGTGGGCGGTTAGGCGATGACCGAAGCCTCGACCGATCTGTCCTGGTTGCGCTGTAGTTCCGTGCTGGTCACCGGTGCGCGCATCTCCGGGCTGGCCGTCGTACGCCCACTGCTGGACCTCGGCGCACTCGTGACCGTCACCGACTCGAACCGAGCTGCGCTCGGCGAGGCGTCGGCGCTCGGTGCTGCCGTGGTGGTTCAGGACGATCTGCTCGCCGATCCGGACGCGATCACGGCCTTTGCGCTCGTCGTCACCAGTCCCGGGTTCCGGCCGGACTCTCCGGTGCTGGCTGCGGCCGCCGACCACGGCGTCCCGGTGTGGGGCGACGTGGAGTTCTCGTGGCATCTCGACCGCGCCGAGGTGTACGGCCCGCGCGCTCGTTGGCTGGTGGTCACCGGTACGAACGGTAAGACGACCACCACCTCGATGCTCGCCTCGATCCTCGACGCGGCCGGAATCGACTCCGTCGCCTGCGGAAACATCGGCCTCCCCATCGCCGACGCATTGCGCGGTACCCCACATCCGCGCGTGCTCGCGGTCGAGCTGTCGTCCTTCCAGTTGTTCTGGGCACCGTCGGTTCGTCCCGCGGCGGGGGTGGTGCTCAACATCGCCGAGGATCATCTGGACTGGCACGGGGGCATGGACGGGTACGTCCAGGCCAAGGCGCGCGCGTTGGGCGGGGACGTCGGGGTCGTCGGACTCGACGACGCGGTGGCGGCCGGTCTGCGGGCGGGGGCACCGGCTGAGACGGTCGTCGGTTTCCGCCTGGACGAACCCGCCGCGGGCGAGTTGGGAGTGCGGGCGGGAATGCTCGTCGATCGTGCGTTCGGGGACAACGTCGAGTTGCTCCGGGCCGACGCGGTGGAACCGAGTGGCCCGTCCGGTGTGCTCGACGCGTTGGCCGCGGCTGCGTTGGCGCGATCGATCGGTGTCGACGCCGAGGCCGTCCGAAACGGTTTGCGGACGTACCGGGTGGGACCGCATCGGGCCGCAGTGGTGCGTGAACTCGGTGGGGTGACGTTCGTCGACGATTCCAAGGCGACGAATCCGCATGCCGCGCGCTCGTCGATCCTCGCGCACGATCGGGTCGTGTGGATCGCGGGCGGGTTGTTGAAGGGTGCGGTGATCGACGATCTGGTCGTCGAGATCGCCGATCGGCTCGTGGCTGCGGTGGTGTTGGGCCGCGATGGGATGCAGATCGCAGAGGCTTTGGCGCGACACGCCCCCGATGTTCCGGTCGTCAGGCTCCCTTCGGGAGACGATGCTGGTGTGACTCATGAGGCTGAAGATGCAGATGCGGTGATGCGAGCGGCCGTCGACCACGCTGCGGGGTTTGCCGCGGCCGGCGATACCGTCCTGCTGGCCCCCGCGGCTGCGTCGTTGGACATGTTCGTCGATTACGGCCACCGCGGCCGAAGCTTCGCCGAGTCCGTCGAGCGCCTCGACATCGCCG
The DNA here is from genome assembly GCF_002258475.1 of Rhodococcus sp. 06-1460-1B. Lineage (NCBI taxonomy): Bacteria > Bacillati > Actinomycetota > Actinomycetes > Mycobacteriales > Nocardiaceae > Rhodococcus > Rhodococcus sp. 06-1460-1B. The sequence goes on from NZ_NOYS01000014.1 coordinate 10,444, forward strand.
CCCTCGGATCGCCGCGATCGTGACCACCGCAGCTCGACCGGCGCGTCCACCTCGTCGCACCACCACGCCGCGCACCCGAATCGGACTGTGGTTCGGTCGGCCGCTGGCGTCGTTCCACCTCATCGTCACGATCGCGGTGCTGCTCACCGTGCTCGGACTGGTGATGGTGCTGTCCGCGTCGTCGGCCGAATCGTTCGCAGCCGACGAGTCCGGCTACGCGCTGTTCACGCAACAGCTGATCGGTGTCGCACTAGGTGTGGTCGCGTTCTATGCGGCGCTTCGGCTGCCGGTGCGATACCTGCGCAAATTGTCGTTCCCGCTCTTCCTGGTCTCGATCACGATGTTGATGCTGGTGTTGATCCCCGGTATCGGTGCCGAGCGTCAGGGCGCACGGCGTTGGTTCGACTTCGGTGTCGTCTCGTTCCAGCCGTCCGAGCTGGCGAAGGTCGCGTTGGTTCTGTGGGGAGCGCACCTGCTGGCCTCCCGCCGCAGCGAGCACGGCAACATCAAGTCGCTGCTGGTGCCGTTGCTGCCTGCGGGCCTGCTCATGTGTCTGCTCGTCGTGCTCCAGCCCAACCTCAGTACCGCGATCGCCCTGGGCATCATTCTCGTCGCACTGCTGTGGTTCGCCGGCCTCAACGCCCGGCTGTTCGGAGCAGTCCTGGTGACCGGTTTGGCTCTGGCGACCGTGCTCGCGTTCACCGCCGGCTACCGCTCGAACCGCGTCAAGGCTTGGCTCAACCCGGGGGAGGACACCCAGGGTCTGTCGTATCAGTCCACCCAGGCCAAGTACTCCTTGGCCGACGGCGGACTCTTCGGTCGCGGATTGGGACAGAGTCGCGCGAAATGGAGCTACCTCCCCAACGCGCACAACGACTTCATCTTCGCGATCATCGGCGAGGAGCTCGGCATGATCGGCTGCCTTGCCGTCATCGGATTGTTCGGTCTCTTCGTCTACACCGGCCTACGCATCGCGATGCGGTCGGTCGATCCGTTCCTGCGTCTGTTGACTGCAGGCGCAACGTGCTGGGTGTTCGGTCAGGCCATGATCAACATCGGTTATGTGGTCGGGCTGCTGCCGGTGACCGGTCTGCAGCTGCCGCTGGTGTCCTACGGCGGTACGTCTACGGCCATCACGCTGTTGATGTTCGGAATCATCGCCAGTGCGGCCCGACACGAACCGGAAGCCATCGCCGCGCTGCACGCCGGGCAAGAGGGTCGTATCGCCCGAGCTCTGAGATTGCCGCTGCCTGCTGTCTTCTCACCGAAGCGGGCCGCGATGGCACGCTCCAAATCCACCCGTCCCACGTTGGCGGCGCAGGATCGCACACGTCTCGAGTCCCGCAAGAACAAGGACGGCCGTGGGGCACGGTCACCCGAGCCCGGACGTACCCGGGTGTCGAGTTCACGGGTGGACACGGCCGGCCCCAACGGGTCGGCCAGGAACGCACCCCGTGGCCACGCCCGCCGTGCCGAGCCCCAACGCCGAGACACCGGCAGCGGGTACGCCGCCGGACCACGGTCGCCGTATCGGCCGCGTCCGGAACCGCAACCCGGTCGTCCGCCGGTCCGCTCGGGTGAGCGAGGATATCGACGGTGAAGCAGACATCGAGGCCGATATCCGTGGTGGTGGCCGGAGGCGGAACCGCCGGACACATCGAGCCCGCGCTCGCCGTGGCCGACGCCCTACGCGAGCTCGACCCCACCGTCACCGTCACCGCCCTCGGCAGCAGCCGGGGGCTCGAAACGACACTGGTACCCGCCCGCGGCTACGCGCTGGAACTGATACCGCCCGTGCCGCTGCCTCGCAAGCCCACTCTCGACCTGGTGAAGTTACCGGTTCGGGTCGCACGGTCGGTGCGTCGAACCCGGGAGATCTTCGCTGCGGTCGAGGCCGATGTACTGGTCGGCTTCGGCGGCTACGTCGCGCTTCCTGCGTATCTCGCTGCCCGCGGTCGACTTCTCGGTCGCGGCGGCCGTATTCCGGTGATCATTCACGAGGCCAATGCCCGCGCCGGCATCGCGAACAAGGTCGGTGCACGCAGCGCCGAACGAGTCCTTGCCGCCGTCGCCGGATCTGGTATCTCTGCACCGGGGTCCGAGGATGCAGAAGTGATCGGAATTCCGGTGCGGCCCACCATCACCGGTCTCGATCGCGCAGCGATGCGGTCGCAGGCTCGCGCTCATTTCGGTCTGCCCGAACACGGGCCGGTGCTGCTGGTGTTCGGCGGTTCACAGGGCGCGCGTTCACTCAACGACGCAGTGTCCGGTGCCTCGGCCGCCCTTGCCGCCGCCGGCATCTCGGTTCTGCACGCACACGGTCCCAAGAACACACTGGACGTGGAGCAGAGCAATCCGGATGCTCCGTACGTCGCAGTGCCCTACATCGACCGGATGGACCTGGCCTACGCGGCGGCCGATCTCGCGATCTGCCGGTCCGGTGCCATGACGGTCGCCGAAGTCTCCGCGACCGGGCTTCCTGCCGTGTACGTGCCTCTACCGCACGGCAACGGTGAGCAGGAGCTCAATGCACGTCCCGTCGTCGACGCCGGAGGTGGCATCCTGGTAGCCGACGCGACGCTGAGCGCGCAGTACGTGACCGACACGGTCGTCGCTTTGGTGGCCGACACCGAGCGCATCGCCGCGATGTCCCGTGCTGCGGCAGGAGCCGGTCACAAGGGTGCTGCGGCTGCCGTTGCGCAGATCGTGCTCGATACCGCGCACGCGGCGCGGCGCTGAACCGGGCGGCGGCGAGAATGCCACAGAACGAGGGAGACGTCCGCGTGACAACTGAGGGTGCGGCGATGTCGGAGTTGCCGGCAGAGCTCGAACGGGTGCACATGGTGGGAATCGGCGGTGCCGGGATGTCCGGGATCGCACGCATTCTGCTGGCGCGCGGTGGTCAGGTGTCCGGATCGGATGCCAAGGAATCGCGCGGGGTGTTGGCGCTGCGAGCCCGCGGTGCGCTGGTGCGAATCGGGCACGATGCAAGCGCACTGGACATGATCGACGGCGGCCCCACCGTGGTCGTGACGACCCACGCGGCCATACCCAAGACCAACCCCGAACTCGTCGAGGCTCGCGATCGCGGGATTCCGGTGGTGTTGCGGCCCGCCGTCCTCGCGTCGTTGATGGAGGGGTACCGCACCCTGCTGGTGTCGGGCACGCACGGCAAGACGTCGACCACATCGATGTTGGTCGTCGCACTGCAGCACTGTGGGTTCGACCCGTCGTTCGCGGTCGGCGGTGAGCTCAACGAGGCCGGAACCAACGCGCATCACGGCAGTGGCGACGTCTTCGTCGCCGAGGCGGACGAGAGTGACGGTTCGCTGTTGCAGTACTCGGCGAACGTGATCATCGTGACGAACATCGAGGCCGATCATCTCGATTTCTTCGGTACGACCGAGGCATACGTGAAGGTGTTCGACGATTTCGCCGCGCTGCTGCACCCGGGCGGTGTGCTGGTTGCATGCATGGACGACCCGGGTTCGGCAGCTCTGGCCCGCCGCGTGGTCGAGAAGAATCTTCCCGGAGTGACGGTGCTCGGCTACGGGTCGTCCGACGTCGACGCCGGACCGGTCGAGATGGCCGTTCGCCTGTTGGCCTGGGAGCCCGAGGACATCGGGGGCGTCGCGCAGTTGCAGATCGCCGGTGAGGACTCTGCCCGCACGGTTCGGCTGGGAGTACCGGGACGGCACACCGCCCTCAACGCCCTGGCGGCGTTCGTGGCTGCCCGCCAGGTGGGCGCGGGGGTCGAGGAGTTGCTGGCCGGGCTGACCGGATTCGGGGGAGTGCACCGGCGGTTCCAATTCACCGGACGCGAGCACGGAGTCCGAGTGTTCGACGACTACGCCCATCACCCCACCGAGGTGCGGGCCGTGCTGACCGCTGCGCAGGCGTTGGTCGCGGGTCAAGCACTCGAGGGTGGCGAGCGGGGGCGGGTCGTGGTGGTGTTCCAACCGCATCTGTACTCGCGCACTGCGACGTTCGCCGAGGAGTTCGGTACCGCACTGTCGTTGGCCGACGAGATCGTGGTGCTCGACGTCTACGGCGCTCGCGAGGAACCCCTGCCCGGTGTGACCGGGGCCTTGGTCGCAGCGTCGGTGACCAAACCGGTGAATTACCAACCGGATCTGTCGTTGGTCGCCAAGCAGGTGGCCAATCTCAGCCGTCCCGGCGACGTGGTGATCACGATGGGTGCGGGCGACGTGACCATGCTCGGCGGGCCCATTCTCGACGCCCTTCGTTCCAAAACCGATTTCGGTGCCACGACCGGCCGCGCGGCACCGAAGGATCGGCCGTCGACGTGACTCGTCGGTCCGATCGAGACCGCGCTTCCAGATCGGAACCCGTTGCCGGGCAGGGTGATTCGACGTCGTCGGTCACAGACAGGCAAGCTCGCGCGCAGGCCAGGGAAGAAGAGCGCGCTCGCGTGAAACGGTCACGCCGTCGCGCAGTCCTTGCCGTCGTGGCGGTTGTCGCAGTGATCATCGGATCGGCGGTACTGGTCTACTTCACGCCGCTGCTGTCGGTTCGGACGATTTCGGTCGTGGGAGCCTCGTCGGTGTCCGAACAGGAGATCCTCGACCGACTCGAGGTGTCGACCGGCCTGCCGCTGGTGCGGGTCGACGCCGCGGCCGCGGCCCAGCGTGTTGCATCGATACCGGAGCTGGCATCGGTTCGGGTGCAACGGAAATACCCGTCCACCGTGCAGGTCACCGTCGAAGAACGTGTCCCGGTGGCGTTCGTCGATTCTCCCGACGGCACTCACTTGCTCGATGCAACCGGCGTGGACTTCGCCGTCGCACCGCCTCCGCCCGGGGTGGTCCGACTGGTGACCGACAATCCTGTCTTCGGCGATCCGGTGACGAAAGATGCACTGGCTGTGCTCGATTCGCTGCCGCCGCTGATTCGAGGTCAGGTCGGCGAAGTGCGCGCGAGCACGCTGTCCGACATCTCGATCCTGCTGTTGGACGGGCGTACCGTCGTGTGGGGGAACAAGGACAACTCCGAGCGCAAGGGGGCGGTGGCGATCGCGTTGCTGTCGCAACCGGGTCAGATTTTCGACGTGTCCAGTCCCGATCTTCCGACCACGAAATAGCAACGGGTCCGAAAGGCTCATATTTTCGGCGCGGCATCGGCGCGCCTAATGGCGATCGTGGCCGTCGGTGAATAGCGTTCCGATCAGTCGAGTACTTGACATAACTCTAAGCCTGTGGTTTAGGTTGAGGGTTTTCCACATTTTTCGAGCAACAATCCACGGAAGGCGAGAGCCCATGACGCCCCCGCACAACTACCTCGCCGTAATCAAGGTCGTCGGCATCGGCGGCGGCGGCGTGAACGCGGTCAACCGGATGATCGAACAGGGACTCAAGGGAGTCGAGTTCATCGCCGTCAACACCGACGCTCAGGCCTTGCTTATGAGTGACGCCGACGTCAAGCTCGACGTCGGCCGTGAGCTGACTCGCGGACTCGGTGCCGGTGCCGACCCCGAGGTGGGTCGCCGCGCAGCGGACGACCACAAGGACGAGATCGAAGAGGTCCTCAAGGGTGCCGACATGGTCTTCGTCACCGCAGGTGAGGGCGGCGGAACCGGTACCGGTGGCGCTCCCGTCGTCGCCAACATCGCGCGCAAGCTCGGCGCGCTGACCGTCGGCGTCGTGACGCGTCCGTTCTCTTTCGAGGGAAAGCGCCGTGGTGGCCAGGCCGACACCGGTATCCAGCAGCTGCGTGAATCCTGCGACACGCTCATCGTCATTCCCAACGATCGTCTGCTTCAGCTCGGCGACGCGGCCGTCAGCCTCATGGATGCGTTCCGCAGTGCCGACGAGGTCCTGCTCAACGGCGTTCAGGGCATCACCGATCTGATCACCACCCCCGGGCTGATCAACGTCGACTTCGCCGACGTCAAGGGCGTTATGTCCGGCGCAGGCAGTGCGCTGATGGGCATCGGTTCCTCCCGAGGTGAAGGCCGCGCGATCAAGGCCGCGGAATCCGCGATCAACTCGCCGCTGCTGGAAGCGTCCATGGAAGGTGCCCGCGGAGTGCTGCTCTCCATCGCGGGTGGCTCGGATCTCGGCCTGTTCGAGATCAACGAGGCCGCCTCGCTGGTCCAGGAAGCTGCGCACATCGACGCCAACATCATCTTCGGAACCGTCATCGACGACTCTCTCGGCGACGAGGTTCGTGTCACCGTCATCGCCGCCGGGTTCGACGGAGGAACGCCCACGCGTCGTCCGGTCGAGGCAGCGGCATCCACCCGCGGCCCGATCGGATCGGCACGCTCGGGTGAGGTCTCCTCACGCTCCAACGACAGCTCCGAGGGCGCTGTGTTCCGCGACCCGGTCGGCGCACCCAGCGGATCGAGCCTGCCCCCGCTGAACTCGTCCAGTTCGTCGAACCGCGAATCGTCCAGCCGCGAGTCCGCAGCCGGTCACGGCCGGGATTCCGGCGGTCAGGGCCGCGAGTCGGTCGGATCCGGACGCCGCGTTCCCGTCGCCGAGGACGACGGCGAAGACGAGGTCGACGTACCGTCCTTCATGCGGCGGTGAGTGACTCCTTTCGGGTCAGGCGGGTGTCGACGACGCGAGCAGGCGGCGTGTCGGCCCCGCCGTTCGACACCTTCAATCTCGGTGACCACGTAGGCGACGACCCGGCTGCTGTCGAGGCCAACCGTCGACGCCTCGGTGACCGGTTGGGTATGGGCATCGAACGCATGGTGTTCATGGAACAGGTCCACGGCCGCACCGTCACGGTGGTGGACGGGCCGGTGTCCGAGCCCGTTCCCATGACAGATGCGTTGGTGACGACGCAGCGCGATCTCGCGCTCGTGGTGTTGACGGCCGACTGTGTTCCGGTGTTGCTGTCCGACGAAGAGGCGGGCGTGATCGCCGCGGTACACGCCGGCCGCGTCGGTGCCCGCATCGGCATCATTCCTCGAGTACTTGCGTCGATGGTCGAGCTGGGCGCGGTCCCGGAGAGGATCGGGGCCTTCCTCGGCCCGGCGGCCAGTGGGCGTCAGTACGAGGTACCCGCACACATGCGTGCCGACGTCGACAAGCATCTTCCCGGAAGCGCGACGACGACGGTTCGGAACACCCCCGGTCTCGATATCCCGGCAGGTGTGCGCGCGCAGCTGATCGCCGCAGGACTGCACGGAGTGGCTCAGGATCCCCGGTGCACCATCGAGGATCGCACCCTGTTCAGCCATCGCCGGGAAGGTTCGACCGGCCGTATCGCGAGCGTCGTGTGGATGGATTCCGCATCCGCAGACGAGGTTGTCGACTCCGGCCAGGAGAGGATGTCGTGAGCGAGCCCACCGACCGAGCTGCCGAGATCGCCGCCGCGTTGGCGTCGGTACGCGAACGACTGGCGCGAGCATGTGCGGACGCAGGTCGAGAAGACTCGACCGTGACTCTGCTGCCGGTGACGAAGTTCTTCCCCGCGTCCGACGTTCGGATCCTGTACGAGCTGGGCTGCCGTGAGTTCGGCGAGTCCAGAGAGCAGGATGCGTCGCCCAAAGTGGCCGAGACCGCCGACGAGTTCCGCGGTGATCCGCCGCGATGGCACATGATCGGGCATCTCCAGCGAAACAAGGCGAAGTCCATCGCTGCGTGGGCGCACTCCATTCACTCGGTGGACAGTGCTCGATTGGTCACCGCGCTGTCCAAGGCCACCGAGACAGCACTCGACGACGGCGCTCGGACGACGCCGCTCGACGTCCTCGTTCAGGTCAGTCTCGACGGCGATGTCCACCGCGGCGGCGTCGAACGCGGGGACCTGTACGAGTTGGCCGACGCGGTGTCGACCGCACCCGGCTTGCGTCTGGCGGGACTGATGGCCGTACCTCCGTTGGACGCCGATGCGGACGCTGCGTTCGGTGATCTCGAGGTGCTGCATCAGCGACTTCTGCGTGATCATCCCGATGCCCGCGAGTTGTCGGCCGGCATGACGAGGGACCTGGAAGCTGCTGTGCGACACGGATCGACGTGCGTGCGTGTCGGTACCGCAATACTCGGTGCGCGGCCGATAGCCTCCCAATAACAGTCCACGGATCACATCAGTCACAACAGACACTTGCGAACCTGGAGATGGACAGTAGACACGGCCACGGAAGGCAGAACGATGAGCACCCTGCACAAGTTCAAGGCGTACTTCGGCATGGTTCCGCTCGCGGACTACGAGGACGACTACCTCGACGATCCGGACACCCGCCGCAGTCCCCGTGGTGGCCGTGACGGTTACGACGACATCGACGATCGTGACTTCGTCAAGCCGTCGTTCGGTGGCTCGCGGCACGCGCAGGCCGACGACGACTACGACGATTACGAGGCCCCTCGCCCCGCTGCCACGCTCGCTCCGATCGGTGGACGCGCACGCGGCACAGCAGGACCGTCGACCCGAGGCGCAGCCACCCGTGGCGCGCTGGCGATGGACACCCGCATGGACGTGCGGGCCGAGACGCGACGCAGCCCGATCGTCGACGACGGCGGCCCGCTCTCGAAGATCACCACCCTGCGCCCGAGGGACTACAGCGAGGCGCGCACCATCGGTGAGCGTTTCCGTGACGGCACTCCGGTCATCATGGATCTCGTCGAAATGAGCAACGCCGACGCCAAGCGACTCGTCGACTTCGCTGCCGGATTGGCCTTCGCGCTCCGTGGGTCGTTCGACAAGGTGGCCACGAAGGTGTTCCTGCTTTCGCCGGCCGATGTCGATGTATCCCCGCAGGAGCGCAGGCGAATCGCGGAAACCGGCTTCTACAGCCAGCAGTGATCGTTTCTCCCCTTGGGGCGGCAAGTCGGAGCTGTGACCAGCGCACTTTGCTCAGCCCGGCGAAGTCAGGCAGAGTATAGCCGTGATCGTGTTCACGGTGATCAACATCGTATTGTTTCTTTTTTGGCTCCTTCTCATCGGTCGAATCATCGTCGAGTTCATCAGGACTTTCGCGAGAGATTGGCAACCGACCGGGCTGGTCGTCATCCTTCTGGAGGCGATCTTCACGGTCACCGACCCGCCCGTGAAGTTCCTGCGCAGGATAATTCCGCCGCTCAACCTCGGTGGTGTGCGACTGGACCTGTCGATCATGGTCTTGCTGTTCGTCGTGTTCATTCTGTGGAATGTGACCAGCAGCCTCGCGGCCTGAGGCCGAAGATGGAATGTTAGAACTCGGGACCCAGCGCAAGCTGCGTGTCCCGTGTGACAGAATGGACGCCAGTTACAGTTTGATTGTTCTGCACTCGCGCGGAATGGCATATAACTGAATGCTTGCTCTACCGCCCCAAGACGCGTGAAGGGATCCTTCCATGCCGCTGACTCCAGCTGATGTGCACAACGTTGCGTTCAGCAAGCCGCCCATCGGTAAGCGCGGTTACAACGAAGACGAGGTCGACGCATTTCTCGACCTCGTCGAGCAAGAGTTGTCCCGACTGATCGAAGAGAACGCCGACCTGCGCCAGCGCGTCGGTGAGCTCGACCAGGAGCTTGCGGACGCCAAGAACTCTGCGCGCCAGAGCCCACAGTCGGCTCCGGTCGCCGCACCGAAAGCCGAGCCGCAGCGGCCGGTCGATCCCCCCAAGCCGCCACCGGTGGTTCAGCAGCCTGCGCCGGTCGCTCCCGTGGCCGCAGCACCGCAGCAGAGCGGCGACTCCAACATGCAGGCCGCGAAGATTCTCGGTCTCGCGCAGGAGATGGCGGACCGCCTCACCGGCGATGCGAAGACGGAGTCCGAGCAGCTGCTCGGTAATGCGCGCACCAACGCCGAACGGCTGGTGTCGGATGCCCGCGCTCGCTCGGAGTCGATGATGTCCGAAGCGCGGCAGAAGTCCGAGTCGCTGCTCACCGATGCACAGACTCGCTCCGAGACCCAGCTTCGACAGGCCAAGGAGAAGGCCGACGCATTGCAGGCCGACGCCGAGCGCAAGCACACCGAGATCATGGCGACGATCAACCAGCAGCGGTCCGTGCTGGAAGGTCGCATCGAGCAGCTCAAGACGTTCGAGCGCGAATACCGGGTGCGCCTCAAGTCGTACCTCGAATCGCAGCTCGAAGAGCTCGAGAACCGTTCCTCGGCGCTGCCGGTGGACAACGGCCAGGACAACTTCAACCAGGACAACCAGACGTCCGGCTACAGCCAGTCGTACGCCAAGGGCAACAACTGACGCGATCGTTCTCCGACGCTGCCTCTCGGGGCAGCGTCGGGCTCGGTTGTAGCGTCGAGTGGTGAGCGAGGAATCCTGTGCTGATTCTGACTCTCGGCGCGGCGGCTGTCGGGTTCGGGTTCCTGGTGTTGGCCCTGATGACCGGATCGGTGGTCTGGGCCTGGGCCTGCATCGTGATCTGCATAGTCGGGGCGGTGCTGCTCCTGGTCGGGGCTTTGCTCGGGCGGCGGCCACCGCCCGAGATCGACAGGTAGCATCTAAGCGGTAGTGCATCAGGCAGCAGTACACCAGGCGGTAGTGCATCAGTTCGACGGTTGTCGGACGAAAGAACAATCAGGCGTCGATCCGGCCATCACCGGGGAGCCTTCGGAAGAACGACAGTGACGATTCGGTCTGCAACGACCGAAATGGGCTGTTCAGTAGAACCGAACGGGTGAGCCCGTCACAGCTCGTGTGGAGAGGCTCGGTCCGACGGGTTCCATCGGTCCGAGCAAGCGGGGTGGTACCGCGGTACTCGGCGTCCCCATCGCCGAATGTCGTCCCCGTGCCAATCGATGTCGCGTCCTGTACGCGTCCGGCACGGAGGAGACAGATATGACAGATTCGAGCGCACGCACCGAGAACGCGTCTTACCCGCTGGTGGATCTGGCCGAAGGTCGATCGGGAAGCGTTCCGTTTCCCGATCTCGAGCGCATCGTACTGCACGAATGGGCCGAGGACGGCACGTTCCGCGCCAGCATCGACAACCGCGCCGATGCCGAGGAATTCGTTTTCTACGACGGACCTCCGTTCGCCAACGGCTTGCCGCACTACGGCCATCTGCTCACCGGGTACGTCAAGGATCTCGTGCCCCGGTTCCAGACCATGCGCGGCAAGAAGGTCGAGCGTCGTTTCGGGTGGGACTGCCACGGCCTTCCCGCCGAATTGGAAGCGGAGAAGCAACTCGGCATCAAGGACAAGTCCGAGATCGACGAGATGGGCCTGGCGAAGTTCAACGCCTACTGCAAGCAATCGGTGTTGCAGTACACCGACGAGTGGCGGGATTACGTCACTCGGCAGGCGCGGTGGGTCGACTTCGACAACGACTACAAGACCCTCGACGTCGACTTCATGGAGTCCGTCATGTGGGCGTTCAAGACGCTCCACGACAAGGGCCTGATCTACCAGGGCTACCGAGTGCTGCCGTACAGCTGGTACGAGCAGACGCCGCTGTCCAACCAGGAGACCCGGCTCGACGACGCGTACAAGATGCGTCAGGATCCCGCGGTCACCGTCACCATGCCCCTGACGGCACCGGGCACACCCCTGGACGGCGCGAACGCACTGATCTGGACCACCACTCCGTGGACTCTGCCGTCGAACCTCGCGATCGCGGTGCATCCGGAGGTGCACTACGTTCAGGTCCGCGGTGCCGACGGTGAGCGTTACGTGCTCGCCTCTGCCCGACTCGCGCACTATGCGAAGGAACTGGGGGAGGAGCCGGAGGTGCTCTCGGAGTACACCGGCGCGGAGTTGGTCGGCCTCGCCTACGCACCGCCCTACGACTTCTTCCTCGGCCACGAGAATGCGCATCGCGTTCTGGAGGCCGATTACGTCACCACCGACTCCGGCACCGGAATCGTCCATCTCGCACCGGCATTCGGTGAGGAGGACATGGACGTCGCCACCGCGAACGGTATCGAGGTCGTGCAACCGCTCGATGCGGGCGGCAAATTCACGTCGTTGGTGCCGCCCTACGAGGGCCTGATGGTGTTCGACGCCAATCCGGTGATCATCAAGGATCTCAAGGCCTCGGGCCGCTTGCTGCGGCACGAGACCATCGAGCACTCGTACCCGCACAGTTGGCGTAGCGGTCAGCCGCTGATCTACATGGCGGTTCCGTCGTGGTTCGTCGCGGTCACCAAGTTCCGCGATCGGATGGTCGAGCTCAACCAGGAGATCACCTGGGTGCCCGAGCACATCAAGGACGGTCAGTTCGGCAAGTGGCTCGAAGGTGCCCGCGACTGGAACATCAGCCGAAACCGGTACTGGGGCAGCCCGATCCCGGCCTGGACGTCCGACGACCCCGCCTACCCTCGTCTCGACGTGTACGGCAGCCTGGACGAACTCGAGCGTGACTTCGGTGTGCGTCCCACCGATCTGCATCGGCCGTACATCGACGACCTGACGCGTCCCAACCCGGACGACCCGACCGGCAAGTCGACCATGCGTCGCGTTCCCGAGGTGCTGGACTGCTGGTTCGAATCGGGCTCGATGCCGTATGCGCAGGTGCACTTCCCGTTCGAGAACGAGGAGTGGTTCCAGACGCACAACCCGGGCGACTTCATCGTCGAATACAACGGTCAGACGCGCGGCTGGTTCTACACCCTGCACGTGCTCGCGACTGCACTGTTCGACCGGCCTGCCTTCAAAACTGTTGCTGCCCATGGCATCGTGCTCGGTGACGACGGTCTGAAGATGAGTAAGTCGAAGGGGAACTACCCGGACGTCAAGGAGGTCTTCGACCGCGACGGCTCGGATGCCATGCGGTGGTTCCTGATGTCGTCGCCGATCCTGCGCGGTGGCAACCTGATCGTCACCGAGCAGGGCATCCGCGAGGGAGTCCGGCAGGCGCTGTTGCCGATCTGGAACGCGTGGAGTTTTCTGCAGCTCTACGCGTCGACGCCGGGGCAGTGGCGGACCGATTCTCCGCACGTTCTCGATCGGTACGTGCTTGCTAAACTGTCCGCCACGCGGGATGCGATCACCGATGCGCTCGAGGGCAACGACATCGCCGGGGCGTGCGACGAACTCCGTACGTTCTGTGACGCATTGACCAATTGGTATGTGCGACGGTCGCGTTCACGCTTCTGGGGCGAGGACGCCGACGCGATCGACACCCTGCACACCGTGCTCGAAGTGCTCACCCGCATCGCCGCTCCGTTGTTGCCGTTGATCAGCGAGGTGGTCTGGCGCGGATTGACCGGTGGCCGATCGGTGCACCTGACGGATTGGCCGACGGCCGACGAGTTGCCGTCCGACCCGGAGCTGGTCGACAGCATGGACGAGGTTCGTACCGTGTGCTCCACGGTGCTCGGTCTGCGTAAGGCACAGAATCTGCGCGTGCGGCTGCCGCTGCCCGAGGTGACCGTCGCGGCCGCCGACGCCGAGCGGCTGCGTCCGTTCCTCGACATCATCGCCGACGAGGTCAACGTCAAGAAGGTGGATCTGACCGAAGACGTTGCCGTGCACGGCAAATTCGAGCTCGTCGTGAACGCACGCGCTGCCGGGCCGCGAATCGGCAAGGATGTCCAGAAGGTCATCAAGGCAGTCAAGGCCGGTGACTGGTCGGAGGATGCCGACGGTGTCGTGAGCGCCGCAGGCATCGCGTTGCTGCCCGAGGAGTACACCCGCAGACTCGTTGCCGCGGAGCCGGAATCGACGGCACCGCTGCCCGGGAACGCGGGACTCGTGGTGCTCGATTCGGCGGTCACCGAAGAGCTGGAGGCCGAGGGTTGGGCCAAGGACCGCATTCGTGAGTTGCAGGATGCGCGTCGTAGCCACGGACTCGATGTGTCCGACCGTATCGACATCGTCATCGAGGTACCCGAACATCGACGTGCGTGGCTGGACGCTCATCGGGATCTGATCGCGCGCGAAGTACTCGCGTTGTCGCTGGTCGACGGCTCGGTCGGCGACGACGGCAGCGATCTCGGTGAAGGAGTTCGGGCAGCGATCACGAAGTCGTCGTGACCGAGGGCATATGAGCGAGGGGCACCGGGTCGTCGTGACCGAGGAGGAGGTGGTCGATGCCGTCCACGAGCGTCTCTCCGAGGCTCGCGGCGGCGTCGTTCCCATCGTCGCCGCCGGCCATCCAGTGCTGCGTGCCCCGGCGCTGCGCTACACCGGTCAGCTCGAGCGTGATGTGTTGACGGAGTTGATCGAGGTGATGCGCGCGACGATGCACGATGCGCCCGGTGTCGGCCTTGCTGCCCCGCAGATCGGAATTCCGTTGCAGATCGCGGTGATCGAGGATCTCTTCGATGTAGCGGTGGACGTCGCCCGGGTCCGGGAGCGCACCTCGTTGCCGTTCCGAGCGTTGATCAATCCTCGGTACACCCCGGTAGGGCGACGCACGGCCTCGTTCTACGAGGGCTGCCTCAGTGTGCCGGGGTATCAGGCCGTCGTGACCCGCGCCGCGGAAGTCCGGCTTGTGTGCACCGACGAGACCGGCCGAGAGATCGACGAGGTGGTGCGTGGCTGGCCCGCACGGATCGTGGCCCACGAGAGCGATCACCTCGCCGGCACGCTGTACATCGATCGTGCGCACACACGGTCGCTGACCACGACGGAGCAGTACTCCACACTGTGGTCCGATCCCGGACCGGAGCGGGCCGCACGTGTGCTCGGCTTCGGTGCCGACGCCCCGTCCGAGCCGCCCGACGACCGTCGTTGACCATGCCCGACAGTGTCGATCGGACTCTGCGGAGCCGGCGTTGGGTGTTGCATCTGGACATGGACGCGTTCTTCGCGTCCGCCGAGCAGCTGACGCGGCCGACGCTGCGGGGTCGGCCGGTGCTGGTCGGCGGTGCAGGCGGCAGAGGCGTGGTGGCCGGGTGCAGCTATCAGGCCCGGGCGTTCGGGGCTCGTTCGGCGATGCCGATGCACCAGGCCCGTCGACTCGTCGGTGCGAGCGCAGTGGTCCTGCCGCCGCGGTTCCCGCTGTACTCGGAGCTGAGCAGACGTGCCTTCGAGGCGCTTCGGGTGCGCATGCCCGTGCTGGAACAGCTCTCGATCGACGAGGCCTTCGGCGAGCCGCTCGAGCTGGCGGGCGCGACGGTGGCCGAGGTCGAGCGCTTCTGTGCCGATTTGCGGGCGCTGGTATTGGCAGAGACCGGGCTCGTCGCCTCCATCGGTGCCGGGTCCGGGAAACAGATCGCCAAAATCGCGTCGGGTCTGGCCAAACCCGATGGAATCACGGTGGTAGCGCCCGGCATCCAGGCCGAGTTGATGGCCGATCTGCCGGTGCGCAAGTTGTGGGGGATCGGCCCTGTTGCCGGAGAACGGTTGCACCGCTTGGGGATCGACACCATCGGCAAGTTCGTGGCTACGCCCGAGTCGGAAGTGGCGTCGATTCTCGGTGCGACCATGGGCCCGAGCCTGCATCAGCTGGCGCGCGGCATCGACAACCGGGTGGTGGCCGAGCGGGCCGAGGCCAAGCAGGTCAGTGCCGAGACGACGTTCGCGAACGACCTGACGACTCTCGCTCAACTACGCCCGGCGATCGAGTCCATCGTCGAGTCGACTCATCGCCGGTTGCTGAAGGACGGCCGGGGGGCCCGCACGGTCGTGCTCAAGTTGCGTAAGTCCGACATGAGCATCATCACCAGATCGGCGACATTGCCCTACGCGACGGTGGACAAGCAGACGATCGTGGCCACTGCTCAGCGGTTGGCGGTCGATCCGGTGGATGTCGGACCGATCCGGCTCGTCGGTGTAGGGCTCGCCGGTCTGTCCGCGGTTCGGCAAGGATCGTTGTTCCCCGAACTCGAGTACGAACCGGTTGCTCCGGTCCCGGACGAGCCGTTACCCGCGACTGAGGAGGCCGCGAATCTCGCCGTGGTCGAGGACGGTCCGCGGTGGCAACCGGGTATGGACGTTCGGCATGTTCGGTACGGTCACGGGTGGGTGCAGGGCGCTGGACACTCGGTGGTGACGGTCCGTTTCGAGACACGGACCACCGGTCCGGGAACGGCCCGCACCTTTGCAGAATCGGACACCGACCTGGTCGTGGCCGATGTTCTGGACAGCTTGGCGTGAGTTGTGGCGCGGCTGAGGAAACTCTGTGAGGTTTCACAGGTATGCCCTTCGCGTTGTGACTCGGGCGAGTCGAGCTGACATAGTGGACTCGGTCCGAGACGACCCCCATACAGACGACCGACGAGTCACAGAACGATCGATACGTGACTCAGAGTGAAAAGGACAAGCACTTGAAGCTTCGCAACACCCGACGGGCCATGGTTGCCGGTATCGCCATCGCCGGTGCACTGACCATGTCTGCCTGCAGCTCGGAAGAGGGCGGCACGACGGCCACGACCACGACGGCTGCCACCACCACCGCGAGTGCTGCACCCGCGGGCGGGGACTACCCGCCGGTGCCCACCGTCGAGCAGCTCAACACCGAGCTCAACCGCGGACTCGATCCCAACGTTCCGGTCGAGGAGAAGGCTGCTCTGATCCAGGGTGCGTCCGAGGATCCGGGTCTGATCAACCAGGTTGCCGCCGCTGCTGTGGCCAACAACGCACAGATCGAGATCACCAGCATCGACGATCTGGGCACCGGTGAGCTCAACGCCGGCATCACCATCACCCTCAACGGCCAGGCCAACCCCGGCACGTTCAAGTTCGTCCCCGAGGACGGTGTGTGGAAGCTCTCCAAGGAGAACGCCTGCGGCATCGTTTCTCTCGCGCAGCTGACCAGCCCGGCGTGCCCCGCACCCTGAGTCCTGCCGATCGTCTCTGACCAACCGCGAACTGCCGGTGACACCCTCTTTCGAGAGGGTGTCACCGGCAGTTCGTCTTGTGTAGGGACGGCGGTCAGGCGCTGGGCACGGCCGATCGAATGCGATCCGCTGCAGACCCCGCGACGGCGGTGACGGTCTCCGGTTCCAGTCCGCTCTGGTCGGAGACGACGATCTGCACCACGGTCGAGTCGACCACCGCCACCACGACGTCGGAGACCAGCGTGAAGCCCTCGCTCGTGGTGGTCAGTCGAATCGATGCGGACGCGTCGCCGACGGTCGCTTGGTCACGCCCCGCCACCGAGTAGTCGACGCCGATACCGTCCGCGTCGGTTCCGGTGAACGTCGAGCACTCGGCCCACGCTCGCTGAATGTCCGCGAAAGCTTCGGCGGCTCCCGGCACGGGATAGCTCGCCGCGTCCTCGTCGATCGACGAGAAATTCGGACCGGAGAAGCGGACCACCGCGCTCGACGCGGCTCCGGCCTGCTGTTGCGATACCGGCGCGAGGACGGCGGCGCACTCGGCCGGGTCGGTGCTCGAGCGATCAGGCGAGTCGTACTCCGGCGCCGGATCCAATCCCAGATCTCGAACCGGATCGGGAATCGAGGAGAAGCCGTCCGGCAGGTCTGCGAGCCCCAGCATCGCGGCAGTCAGCGTCGCCGGGTCGGTGATGGGCGGACCGCGCAGCGGGTCGGGAGCCGCGACGGTGGTGACGGCAGGCGTGGCCGTTTCGGCAGGCTCGTCCGTGCTGCATCCGGTGGCAGCGATCCCGAGAATCGACAACGTCGCCAGTACGCGGGTGGCAGCGCGCGTCATCGGGCAGTCCAGGTGATCGAATCGCCGACGGTTTGCCGGAGCACCGTGGTGCTGTCGGGGTCGGTGTACATCTGCTCGCCGCCTGCGGTGATCGAACCTCCGACCGGAAGTGGTCGGGAGAGATCGACATCGAGTGTTCCCGCGCCTGTGAAGGTGTACGACGCGATGTTGAGCGTGCCCGCATTGTCGGGCAGATTCCACACCGACGATTCGGGCGTCTGGGTGATGGCCACGTCGAGGGTCGCGCGGTCGCCGTCGAGTGCACGCAAGGTGACCGTGGTGCGCTGATTCAGTGTGATGCCGCTGAGCACTTGCTGATCGACGGTCCAGACCGCGCCGACCCCCACTTCCGCGTCGGGAAAGTCGATGGATCGGTACACCGCCGCGTTCAAGGAGCGTTCGATCGCGGCGCGGGCGGTATCGAGGGCATCGTCGGCCGGCGTGATGTGCAGGGCGGTGATCGCTCCGGAATCGGTCCTGGCCAATCGCGCAGTCGATCCCTCGGATGCGGAGAGTGCGTCGGTCAGTCCCGCGTCCGGTGACGTCGCGGCTCCGATGGTCAGCTCGACGGAGGTGGTGGCCCCGCTCGACGCGTCCTCGTCCGGGACGGTGTCGGACGCCGAGGCAGTCAGAGGCACGGTCAGTTCCGGACTGGAGAAGTCTTGCGGCGCAGCAGCATTGATCTGTTGCTGCACGGTCGAGGTGGTGGTGAGGTCGACATTCTGGTTCTGCGCGTTCGTGTCGGAGCTGTCGAAGGTGAGCGCGCGCCGTGGCTCGCTACCGGGATCGACGACGGTGGTGGTCGTGGGCGTCACCGCGATCGTGACCTCGTTCGAAGACGGGGTCTGTTCGGGTGCGGGATCCGAATCACCGCTCGAGCATCCGGCCAGTAGAGCCACTGCGCAGGAGGCGGCCACGAAGCCGGAGCGGACGGTGCGGGTGCGATCGGTCGACTTCACGGGCACCAGGCTACTGATGACACCGGGTGCGCAGACCGCTACCACGCGGCTCGGATGCGGACCGACGGTTGTCGATGCGCCATGATGGACGGGTGAGTGACGACCGACCCGACGATCCGACCACCGAGACCAGTGCAACCCCCGACCCCCACGAGGCTGCAGACGAGCAGGTGTCCGGTGCCGACAGTGCTGCGGTTCGGCCCGCCGCACCTCTGCGTACCCGACTCCTGGTGGCGATCGCGGCAGTGATTCTGCTGTTCGACCTGATCACGAAGATCGTGGTGGTGCACTACGTGAAGCCTGGAAACCCGATCGAGATCATCGGCGACGTCGTGACTCTGCGGCTGGTGCGCAATCCCGGTGCGGCGTTCTCAATGGCCACCGGAATGACCTGGTTGCTGACGCTGGTCGCCGTGGCCGTGGTGATCGGGGTCGTCAAGATCGGTCGAACGCTGCGTTCGCCGTGGTGGGCGCTGGGGCTGGGTCTGGTTCTCGGCGGCGCTCTGGGCAACCTGATCGACCGGTTCTTCCGCGCGCCGGGCCCGTTCCAGGGTCATGTGGTCGATTTCGTATCGGTGGGATGGTGGCCGGTGTTCAACGTCGCCGACTCGTCCATCGTGTGCGGGGCCATCCTGCTCGTCGCGCTCAGCCTGTTCGGTTTCGAGCCCAACGGCGAACGGGTGACCAAGTCCACGTCCGATGCCCCGCAGAAGGCCGACTCGTGAGGGAATCGCGTTCGATGCCGGTGCCCGACGGCTTGGACGGCATGCGCGTCGACGCCGGCCTGGCGCGACTTCTCGGGCTCTCGCGCACGGTCGCCGCAGCCTTGGCCGAAGAGGGTTCGGTGCTGGTCGATCACAGTGCCGTCGGGAAGTCCGATCGCCTCTCGGGTGGGTCGTGGCTCGAGGTGACTCTGCCCGAACCTGCACGTGAGCTGACGATCGAGGCCGAGCCGGTCGAAGGGATGGAGATTCTCTACGCCGACGACGACGTGGTGGCAGTCGACAAACCGGTGGGCGTCGCCGCGCACGCCAGTGTGGGCTGGACCGGGCCGACCGTCATCGGCGGCCTCGCGGCCGCCGGTTTCCGAATCTCCACGTCCGGCGCGCACGAGCGTCAGGGCATCGTGCACCGACTCGATGTGGGAACGTCCGGGGTGATGGTGGTCGCGACGTCGGAGCGGGCATACACCGTGCTCAAGCGGGCGTTCAAGGCTCGTACGATCGACAAGCGTTATCACGCCCTGGTGCAGGGCCATCCGGATCCGAGCAGTGGAACCATCGATGCTCCGATCGGACGGCACGGCAGCAACGACTGGAAGTTCGCTGTCCGCGCGGACGGCAAGCCCAGCGTCACCCACTACGACACGGTCGAGGCCTTCCAGGCCGCGAGCCTGCTGGACGTCCACCTGGAAACCGGACGCACGCACCAGATCCGCGTGCACTTCTCCGCGCTGCGGCACCCGTGTTGCGGCGACCTGACCTACGGGGCCGACCCGCGGTTGGCCGAACGGCTGGGCCTGGAACGTCAGTGGCTGCACGCGCGTTCGCTCGGCTTCGCGCACCCGTCCGACGGCCGCTGGGTCGAGATCGAGAGCAAGTACCCGGCAGACCTCGAACACGCTCTCGAGGTGCTCCGGAAGGCGTGATGCGCGGATTCTCGGGTGTGGTCGGTGTCGTCGTCACGATCGCTCTGGTGGTCGGTGGCCTGACCGTCGTCGGCCATCTGAACCCGCAACGGCAACTGCGTGTGGGCACCGACCGGCTCGGCCCGGACAGCGGCGAGCAGGTGACCGACTATCTGGTTCGCGCCGAGGCGAGCCTGCTCGGCGACGATGCCGAGCCTCGCTGGGGATCGGTGTCGTTCGATCGTGAACTCACCGCCGAACAGGCCTACGCCGCCGCGAACGGCGTGCGCATCTCGATGGTGCTCTTTCGGGTACCGCTCGATCGCGTGCAAACTCCGATCCTCACGGTCGGTGTTCCCGGCAGTGAACGGTCGGTACTGAATGCGACCGCACGCGCTGCCGGCCAGATCCAGGAATCGTTCGGCGTGGAAGACCGGCAGGCTCAGATAGACGCGGTGTCGCAGCGCCGGTTGCTGAGCGGATGCGCATGCGTGGTGACGGTGGTCGTGCGGGGCACCGCGGCCGAGTTGAGCGAGGTGGCAGGCCGCGACGGGGTGCGGGCGGTGGAGGCACTTCCGCCCGACGCGGTGTCCGGGAAGTTCGCCGTCGAGCCGTTGCTTCCGGAGCACATCGACGTCGTCGGGCCGCTGCCGGACGACGGGCCGGTTCCCGCCGAATGAGGCAACTTCAGTCTCGTTCGTCACACCCGTCACGTCCTCCCAGGACACACCGTCGGCCTGAAAAATCTGTCGGTTCCACCGCCTAGAGTGGGTGCATTCGCGGCTCGTATTTTCGAAAACGCACGACCTTCAGGAGAGAACCTTCGTGGCCGATTCGTTCGTTCATCTGCACAACCACACCGAATATTCGATGCTCGACGGTGCCGCCAAGATCGGGGCCATGTTCGCCGAGGCGGCGCGGTTGGAGATGACGGCGGTCGGCATGACCGACCACGGCAACATGTACGGAGCCAGCGAGTTCTACAACGAGGCCAAGAAGGCCGGCATCAAGCCGATCATCGGTATCGAGGCCTACATCGCTCCCGAATCCCGGTTCAACAAGAAGCGCGTGCTGTGGGGCGACCGAAGCCAGAAGTCCGACGACGTCTCCGGTAGCGGTGCGTACACGCACATGACGATGGTGGCGGAGAACGCGACCGGCGTGCGCAATCTGTTCAAGCTGTCCTCGCTGGCGTCCATCGAGGGTCAGCTCGGCAAGTGGGCCCGCATGGACGAGGAGATCATCGCTCAGCACGCCGAGGGCATCATCGCCACCACCGGATGCCCGTCCGGTGAGGTTCAGACGCGCCTACGTCTGGGCCAGGACCGCGAAGCCCTCGAGGCCGCGGCCAAGTGGCAGGAGATCTGGGGCCCGGACAACTTCTTCCTCGAGTTGATGGACCACGGTCTGTCCATCGAGCGGCGAGTACGAGAGGGCCTGCTCGACATCGGCAAGAAGCTGTCCATTCCGCCGTTGGCCACCAACGACTGCCACTACGTCACCAAGGACGCCGCCGAGAACCACGAGGCTCTGCTGTGCATCCAGACCGGTAAGACGCTCAGCGATCCCACTCGTTTCAAGTTCGACGGCGACGGCTACTACCTCAAGTCCGCCGCCGAGATGCGTGCTCTCTGGGACGACGAGGTACCCGGTGCCTGCGACAGCACGCTCCTCATCGCCGAGCGAGTCCAGCCCTACGACGAGGTGTGGGCGCACCGCGACCGGATGCCCATCTTCCCGGTTCCCGAGGGATACACGCAGGGAACGTGGCTGCGGCACGAGGTCATGACCGGACTCGAACGTCGGTTCCCCGACGGTCCGGCCGAGGATTACCTCGCGCGAGCGGAGTACGAGATCAAGGTGATCCTGGAGATGGGCTTCCCGGCCTACTTCCTCGTGGTCGGCGACCTCATCAACCACGCGAAAGCGGTCGGCATCCGCGTCGGACCGGGCCGTGGTTCCGCCGCCGGATCCCTGGTTGCCTACGCCATGGGCATCACCAACATCGATCCGCTCCCGCACGGATTGCTCTTCGAGCGATTCCTCAACCCCGAGCGCGTCTCGATGCCCGATATCGATATCGACTTCGACGATCGTCGTCGCGGTGAGATGGTGCGCTACGCCACGGAGAAGTGGGGTAGCGACCGGGTTGCGCAGGTCATCACCTTCGGCACCATCAAGACCAAGGCTGCCATCAAGGACTCCGCACGTGTGCAGTTCGGCCAGCCCGGTTTCGGCATCGCCGATCAGATCACCAAGGCCCTGCCGCCGCCCATCATGGCCAAGGACATCTCGGTGGCAGGCATCACCGATCCGTCGCACGAGCGCTACAAGGAGGCCGTCGAGGTCCGAGCGCTCATCGACTCCAACCCCGACGTGGCCACGATCTACAAGACGGCCAAGGGCCTCGAAGGGCTGATCCGCAACGCGGGCGTGCACGCCTGCGCGGTCATCATGTCTTCGGAGCCGCTCACCGACGCCATCCCGGTGTGGAAGCGGGCCCAGGACGGCGCGATCATCACCGGCTGGGACTACCCGTCGTGCGAGGCCATCGGCCTGCTGAAGATGGACTTCCTCGGTCTGCGAAACCTCACGGTCATCGGCGACGCGATCGACAACATCAAGGCCAACCGCGGCATCGACATCGATCTCGACGCGTTGCCGCTCGACGATCCGGCGACCTTCGAATTGCTCTCTCGCGGAGACACTCTCGGTGTTTTCCAGCTCGACGGCAGCGCGATGCGAGACCTGCTGCGCCGCATGCAGCCCACCGGTTTCGAGGACATCGTCGCCGTGCTCGCGCTGTACCGCCCGGGTCCGATGGGCATGAACTCGCACAATGACTACGCCGACCGCAAGAACGGGCGGCAGGAGGTCAAGCCGATTCACCCCGAGCTCGAAGAGCCGCTCAAGGTGATTCTCGGCGAGACGTACGGCCTGGTGGTCTACCAGGAGCAGATCATGCAGCTCGCGCAGAAGGTCGCCGGGTACACCCTGGGTCAGGCCGACCTGCTGCGTCGTGCCATGGGAAAGAAGAAGCTCTCCGAGCTCGAAAAGGCCTACGCCGGATTCCGGCAGGGAATGTTGGACAACGGCTTCTCCGAGGCCGCCATCAAGGCGCTGTGGGACACCGTGCTCCCGTTCGCCGGCTACGCGTTCAACAAATCGCACTCGGCCGGCTACGGCCTGGTCTCGTACTGGACGGCGTACCTCAAGGCCAACTACCCGGCCGAGTACATGGCCGGCCTGCTCACCAGTGTCGGTGACGACAAGGACAAGGCCGCGATCTACCTGGCCGACTGCCGCAAGCTCGGCATCACGGTGCTGCCACCGGACGTCAACGAATCCGAGCTCAACTTCGCATCGGTGGGCAAGGACATCCGGTTCGGTCTCGGCGCGGTGCGCAACGTCGGCACGAACGTGGTCGCATCGATCATCAGAGCGCGGTCGGAGAAGTCCAAATACACGGATTTCTCGGACTACCTGGGCAAGATCGACGCGATCGCGTGCAGCAAGAAGGTCACCGAATCTCTCATCAAGGCAGGCGCTTTCGACTCTCTCGATCATCCGCGCAAGGGTCTGATGTTGATCCATGCCGACGCGATCGATGCGGTGATGGGCACCAAGAAGGCCGAGGCGATCGGACAGTTCGATCTGTTCGGCGGTGAGGACGCCGACGAGTCCATCTCCTCGGTGTTCAACGTGCGCGTGCCGGACGAGGAGTGGGAGTCCAAGCACCGTCTGGCCCTCGAGCGCGAGATGCTCGGTCTCTACGTGTCGGGTCACCCGCTCCTGGGCGTCGAGCATATGTTGGCCGCGAAGTCCGACTGCAACATCCCGACCATTCTCGAAGGGGACATCAAGGACGGCACCCAGGTCACCGTCGGCGGAATTCTGGCCTCGGTGAACCGGCGGATCAACAAGAACGGTCTGACGTGGGCGTCGGCTCAGCTCGAGGACCTCGCCGGAGGCATCGAGGTGCTGTTCTTCCCGCAGGCCTACTCGGTGTTCGGTGCCGACGTCACCGAGGACTCGGTGGTGCTCGTCAAGGGTCGCGTGTCGGTGCGTGACGACCGGGTGTCGTTGATCGCGAACGATCTTGCGGTGCCCGATCTTTCGGCGATCGGTATCGACAAGCCGCTCGCGGTGAGTTTGCCGACGCGGCTGTGCACGGCAGACAAGGTCGGCGCGCTCAAGCGGGTGTTGATCAGCCACCCAGGGACCTCGGACGTCCATCTACGTTTGGTCAGTGGCGACAAGATCACCACGATGAAGCTCGACGACAGTCTGCGGGTGACTCCGACGTCGGCGCTGATGGGAGACCTGAAGGCGCTACTGGGGCCCGGCTGCCTGACGGGGTGAGCCGGTCCGGGCGGGGTGGACCTCGGTCAATCGGAGAGTCCACCACGCGGCGACCGCGACTGCTGCGCCGCCCAGAACGGCTGCCTGCAGCGATCCGACCAGGGCGAGCGTGGCGACGAACACGACGAGCCCGATGGCCACGGCCTCGAGCTTGTACAGAGGCCATTCGACTCCGGCGACATCGACCGTGCGAAGAACGGGGACAGTTCGACGGCTCACCTGGTTGCTCGTGTAGGTCATCGCGTCCTCCTCGGGTACGCCCGTCCGGTTCGATGATTCGGGGGTCCGGCGGGTGAAGTTCAGACTATACCCACGCAAAGATTCGGTCCACCGAACTCATGGTTCCGAGCTGGGACGATCGAGATTCGGTGGCGTCTCGGCGGCCGTGGGTGTTGACTGAAACCATGCCATTGACAGGAGAATACGAACCGAGTTCATCCGACTGGGCCCGCAAGCAGGCCGAGCTGTACGAGAACTCCGGCGGAACCGAAGGCACGACGATGAACGGGATGCCGGTCGTGCTGCTGACCACCAAGGGAAACAAGAGCGGAAAGCTGCGCAAGTCGCCGTTGATGCGGGTGGAACACGATGGGGAGTACGCCATCGTGGCCTCCCTCGGTGGTGCGCCGAAGCATCCCGTCTGGTACTTCAACGTCAAGGCCGAGCCGCTGGTGGAGCTGCAGGACGGACCCGAAAAGCATGATTACGTCGCTCGGGAGGTAACCGGCGACGAGAAGGCCGTGTGGTGGGAGCGTTCGGTCGCGGTCTACCCCGATTACGCGGATTACCAGAAGAAGACAGACCGGGAGATCCCGGTGTTCGTCCTCGCTCGCGCCTGAGCGCGATCGGCCTGCCCGTGGAACGGTCCCGAGTGGGTGACCGTTCCACGCTGGTGGCAGCATGTGCTGGTGTCTTCATCACCTGAGCTCGCCTCCCAGCACCCCTCGTCGGTAGCCGTCACCGCGGCCGACATCGATGCAGCTGCGATGCGAATTTCCTCGGTGGTCGCCGCGACACCCCTGCAGTTGTGCGAGCGCCTGTCGGCAGAGACCGGAGCGACGGTCTACCTCAAACGGGAAGACCTGCAGATCGTCCGCTCGTACAAGATCCGCGGTGCCTACAACCTGATGGATCAGCTGACCGAGGCCGAGCGCAGCGTCGGCGTGGTCACGGCGAGTGCCGGTAACCACGCGCAGGGGGTGGCATTCGCCTGTCGGTCCATGCAGGTGCGAGGTCGGATCTACGTGCCGGCCAACACCCCCAAGCAGAAGCGTGACCGAATCAGGGTGCACGGAGGCGACTTCGTGGAGCTCATCGTCATCGGCGACACGTTCGACGCGGCAGCTGCGGCGGCCGCCGCGGACGTGGCCCGTACCGGTGCCACCATGGTCCCGCCGTTCGACGATCCACGAACGGTGGCGGGCCAAGGGACGATCGCCAAGGAAATCGTCGATCAGCTCGGTGGCGCACCCGATGTGGTGGTGATGCCCGTCGGCGGGGGCGGCTGCATCGCGGGTATCTCGAGCTACCTGCGTGAGCGCGCTCCGCAGACATCGTTGGTCGGCGTCGAACCATCCGGTGCTGCGTCGATGACCGCTGCGTTGATCGCCGGTGAGCCGGTGACGCTCTCCGAGATCGATCCGTTCGTCGACGGGGCTGCGGTCCGGCGCATCGGCGATGTTCCGTACGCGGCGCTGCAGTCGTTGGGCGCGTCGGTGGTGTCCCATGCATCGTTGCCCCTGATCACCGCGCCGGTGTTCGAAAGCTCCGGCCCCGGTGCGTTCCTGATCACCCAGATCGACGAGGGCGCGGTCTGTACCGCAATGCTCGAGCTGTACCAGAACGAAGGGGTCATCGCCGAGCCTGCAGGCGCGTTGGCGGTCGCCGCGCTCGAGCATCTCGACATCGCACCGGGAAGCACCGTCGTGTGCCTGGTGTCCGGGGGAAACAACGACGTCTCACGGTACGGCGAGATTCTCGAACGATCGCTCGTCCACCTCGGCCTCAAGCACTACTTCCTCGTGGACTTTCCGCAGGAGCCTGGCGCACTGCGTCGCTTTCTCGACGAGGTACTCGGGCCCGAGGACGACATCACCTTGTTCGAGTACGTCAAGCGAAACAACCGGGAGACCGGTGCCGCGCTCGTCGGCATTCAACTCGGTGCGGCGCACGGCCTTTCGGCCCTCCTCGAACGTATGCGGTCCTCGCACCTTCAGGTGGAGCAGCTGGAGCCGGGTTCGCCCGTCTACCGCTACTTGACCTGAGTCACCGACCCAGCAGGCGGTCGACCACCTGCTTGTGCAGTTCGGGGTCGACGGCGGGCAGGTCGAGGACGGCTCCGAGGTATATCCCGTCGCCGACGAGTCGGATGATCTCGGCCTGCACCGGATCGTCGATCTCGGTACGTAAGCCCTCGTCCCACTGCTGCATCATGTCCGTGACGGCGTCTTGCACCTCACCGGAGTTGCCGTCGACGCTGCGCAGTGCCGCCAGCGTGGAGCGGTAGAGCGCGATTTCCTTCTCCGAAATGCAATCGGGTGGTTGCAGATACCACTCCGCTACGGAGGTGCCACCTGCGCCGGCGTCGGCTCTCTGCTGATCGGCCTGAACGGCGAGTCGTCGGACCATGGCAGCGACCAGCGCGTCCTTGGTCTTGAAGTGGTACAGCAAGCCGCCCTTCGATACCCCGGCGGCGGCAGCGACGCTGTCCAGGGTCACTTTGGTCATTCCTTGTTCGAGAAGCAATGTCTCGAGCGAGTCCAGAATTCGGTCGCGTGTGTCAGATGACATGGAACTCACTTTACCGGCTGGACGGTTCGAGGTAGTCTTCGGAGCTGTACCGGCTGGACGGTTGGTGTCGAAGATGTGCCCGGTCGCGGACCGGGCGGGCGAAATGGAGTCATGGTGAGCGACGTGCGGACCGGTGCGGTGCACGAGATCGACGGCGGATCGGCCTCCAGAGCCACCGCGCGCGACTGGTTCGGGTTGGTGGTGCTCGCGTTTGCCGTCCTTCTCATCGCGGTCGACGGGACCGTGCTCGACCTCGCCCTGCCGTTCATCAGCGCCGATCTGGCACCGTCGAGCAATCAGCTGCTGTGGATCATCGACGTGTACTCGTTCGTACTGGCCGGCTTGCTCATCACGATGGGCACGCTCGGTGACCGGATCGGTCGGCGTCGCCTACTGCTGATCGGAGCCGCGGGCTTCGGAATCGCCTCTCTCGTTGCGGCTGTCTCGACCAGCCCGGAGATGCTCATCGCGGCGCGAGTTCTGCAGGGTATCTCCGGCGCGACCTTGATGCCCGCCACTCTCGGCTTGATTCGCACGATCTTCCTCGATCCGCGCCAACGGGTGACGGCTATCGGCGTCTGGGGCGCCATGGCGGGCGGCGGCGCGGCCGCCGGTCCGCTCGTGGGCGGCTGGTTGCTCGAGCACTTCTGGTGGGGCTCGGTGTTTCTCATCAACATTCCCGTCATGATCGCGCTGATCGCGCTGGGGCCGTTGGTGATTCCCGAGTCCAAGGATCCGAACCCGGGCCGTTTCGACCTCCCCAGCTCGGCGTTGTCGATGCTCGCTATCGTTCCGATCGTGTTCGCGGTCAAGGAGATCGCAGCGCACGGCCTACACCCGGCCTACGTGGTCTCCGCCGTCGTCGGCATGATCGCCGGTGTGGTGTTCGTGCGGCGGCAGCGAATTCTCGACGCCCCGATGATCGACATCCGGCTGTTCGCCAACCGTGCCTTCTCGACGGGTGTGGCGACGAACTTCCTGTCCGTGTTCGCACTCGCCGGCGTGCTGTTCTTCGGTTCGCAGTACCTGCAGCTCGTCCTGGGCAACAGCCCGCTCGAAGCCGGACTGCTGTTGCTGCCGGGCACGGCCGCCAGCATCGTGACCTCATTGCTCGCTGCGGTTCTGGTTCGGTACTTCACCGCAGGCACGGTCCTCGGCGCAGGCATGATTGCTGCCGCTGCGGGCGCGGGCATCCTGGTCGGTCTCGGTACCGACACCAGCCCGGCGTTGTTCATCGCCGGATTCGTCCTGGTGGGTGCAGGCGTCGGCTTCGCGCTCACTCTGACGTCCGACCTCGTGGTCAGCGCCGTCGAACCCGAACGAGCCGGGGCTGCGTCCGCGGTGTCGGAAACCGCGTACGAGCTGGGCATCGCGCTGGGAGTGGCGATCCTCGGCACGGTCGTCATGGCCATCTTCCGACGCGGGATCGACACCTCGCAGCTCACACCCGAGCTCGGTGCCAGAGCAGCCGAAACGCTCGGCGGCGCAGATGCGGTGGCCCGTGAACTACCGGACTCGGTGGCGACGGTCCTCCTGGACTCCGCGCATGCCGCGTTCGTCTCGGGCATGCACGTTGCGGCCGTCGCCACCGCGGTGGTCCTCGCGGTCACCGCCGTGTTCGTGCTGGTGAACCTACGGGTTCGTCAGGATTCGAGCACCGCGAAGGAGTGACCGGGAACCGTGGTGGCAGACCCGGTGTCGTTCGAGGTCGTCGGCTCCCACTCGAGCAGTGTGGAGCCGCCGACCGGCACCGTCACCGCGGACTCGGACAGATTGCACACCACGCTGACGCGGCCGCGGCGAATCGCGATCCACTGGGCGTCCTCGTCGTACTCGACCTTCACGTGATCGAGCCACGGGTCGGTCAGTTCGGTCCGCTCGCGGCGCAGGGCCAGTAGGTCTCGATAGACGGCCAACAGTCGGGCATGGTCGCCGTCGCCCAGTTCCGACCAATTCAATTTCGATCGTGTGAACGTCTCGGGATCCTGTGGGTCGGGGATGTCGCTCTTGTCCCACCCGTGTTCGGCGAACTCGGCTTTGCGTCCTTCCGCCGTGGCCTTGCCGAGCTCGGGTTCGGGGTGCGAGGTGAAGAACTGGAACGGAGTCGACGCTCCCCATTCCTCGCCCATGAACAGCATCGGAGTGTAGGGCGAGGTGAGTACCAGAGCTGCCTTGATCGCGAGCTGCCCGGGGGAGAGGTAGAAGCCGGGGCGATCTCCGATCGCACGGTTGCCGACCTGATCATGGGTGGTCGTGTAGGCCACCAGAGAGCTGGCGGGAATGCGGCGGGTGTCCAATGGTCGCCCGTGGATTCGGCCGCGGAAGCTGGAGTACGTTCCGGCATGAAAGAAGCCCTGCCGGACCGTGTTCGCCAGGCCCTGCAACGACCCGAAGTCACCGTAGTAGCCCTGCCGTTCGCCGGAGACCGCAGCATGGATCGCGTGGTGAATGTCGTCGTCCCACTGTGCGTCGAGTCCGTAGCCGCCACCCGACCGTGCCGTGATCAGCGAAGGATCGTTGAGGTCGCTCTCGGCGATCAGGGTCAGTGGACGGCCGAGATGCGCTGACAGGGTGCGCGTTTCGATCGAGAGCTGCTCGAGGAGATGCACAGCGGTGTGGTCGACGATGGCGTGCACCGCGTCGAGACGCAACGCGTCGATGTGGAACTCGGAGAACCAGCGCAACGCGTTGTCCAGGGCGTATCGCCGCACCTCGCCCGAGTCTGCATCGGCATAGTTGATCGCCTGGCCCCAGCTGTTGGCCCCTTCGGTCATGTAGGGACCGAAGCGTTTCAGGTAGTTGCCGGACGGGCCGAGATGGTTGTAGACGACGTCGAGAACCACACCGATCCCGCGGCCGTGGCATGCATCGACCAAGCGCTGCAACCCTTCCGGGCCACCGTAGGCCTCGTGCACGGTGTACCAGAGGACGCCGTCGTAGCCCCAGTTGTGCACGCCGTTGAATCCGTTGACCGGCATGATCTCGACGAAGGACACGCCGAGGTCGACGAGGTGATCGAGCTTGTCGATCGCCGCGTCGAACGTTCCCTCGCGAGTGAAGGTGCCGATGTGGAGTTCGTAGATCGACGATCCGGGGAGTTGACGACCGGTCCATGCGGAATCGGTCCACAACGACGGATCGACCTCGAACACCTGGGACAATTCGTGCACACCGTCGGGTTGCCGAGGCGAGCGTGGATCCGGCAGCGCCTTCTCGGCGTCGTCGAGGAGGAATCCGTAGCGACTGTCCGCGGCGGGGGCCACCTCTGCTCGCCACCAGCCGTCCGAGGATTGCTCCATGTCGTGGACCGAGTCGTCCAGTTGCAGCCGTACTCGTTCCGGGGTCGGTGCCCACACTGCGAATTCACGGGTCGTGGACGAAGATGTCGTGGCCGGGGATGTAGTGGTCGAGGATGTCATCGTGCTGACTCTCCTTCGTTGTCGCGCACCAGAAGTGCAACCGGCAGGGAGGCGAACAGCTCGGCGACCGCAACGGTCCCGCTATGTTCGACGTCGGTGATGCGGTCGCGCCACCGACCGTCGGGCAGTGTCACGGATGTCTCGCCCCACCCTGCCTCGGCCACACCGAGGGACAGCCTCGTGGCCAGCGCAACCACATCGGAGTTGCCGGGCAACGGACCTCGGGCAAATCCGACGACATGCTCGGCCGCGGTCCCGTCCGCGACGATCGGCGTGTAACTACCGCCGACGAAGCTCGCAGGCCGTTCGCGTCGTACCGTCAGCGCGGAACGAACCACGGCCAGCTTCGCAGCACCGGTATCGACCGACGGCGCGGATCCGTTCAGTCCGGCCAGAACGGACCGGCGTACCGAGTAATCGACGGGTCTGCGGTTGTCGGGGTCGACGAGCGAGTCCTCCCACAGCTCGGTGCCCTGATACACATCCGGGATTCCGGGACCGACGAGTGTGAGCAACTTCTGCCCGAGTGCATCGGAGTGTCCATGGGGCGAGAGCTTTTCGACGAGCATAGTCATCGAACGTGCCACCGGACCGTCGAGAATTGCGTCGAGCCAATTGTGAACGGCAGTCTCGAAATCTTCGTCCGGATCGGTCCACGTGGTACGGAGAGCGGCCTCGCGAATGGCCTTCTCGGCGTAGGCGTGTAGCCGTTCCCGCAGGGTCGACGTGATCACCCCGTCGACCGGCCAGACACCGAAGACGTTCTGCCACAAGAACATCCCTGTGGTGCCGTCGGGACTCGGGGTCAGCTCCTCCCAATCGGCGATCGACCGGGCCCACAGCTCCGGCGTCTGCGAGAGCACGCCGATACGAGCCCGGACGTCCTCACCGCGTTTGGTGTCGTGTGTGGACAGTGTCGTCATCGCGGCGGGCCAGCGCTTCGCGCGGTCGGCGTTCTTCAGATGGAAGTACGCTGGGCTGCAACCGAACCGCGCGGGATCGCCGCCGACCTCCTGCAGCGAGATCAACCGGTTGGCGCGGTAGAACAGGCAGTCCTCGACGCCCTTGGCCGTGACGGCACCGCACACCTGATCGAAACGTACGGGGGATTCGGTACCGGCGATCAGGGCGGTTGTCAGAGCGTCGAGACCGCCGGCCAATTCCGGCTGCTCTTCACCGATGGCGGCGACGACACCCGGAAGCACACCGGCCAGCGGCGCGTAGTCGGTGCGGTACACCGGAACTGCGGCAACAACGGCAACAATGGCGTCGATCACCGATTCGAGCTCGATGGAGGTACCCGATTCACGAACCACGGCGCGGGCGAGGCGTCGCACCTCGGGGGACAGGTCGCCGCGCGCGACAGCGGTCTTGAGATCGAGTTCTGTCTCGTGCAACGTCTCGTCGTCGTAGGCGATGCCGGAGCGCACCTGGGACAGCGCGGTCAGTGCCGGCGCCCCTTCCGGGTCGACGAATATCCCGCCCACGGCCGCCAACGCGTCGTACCCTGTCGTGCCGTCGACGGGCAGCGACTCGTCCAACGGTTCGCCGTCGGCCAGGATCTTCTCGATCACCAGCCAGCGGTCGGGACCGAGCAGCCCGCGTAGTTCGGTCAGATATCCGGCAGGATCGGCCAAGCCGTCGGGGTGATCGACGCGCAAACCGTCGATCAGCCCGTCCTCGATCCAGCTCGCCACCTGGCGATGCGAGTCGGTGAAGACGTCGAGGTCTTCCTGCCGGACACCGGCCAGGCCGTTCACCGAGAAGAAGCGCCGGTAGCCGATCAGCCCGGCGGACCAACTGACGAGGCGGTAGGCCTGACGGTCGTGCACGGCCTGGGCGTCGTCGCCGTCGGTACCGTCGGCGATGGGGAAGCGGTGCTCGTAGAACGCCAGCAGAGGCTCGTCCTCGGAGCGGTCGACGGTGAGCTCGGCGACATCGCTCGCGCTGCCGAGCACGGGGATGGCGATCTTGCCGTCCACTCCGTTGTCGGCTGCGAAGTCGATGTCGAAGTAGGTGGCGAACTCCGAGTCACGACCGCGCCGCAGAACGTCCCACCACCACGCGTTCTGTCGTGGATCCTCCACCCCGACGTGGTTGGGAACGATGTCG
Organism: Rhodococcus sp. 06-1460-1B; assembly: GCF_002258475.1. Lineage (NCBI taxonomy): Bacteria > Bacillati > Actinomycetota > Actinomycetes > Mycobacteriales > Nocardiaceae > Rhodococcus > Rhodococcus sp. 06-1460-1B. Next base: position 43,190 of record NZ_NOYS01000014.1, read on the forward strand.
ACGATGATCCCCATGCCCACCTCGGCAGCCCGAGAGTGCAAGCGAGTCAATGCATCTCGCCCGCCGAGGGCGGCGGAGACGGTCGAGGTGTCGGTGACGTCGTACCCGTGCGTCGAACCGTCGGTCGCGGTCAGTATCGGCGAGAGATAGAGATGGCTCACTCCGAGGTCGTGCAGGTAGTCGACCACGTCCGAGGCGTCGGCCAGGGTGAAGGCATCGCCCCGCAGTTGTAACCGGTATGTGCTGGTGGGCAGCGGCATGAGTCAGGCAGTCTTTCGTAGAACGAGTAGGGATCGAGCGGTGACCTCCACCGGTGTACCCGCTTCGATCGATTTCTCACCCGCTCCCGTGCGCGCTGCCGTATCGAGGGCGACCGTCCATTCCTTGGCGTAGTTTCCGTCCGGGGTGACGAATTCGATCGTCTCGTGATGTGCGTTGAAGCACAACAGGAACGAGTCGTCGACCACCCGCTCCCCGCGCTGATTCGGCTCGGGAATGCCCTCACCGTTGAGGAACACGGTGAGCGATTTGCCGAAACCGCTGTCCCAGTCCTCGGGAGTCATCTCCTCGCCTGCGGGGGTGAGCCAGGCGATGTCACGTGCCTGTTCGCCCGATCGGATGGGCCTGCCCTCGAAGAATCGGCGACGGCGAAACACCGGGTGCTCGTTGCGCAGCGCAATTGCGTTGCGGGTGAACTCGATCAGGTCGGCGTTGGTCTCGGCCAGGGACCAATCCATCCACGCCAGTTCCGAATCCTGGCAGTAGACGTTGTTGTTGCCCTGCTGAGTTCGGCCGAGTTCGTCGCCGTGCGCGATCATCGGCGTGCCTTGGCTGAGCAGCAGCGTGGCCATGATGTTGCGAATCTGGCGGGCCCGCAGATCGAGGATCTCGGGATCGTCGGTCGGACCCTCGACGCCGCAGTTCCACGACCGGTTGTGGCTCTCGCCGTCGTTGTTGTCCTCGCCGTTGGCCTCGTTGTGCTTGTCGTTGTACGAGACCAGGTCGTTGAGGGTGAAGCCGTCGTGCGCGATGACGAAGTTGATGCTGGCACCGGGGCGACGGCCCGTCGCCTCGTAGAGATCCGAGGATCCGGTCAGGCGCGACGCGAACTCGCCCAGCGTCGCGGGCTCACCGCGCCAGTAGTCGCGAACGGTGTCGCGGTACTTGCCGTTCCACTCGGTCCACAGACCGGGGAAGTTACCCACCTGGTATCCGCCCTCGCCGACATCCCACGGCTCGGCGATCAGCTTCACCTGGCTGACGACCGGGTCCTGTTGCACCAGATCGAAGAACGCGCTCAGCCGATCCACGTCGTGCAGTTCACGGGCCAGGGTGGATGCGAGGTCGAACCTGAATCCGTCGACGTGCATCTCGGTGACCCAGTAGCGCAGCGAGTCCATGATGAGCTGCAGCGTGTGTGGGTGTCGAGCATTGAGACTGTTGCCCGTCCCGGTGTAGTCCATGTAGTGCTCGAGATCGCCGTCGACCAGTCGGTAGTAGGCCGCGTTGTCGATGCCGCGGAAGCTGATGGTGGGGCCCATGTGGTTTCCCTCGGCGGTGTGGTTGTAGACCACGTCGAGGATCACCTCGATGCCGGCGGCGTGGAACGAACGGACCATCGCCTTGAATTCGGTCACCGCGGCACCGGGCGACTGATGCGAGGAATACTCCGCATGAGGCGCGAGGAATCCGAAGGTGTTGTAGCCCCAGTAGTTTCGCAGTCCCTTGTCCAGAAGTACCTGGTCCTGCATGAACTGGTGCACCGGCATCAGCTCGATCGCGGTGACGCCCAGGTGCTGCAGATGGTCGATGATCACCGGATGTGCCAGACCGGCATAGGTGCCGCGCTCGGCCTCGGGGATGTCCGGATGGGTGATCGTCATGCCCTTGACGTGGGCCTCGTAGATCACCGTCTCGTGATACGGCCTCTTCGGTGCGCGGTCGGCCTGCCAGTCGAAGAAGGGGTTGATGACCACGGTGGTCATCGTGTGCCCCAGCGAATCGTGCTGAGGGAAATCGTTGTTCGGCTCGTCGTCGTGGGCGATCGGGGCCTCGTCGACGATTTCGCCGTCCGGATCGGCGAGGTCGGCCGCGTCCTCGAACCCGCCGTCGGCGTCGAGTGGATCCGCGCCTGCGGAGTCCGTGGACTCCACGGGCTCGGGTTCGGCGGCCGGGATGTCGATGTTGTAGGAGAAGAGCGATCGGTCTCCGTCGAACGACCCCTCGAATGCTTTTCCGTAAGGATCGACCAGCAACTTGCTGGGATCACAACGATGTCCGGCAGCCGGATCCCACGGCCCGTGGACGCGGTAGCCGTAGCGTTGTCCCGGCACCACCGTGGGCAGGTACGCGTGCCACACATAGCCGTCGGACTCCTCGAAACGAATACGAGTTTCGGTACCGTCCTCGGCGATCAGGCACAGGTCCACGGCCTCGGCGACCTCGGAGAACAAGGCGAAGTTGGTTCCTGCTCCGTCGTAGGTCGCTCCCAGTGGATAAGGGGATCCCGGCCATACGGCGATGGCGGGCGTGTCGTCGGAGGCGTCGTGCAGCATGGATCAACCCTACTGTGACCGGTGGGACCAGGCTTACCGAGCGCGAGCCGTTCCGCTCACGGTCCGGCCCACCAGCCGGTCGCAGATCCGAGCTGCCGGCCGAGCTCGGTGGTCAGGGTTCGCACGTAGGTGGCGGTCAGATGATGCTCGTCGCGATAGATCAGTACGTTCCCCTGCTCGACGCGACAGACGGTGTCGTCGCACACCGCGTCCGAGAGGTCGAGGGCGGAGAATCCGCTCAGCTGGAACGAGGACGCCAGAGCGGGGTTGACCGAGTCGAGCGCCTCGTCTCGCGGGATGCCGCACGAGGTGGCCGAGCCGCCGTCGGCCAGGCAGTCGATGGCTCGATACGCGAGCCACGGGGTGTCCCTGATACCGAGGACGCCGACACCGTCGGCGATCAACTGCTGCCAGACCGAGACGTACCAGGGCGGGGTGAAGTCGCCGGGGAAGTCGTCGCGGGGCCGGGTGGCCGTGGTGAACACGTACTCCGGTTGCATCGATGCGACGTCGTCGAGCACGGTCCGGGTCCAGTCCAGACAATCCGGGTACTCGTTCTGCCCGAGCATCGGCATCGTGTCCAGGCTGAGCGGGCACCCCATCTTCACGAACGTGACCACCTTGAAGCCGTGCCGCCGCCCCAGACTGTCGAGAGCCGTCACCCAGTGCTCGGCGTGTGAGCTCCCCGCCAGCACGATCGTTCGGGCCGCATCGACGTCGCCGTAGGTACAGGACAGAGCGTCGCGAGTCTCGAAATCCGCGATGCAGCCCTCGAGGGTGGTGACGGGAAGATCCTCGGGAGCGGAGTACAGGGGAGGCGTCATCTCGGCCGGTTCGACGCGAATGCCGTCGGTCAGTTCCAGCGCCCCCGGGTGCGTGGCTTCGTCGACCGATTCGTCGGCCTGCACGGCCGAGATCGATCGTTCGATGTAGGCGTTCCAGCCGACCGAACCGGCTGTCACCGCAACGGCAGCAACGAGGGCGACGGCCGTGACTGCGATGCGGCCGGGAGTGAATGTGGCGGCCTGCGTGGGACGCTCCACGAAGCGGACGGTGAGCCACGCGAGTGCGACCGATGCACCGACGATGCCGAGTCCGCCGGGTATGTCCGCGTGGGACCTGCCGGTGGCCGACAGGTAGAAGATCAACAGCGGCCAGTGCCACAGGTACAACGGAAACGCGATCGAGCCGACCCAGGCGAAGAACCGGTTGGACAACGTCGCGGCGACCACGGTGTTCGAGCCTGCGACGATCAGCGCCACAGTGGCCAGTACCGGAATCAGCGCCAAGGGACCGGGGAACGCGGTCACGCCGTCCACCACGAATCCACAGACGACGATGACGAACATCGCCCCGGCGGCGAGCGCGCCCCGGGCGGTCGATCCCACCCGACTCACGCGGGCATCGGCCCCGGTGTTTCTGCCGGCAAATGCCGCGAACGTGGCCGCGACCGCCGCACCGAGCATGATCTCCCAGAGTCGCGCGCCCGTGTCGTAGTAGTTCCACGCTTGATGGCGTCGAGCACCGTCCGCTGCATACACGAACGACAACACCGCGATGACGGCGAAGATCACGGCGAAGGTCTGTGGTCGCAGACTTCGCGGTCCTTCCGGTCGCATCGTCCGCAGAATCCACGCCAGACCGAACACGACGGCAATCGCGAGCAGATAGAACTGGAATTGCACCGCGACGGACCACAGGTGCTGGACCGGGCTCACCGAAGGGTCGGCCGCCAGGTAGTCGTTGGCCGTCGTCGCCAACTGCCAATTCACGAAGAAGAAGACGCCGGAGACGAGTTGGTCGCCCACGTCGGCCCAGCGGGTCCTCGGTAGCAGGAACACCGACGCGGCCGCTACCGCCAACAGGGTGAGCGCCAGAGGCGGTCCGAGTCTGCGGAGCACGCGAACGATGCGGGTGATCGGGTTCAGGCTCGCACCGGCCTCGGCCGATCGAAGCAACGACGCAGTGAAGAAGAAGCCGGACAGCGTGAGGAAGACATCGACTCCGCCCGACACCCGACCCATCCAGATGTGGAACACGACCACCAGAGCGATGGCGACACCACGCAGGCCGTTCAGATCCTGGCGCTGTGGCGGTCGCGGCACGACGGGAGCCGACACCGAACTCGGGGCCGCGGAATCGGTTGCCGATTCGTGATCGGTGCCGCTCGGGTGTACCTGCATGAAAGGGGAATGGCTCCGGCTGTCGATCGACCACTGGTCGGGCGGTCACGGTCGGTGGTGTTCGTCTCGGAAGCTGCTCGGCAGACGCCGAGGTTCGTCGCAAACAAGAAGACGTTCTGAGCAAACAATACGTGTACGCGCGGTGACGCACTCCTCGGAGTCCGTACTGCGGTGCCGGTCCCAGCTCGTCGCCGGTTTCTCACAGCGTGGTCTCACCGGTCCTGCAGCAGTTCGGGTTCACATCCCACCGTCGGCCAGAACCGAGGACAACGCGGCGACCAGGGCCACGGGATCGTCCACGTACAAGCCGATGGACGTCGCGGTGCCCTCGACCCGCCACCGACGTAGGGGTGCGGGTACGACGAATGTGGTGCGGGTCGACAACGTGATGTCGACGTTCGTGCCGTCCTGGTTCGGTAACACGGCTCGGTCGTCGCGGACAGTGGGAGCCACCACGCCGAACCGGCGATGGAGTCGGGCCGAGACGATCGTCGATCTCTCCACCGTGGCGACGACCTCGCCGGAGGTGCGCAGGACGAGTGCTTCGGGTGTGAGGACATGGGGGTGCACCCGGCCGACGGCTGTGGCCGACGCCAGCAGAACGATCGATACGACCGAGAACGCACCGAGCACGATATCGAGCCACAGCCACGGCACCAGGAGATGCACGACGACGATCTCGACGACCGAGGCCACACCGAACATCAACGGCATCGAACCCGTTCCGCGCACCGCGGTGAACTCGGCAGAGTCGGCCGCGATCGGAGCGTGGCGGCCGCGTGCCCACAACAGCAGTGCGTGCCATCTGCCGACCTGGGCACCCCGATCCGGGGTCACTGTGAGGTTCCTGCCGGATGCTCACCGTCGAGCAGGCGGGCTGTGGTGCGGAGGACAACGGCGCGTTGGGCCGCGTCGGGAACGATGTCCTCGATGTCGAGCAACCCGGTCGAGTCGCTCCCGAGCGCAGCGGACTCGGGCACCTGAGCGAAGGACTCGACATCGAGTACGGACACCAACTCGTCGGCCAACGCGTCGATGTCGTCCTCGGATTCGGCGACGCTTCGGCCCTCGAGGGCACCGAAGCGTCGTAGCAACACCAGGTATCTCCGACGTAGGTCGTGATCGCCGAGCGCGGCGGACATCGTCTCGAAGAATGCCGCCGGGACGCGGCCCGAAATTGCCATCACTTCGAGTAGATCGCGTTCGCGGATCAGCGCGGGCCGGTCCCGTCCGTCCGCTGCATCGAGCAAGGACCCGAACGTTGCGGCAACATCTCGTGGGAGCGCGGTCAGAGGACGCCGTTCGACAGCGTCGTCGAGCAACGCCGACAAGCGACTGTGCTTGTGTGCCAATGCCGTCTGCTCGGTCTCGATGCCGTCCAGCAAGGCTCGCAGGTCCGCGACCACGTCGGGCTCGTCCGTCGCTTTTCCGTCGAGCACTGCCGCTATCGCGCCCAGCGGCATTCCGCACTCGGCCAACCATCGGATTCGCATCAGCCGAACGACGTCGTCGATCGTGTACTCGCGGTAGCCGTTGGACAGCCGCCGAGGCTCGGAGAGCAAGCCGAGTCGGTGGTAGTGGCGCACCGTCCGCGGGGTCGTTCCGGCGGCATCGGCGAGGGATCCGATTCTCATGCGTCCAGTGTGAACGTTGACGTAGCGTCAAGGTCAAGACCGATCGCTGGATACTGTTCGGGCCCCCACGACGGCGTATCGTCGGTGTGTCGTGTGAATCGATGTGGCTCGCACCGTTCGAGGAAGTGAACCGGACAATCATGGTCGACGCCGATGGCTGGTATCGGGAGATGTTCGAGGCCAGCACGGTGGGAATGGCACTCGCCGACGAACACGGGCTGCTGTTACTCGCGAACGAGGCGTATGCGGCCATCGTGGGGTGCCCCAGGGACCTACTGTGGGGCCGATCCTCCCGTGAATTCACCCACCCCGACGACCTGGGCCAACACGCGGCGATGGAACAGATGATGGACGACGCCGAGGCCCGTGGTGAATCCGTACACGTCGAGAAGCGATACCTGCATCCCGACGGCACAGTGCGGTGGGGTTGGGTGTCGGCCAGTGAGGTCCCCGGCCCGGACGGCCGACGATGGACCATGGCGGTGGTCCACGACGTCACCGACCGGCGGCGGTTGGAGGACGACCTACGGGAGGCTGCGCTGACCGATCCCTTGACCGGGCTGCTCAATCGGCGTGGATGGCGAGATCGGTTGTCTCAGTTGACGACTCCGCGCGGAGTCGAGGTGTCGCTGGCGATGGCGATGATCGATTTCGATCGCTTCAAGTCGTTCAACGACAAGTACGGACATGGCCGCGGCGATCGCCTGTTGGTCCAGTTCTCCACTGCCGCAATGCAATTGCTTGCAGGGCGAGCGTATGTCGCCAGGTGGGGCGGGGAGGAATTCGCCATCGCGATGCCCGATACCGGGTCGACGACGATGGCAACCGTGCTGACCGAACTCGCAGCCGTCGTCCCGGACGAGCAGACATTTTCCGCCGGTTACACGACATTGCGTCCGGGGGAATCGCTCTACGACTGTTTCGACCGAGCAGACCTGTTGCTGTACAGAGCGAAGAGAGACGGAGGGGCGCGATCACTCGGCGACCGTTCCAGCACCCCGTCGCAATGACGGCCCTCAGGATGCCAATCGGCCGAATCCGACTACACCCGAGTCGGATTCGTAATTCAGAGTGTGAATCCTGATCTTGCCGGCTTCGTTCCCGCCCACGGTGACGGCCTCGCTGCCGTCGACAGCCACGATGACGTTGGTGTGTTGGCCGACCCAACTGGAGTTGTCGTACAACACCACATCACCCACCGACGGCGTGTAGTTGCCGACGGTCTCGAACCGTCCCTGTTGCTGGTAGTACTCCTGCAGCGTGTAGACGCCGGGAATGCGCCACGAACCCGAGTTGGGATTCGACAACGGCAGGCCCGCTTCCTTCATGATCCAGCTGACGAAGTCGGCGCACCAGGCCTCGTCCACGCCCTCTGCATAGAAGGTTCCCGGACGCTGCTTCTCGTGCTCGACTCGCAGCAGGTCCACCACACGTGCCTGGTCGACGGTCAACTCGGCGCTGTTCACCTCGGGGAACGATTCGGTGTCCCACGGTAGATAGCGACTGGGGGCGAGCCACAGAACACCGACGGCCACCACCACGACCACAGCGGTGACCGCTGCGGTCCACAGGGGCCAGCGTCGCCGCGTGCGGGTATCGGTGTCGATGCTCATGCCCACACGGTAGCGCGTGAGCGAACACCGGTTGGCACAATAGCTGTGTGACCCATTCGCACGAGCAGACGGTCGACGCCGTTCCACAACCCATCGTGGACGCCGCACGAGCGGCGTCGCGCATCGTCGTTCTGACCGGGGCCGGCATGTCTGCCGAATCCGGAATTGCAACGTTTCGCGACGCCCGGACCGGTCTGTGGCAGGACTTCGATCCGAAGGACCTCGCCAGTCCCGAGGGCTGGCTCGCCGACAGCGACCTCGTGTGGGGTTGGTACCGGTGGCGTGCAGCATTGGTTCGTCGTTCCGAACCCAACGCCGGCCACCGCGCCGTCGCGCAATGGCAGCAGCATGCGCAGGTGGACATCGCCACGCAGAACGTCGACGATCTGCACGAACGAGCCGGATCCACAGTGCTCGCACACGTACACGGAAGCCTCTTCGAGCCGTACTGCAGCGAGTGTGGAGTGCGCGCGGAACTCGACGACACCGACATTCTGGGTAACGACATTCTGGACGACGACATTCTGATCGACGCAGATCAGCGTGTTCCGCCGCCGGACTGTCCCCGGTGCGGCGGACTCATCCGTCCTGGGGCCGTGTGGTTCGGCGAATCGCTGCCCGAACAGGCGTGGGAAGCAGCCGAGAATGCTGTGCGCGCCGCAGATCTGGTGCTCGTGGTCGGTACGTCGGGCGTGGTGTACCCGTTCGCCGGACTGCCCGCCGTCGCACGCAGTGCGGGCGCAACCGTGGTCGAGATCAACCCGGTCGAGACCGAGGTATCCGACATGGCCGACCACCGATGGCGCACAACGGCCGCGGTGGGTCTGCCACTGCTGGTCGCACAATTGTGAACGGACGGGCGGCACGCGAACTACCCTGATCACACCATCGACTTCGAGGAGGCCGAGATGGCGGAGTACTGGTTGCTCGTGTGCGCCCTCGCGTGTTCGTCCGTCGGTGCGTGGTGGGCAACATCGGATCCGACATCCCGACGTGTTCGCCGAATCGAATTTCTCGCCTGGATCCTCGGCATCGTCGGCGCGGTCACCCTGGCCGATCAGCTGGGGGTGTCCAGGCCGTGGTCCACTGCTGCACTCGTAGTCGGAATCATGGTTCTGGTCCTCGGCCTCACCGCCCTCGTGGCCACAGTGATCAGGAATCGGAAACCGCTCGGGATTCCAGCGGAGAGGTAGCTGCGGCAGACCTGCCCTAGGGACGCAGCCTGCGCAGCAGCAGGAGTGACACGCCCCCGAGAAGCCCGGCAACCACCAACGACAACGCCGACTCGATCGCCTGGAACCGCCAGAACGATCTGTCCTCGTGATAGCGCGTCTCGTAGGCCTCCGCGCCCTGATCCCGAATGCACTGGATCTCGATATTGCGACGTTCCACGCTCTGGCGGTCGGAGTACTCCTCGTACTCGGCGACCGTCTCGAATTCGCTCAGATCCCTGTAGTTCTGGGTCCAGTTGCAGTCCATCAAGTCGACGGACACCGGACTGCCGTTGCTGTCGACGTAGTCGGCAGAGAATTCCCAACGTGGGAACAAACTGATCGAGTCGCCTGGTCTGTAGTAGTCCGGAGTGCCGCCGTACATGTCGTCGACCTTCTGCTCCACCGATACTCGTTCGACCTGTGGAGTCGCATAGTGCTCGCGTAATTGCGTCGGCAGCAGTGCAAGGAATGCAGTCGACACAATGACGGTGGTGATCATCGCAGCGATCGTGTTCCGCATCGCAAGTGCGCATGCCGAACCGACCATCAATCCGACGGCCGTGTACGCGCCTGCGACGAATCCCGTGGCCCCGAAGATGGGAAAGTCCAACCGCGATGCGCTCGACCCCGCGAAGGACATCGCGAAGGAATCGGGTGCAGTGTTGTACTTGGCTGCGAACAGCACGCATCCGAGCACCGTCATCGCCCCGACGATCGGTGTGAACACGACCAGAATGCGCACGCTGTACCAGCGGCGTCTGCTCACGGATTGAGTCAAACCGAGTACGTGGGTGCGACGTTCGAGATCGCGGGAGAAGACGGTCACCCCGACGAATGCCCCCAGGACGACGGGCAAGACGATCGTCGTGAGTATCGCTATCGTCTGCACGGTCCCGACGGTGCAGTCGGACGAACCGAAGGATCGACAACCCTGCAGATACGGAGACGGAATCACACCGCCGCCGATCACCGTGACGGCAATCGTGATCGCAGCCAACAGCAGTGGTGTCAACGCCCCGAACAGGATGGTCGCGCGAAATTGTCTCCAAGTCACCCAGATCATCAGGTGGTCTCCGTTCCGAGGTGGGCGAGTACGACGTCGTCGAGGGTGGCGTTCTCGACTGTCCACCCCGGTGGTGTCGTTGTCGGTTGTTTGCCCTGTACGACGAATGTTGTTGCCCCGGAACCGAACACCTCGGACACGATGGTGCCGTCCTCGACCGTCGGGTCGGCGTCGGAGCTGCCGACGAGAAGGTAGTGGTCGGCGGTGATGGCGTCGAGGTCCCCGTCGAGTCGCATTCGCCCACCGCGTAGTAGCAACAGCCGGTCGGCGACGTCGACGAGCTCGGACAGCACGTGTGAGGACAGCACGATCGTCGTACCGTTCTCGGCTGCATCGCGCATCAGGGTGCGTGCCACCGCCCTGCGAGCGACCGGATCGAGATCGGCAAGCGGCTCGTCGAGCAGCAGTACTTCGGGTCGACGCCCGAGTGCCAGTGCGAGGGCAATCCGCGTGCGGTGGCCGGGGGAGAGGGACTTGACCCGAGCGGAGGTGGCGATTCCGGCGGCGTCGACGATTTCCTTCGCGTACGCATCGTCCCAGTGCGAGTTCGTGTTTCGGCCGAATCGCAACAGTTCGGCGACGGTGAAGTGTGGGTAGAGGGGCTTGTGCTGCGCCAGATAGGACAGGCCGGGCGAGATTCCGCGTTGGGTCACGCTTTCGCCCAGAACCCGAATGGTTCCGCCGTCCGGTGTCAGCAGGCCGACGGCCAGCGACAGCAGCGTCGACTTTCCGGCACCGTTGGAGCCGACCAGCGCTGTGACGCTTCCTCTTTCGACTGCGAACGAGCATCCGTCGAGGACGGTCTTCCTGCGAAACGATTTGGCCACCTCGTCCATGGTGAGCACCGCGTCGGTCATGTTTCGTCTCTTTCGGTTCGGTCGAATTGCTTGTCGAGTGCGGCGGTGACGATGGCTTCGAGGTCAGGTCTGTCCAGTCCTGCGGCCGTGCAGTGTCGGATCCAGCGGTCGAGTTCGGTCTCGAGCGCCGATCGTTCGGCCATGCCGGGTTTTGCCAGCGAGGCGACGACGAACGTCCCGGAACCGGTCCGAGGTTGGACCAGCCCGTCGCGTTCGAGTTCTCGGTACGCCTTGAGGACGGTGTTGGGATTGATGGCCAGCGCCGTGACCACCTCTTTTGCTGTCGGCAGTCGGTCACCGACGGCGAGTGTTCCCAGTCGCAGGGCCTGTTTGGTCTGCAGTATCAGTTGGACATAGGTGGGAATGCCGGACTGACGATCGATACGGTAGGCGATCACCAGAAGCCTTTCACTAGTTGATTAGTGGAAGACGTTAATGCGTACCCCTCGGTTTGTCCATGCTCTGTTCGGATCTCGATATTCGGAGGGCGATCAGCGCGTTGGCCGTGACGGCTGGGGGATACGCCGCCATCTCCGACCTGCAGCAGACCCGAGACTTCTTCGCCCAGGGCCAGTCCTACTACCGCTCGCGCAGAATTGCAGTGACAACGCCGCTCGACGCGGGGTAGTGGGCAATCGGCACTCGGTACTGTGGGAAAGAAGATCACGTACTTTCTCGAGTAGGGATGACAGATGGCTGTGGGCTCCGACCGATTCTGGCGTGTACTCGGCCGCTCTGCGCAGAAGGCGCAGAGCGCGTCGCGTCGGCGCGTCGAGCAGGCCGGAGACCATGCGAGCTGGGCTTCGGGCTTGTCGGACGCCGAATTGGCCACCGAGGCCGCTGCGTTGCGGGCCCCGAGCGCGTCGAAACTCGACGTTCCGCGGTACCTGGCGTTGACGCGTGAGGCGAGCGACCGCACGCTCGGCATGCGACCGTTCGACGTACAACTTCTGGGAGCCGAGCGACTGCTCGCCGGCGACGTGGTGGAAATGGCGACCGGCGAAGGAAAGACGTTGTCCGGGGCCGTGGCTGCGGTGGGATACGTTCTGTCCGGTCGCAGGGTTCACGTCATCTCGGTCAACGACTTTCTCGCACAACGTGATGCGCGGTGGATGGCTCCGCTGTTCGAGGCTCTGGGTATCACCGTCGGTTCCATCGCCGAGTCGTCCTCCGCACAGGAACGTCGTGATTCCTATGCGTGCGATATCACGTACGCGTCGGTCAACGAGGTCGGATTCGATGTTCTCCGTGACCATTTGGTCGACGATCGTGCCGATCTGGTGTCGCCCGTCCCGGATGTCGCACTGATCGACGAGGCCGACTCGGTGTTGGTCGACGAAGCGTTGGTGCCGTTGGTGTTGGCCGGCTCGGTATCGGGTGACGTGTCGACCTCGACGGTGATGGACGCAGTCCGCCTGTTGGACAAGGGGATCGACTTCGACACCGATGCCGAAGGACGCAATGTGTTCCTTACGGACGAGGGCGCGCTTCGGCTCGAGAAGGAACTCGGCGGAATCGATCTCTACTCCGAGCAGCACGTCGGATCGACCCTCGTTGCGGTCAATGTCGCGCTGCACGCTCAGGTGCTGGTGCAACGCGATGTCGACTACATCGTGCGTGAGGGACGTGTTCAGCTGATCAACGCTTCCCGTGGCCGAGTGGCGGACTTGCAGCGTTGGCCGGACGGGTTACAGGCGGCCGTAGAGATCAAGGAGGGGCTCGAGCCCACCGAGACCGGTGAAATTCTCGACACGATCACGGTGCAGGCGCTGATCAACCGGTATGCCACCGTATGTGGAATGACCGGCACGGCAATGGCGGCGGGGGAGCAGCTGCGTACGTTCTACGGGCTCGGCGTCTCGGTCATCGAGCCGAACGTGCCGACGGTGCGGGTCGACGAGGTCGACCGGGTGTACGACACGGTCGAGCACAAGAATGCCGCAATTGCGCAGCAGGTCAAGGAAATTCACGAGACCGGGCAACCGATACTCGTCGGCACGCACGATGTCGCGGAGTCGGAGACGCTGGCGGCGATCCTCGCGGAATCCGGTGTGGACGCCGTCGTACTCAACGCCAAGAACGACGCCGAGGAGGCCGCGGTCATCGCTGCCGCCGGAGTGCACGGCGCGGTCACCGTCTCGACGCAGATCGCCGGGCGCGGAACCGATATCAAGCTCGGGGGACCGGAGGGGACCGACCGCGACCGCATCGCCGAGTTGGGTGGGCTGTTCGTCGTCGGCACCGGCCGCCACACCACCGAGCGGCTCGACAATCAATTGCGAGGACGTGCGGGCAGGCAGGGCGACCCGGGCCGTTCGGTGTTCTTCGGCAGTTGGGAGGACGACGTCGTCAAGAACAACATCGGTGACAAGGACGCACCGAAAGGCATCGACGACAGCGGCCTGTTCACCTCTGCCGCCGCAGCCGATCGAGTCGATCATGCCCAGCGCATCGCCGAAGGACAGATGCTCGAAATACACTCGCGTACCTGGCGCTACAACCAACTGACGGCGCAGCATCGGGAGATTCTGGACCGTCGTAGGGCAGCGTTGCTGGACACCGGAGAGGCGTTGGCTCTGCTCGAGGAGCAGTCGCCGACGCGATCGAAGGAACTTCGCGAGAACGTGTCGGAGGAGACCCTCGTGGTGGTCGCCCGCCGAATCGTTCTTCACCACCTCGACCGCGCGTGGTCGGACTACCTAGCGCACCTGGCCGACGTGCGCGAGAGCATCCACCTCCGTGCCCTGGGTCGCGAGAATCCACTCGACGAGTACCACCGAATTGCGGTCGAGGCCTTCAAGACTGTCTCCGCCAAGGCCATGGATCTGTCCCACGCGACATTCGAGTCGGCCGAGATCACCTCCGACGGAATCGATCTCGACAATGCCGGTATGCGCCGACCGACGTCGACGTGGACGTACATGGTGCACGACAACCCGTTTGCCTCCCGCGGAAATGCCGGTGCGGCCGGTCTGGGGCCGATCTTCGGTGGCTGACGCGCGCCGGGCACTGCTCGCTCTCGCCTGTGGCGTGAGCGTGTTGGCCTCGGGCTGCACCGATTCGTACGGGGAATTCCCGGCAGACAAGAATTACACCTCCGTCGATGCCGACGGTTCCTACACCCCGGTCTCGGGTACGACGATCCGGCTCGAGTTCGCCGACGACCGCATCTCGGCCGAAGCCGGATGCAACAGGTTGTTCGGCACCGTCGACACTTCGCTGGGGACGCTCACCGTCGATTCCCTGGGTGCCACGCGGATGGGGTGCCCGGCCGAGCTCATGGAGCAGGATCGGTGGCTGTCGGAGTTTCTGTCCTCGAAGCCGAAATGGTCCAGAGAAGACGACACGATGACTCTGGACAACGGACGCGACCGAATCGTGTTCACCGAATCCTGACGGAGCGTGGTTCGGACGCGGCGTGGCGCACGCCGTCCAGAAAGAGCCGGAGACCGAAGTCGAATTTGTTGGTGGGATCGGGGCGCTCGAACATCGGGGACGCGTCGGCGGTCAGCGCCCCGGCCGAGTCCATCTGCAGCCGAGCCTGTTCGTCCACGGTATGGCCGAGCACGTAGTACAGCAGCGTATCGGCGGTCAGTTCGGCGTCGACTCTGGGCAACCCGGCACGAATGCAGACCGCGGCGATGCGTTCACGGATGCGGTTGGTGGTGAGCCGCGAGGCGTAGGTCGAGGCGACCAGTTCGGCTCCGTCGCGCCGGGAGAGCAGCGCGTCGCGAAGTCGATGTGCGATCTGCGAGATCTGCGCGTCCCACAGTTCTTCCGTCGACGGTGCGTCGGCACCGGACAGTATGTGATCTGCGATCGCTCCCAGCAGCGTCTGCTTGTTGGGGAAGTGCCAGTACAGCGCTCCGGGTTGGACGTGCAGTGAGGTCGCCAGGCGGCGCATGGTCAGATCCGCGAGGCCGTACTCGTCGAGAATGGCTATTGCACCGTCCAGGACGTCCTGCCTGCGTAGCTGCACTTCCTACCCCTGCCGTTCGACGCGGTGTTTCGCTTTGACAGTAGCCGAGTGCGGTGCCTAACGTGAACGCCGTTCAACTTGAACGGTGTTCAATTCCGAGACCGTTCGACGACGAGGGGACCGGTATGGACATATTGCGTACGGCGCGCCTGCAGGTGCTCGACAACGGCATCGCGCTCGATCGATCCCAGGTGCTCGAGGTACTCGAGCTCGGAGAGGACCGTCTCGAAGAGACGATGCAACTGGCGCACGAGGTTCGGATGCGATGGTGCGGACCGGAAGTGGAGGTCGAGGGGATCGTCAGCCTCAAGACCGGAGGCTGCCCCGAGGACTGCCACTTCTGCTCGCAGTCGGGCCTGTTCGCCTCTCCGGTGCGGGCGGCCTGGCTCGATATTCCGTCGTTGGTCGAGGCGGCGAAACAGACCGCAAAGACCGGAGCCACGGAGTTCTGCATCGTGGCCGCAGTGCGGGGTCCGGACGCTCGACTGCTCGCGCAGGTCGCCGCAGGAATCGAGGCCATTCGCGGCGAGGTCGACATCGACATCGCTTGTTCGCTGGGCATGCTCGACCAGGATCAGGTCGACCAACTCGCCGCAATGGGTGTGCACCGCTACAACCACAACCTCGAGACCTCGCGGTCCTACTTTCCGAACGTGGTCACCACCCATACCTGGGAGGAACGCTGGAACACACTGCGGATGGTCCGCGAGGCCGGCATGGAGGTCTGTTGCGGGGGCATCCTCGGTATGGGCGAGACGCTGGAGCAGCGAGCCGAGTTCGCAGCCGATCTCGGCGCTCTCGAACCCGACGAGGTTCCCCTGAATTTCTTGAACCCACGTCCCGGAACGCCGTTCGGAGATCTGGACGTGCTGCCTGCATCGGATGCGTTGCGAGCCGTTGCCGCCTTCCGGCTGGCCCTGCCGCGGACGATTCTTCGATTCGCGGGCGGCCGCGAGATCACTCTCGGTGATCTCGGAGCTCAGCAGGGAATTCTGGGCGGCATCAACGCGATCATCGTCGGAAACTACTTGACGACGCTCGGTCGTCCCGCCGAGGAGGATCTCGATCTTCTCGGGGAACTGCAGATGCCGATCAAAGCGTTGAACTCGACGATCTGATGCGCGTATTAAGGTGGGTCGAATGACGAGCGAGAGCCGGTACGACCCGCACACCGGTCGGCCTGTCGAGGTCGGTACGGATGCGGGGGCACCGTCGTTCTCGGTTGCCGTCGGTCTCGGGCTGGAGCCGCCGAGGTACTGCGACCGGTGCGGTCGCAGGATGGTGGTGCAGATCGTGCCCGACGGATGGACGTCGGTGTGCTCGCGGCACGGCCTGATCGATTCCGCCGCGACGGGTAGGCGTTAGGTGACGACCTCGTCTGCCGTCGAGACTCCGGAGCGGCGTCGAACGCTTCGCTTTGTGGCTCTGGTCGGCGGTGTGACGATCGCGCTGTCCGCCGTCGGCGGTCTGCTGTGGGGATTCCTGGCACCGAGCCAGCAGTTGCTCGTCGTCGCGCAGGACAGAGGAGCAACACTGACCGGGGAGAGTCTGCATCGATTCGACGCTCTCGCCCTGTTCGTCCTCGTCTCGTTCGCTCTTGGCATTCTCGTGCCGATCGGGTGGTGGCTGTGGATTTCCCAGCGGGGTCCACGGCTGTTCGTGGCCGTGTTCGTCGGGTCGTTCGTCGGCTCGATCGCAGCAGTGCTGGTGGGCAACGGCGTTGCGGCGCTGCGATTCCCGAGGGCGGACGAGCCGGCCGTCGGATCGATCGTCCGGGTTGCACCGAGTATCGACACGCCAACGGCACTGATCGTGCAGGCGCTGACGGCGTCGTTGGTGATACTGCTGCTCGCGGCGATGAATCCCAACGACGATCTGCAGCACCCCGATTCCGATCCCGAGCTCGACGAGATCGAATTCGACCTCGCTCCGCCGCCGCCGTCGTTCGACTCGCGGGTGCCCGACTGACGGCAGATCTCGTTCATCCCTGTGGTGGCCGCAATGCCGCGAACTCGTCGGTGACGCGAATGCTGTTGTCGGCGAACCGGAACAATGCTGGAGGCCGTCCACCCGCTCGACCCGACGGTGCACGCCGTCCGGTGGGTTCGATGACGCCGCGGCGGCTCAGTACCCGTTGCAGATTGGTGGCGTCGACCTGATAGCCGAGGGCTGCGCCGTAGATTTCGCGAAGCGTCGAAATCGCGAATTCTGCAGGAGCGAGGGCGAATCCGATGTTGGTGTACGACAGTTTGGCGACCAGTCGATGCCGTGCGTGCTCGACGACCGTTCCGTGATCGAACGACATGGCGGGCAGCTCCGACACCGGGTACCAGGTCGTATCCGCGGGCAGGGTCGGCTCGGCCGCGATCGGTACGAGGCCCAGGAACGTCGACGCGATTCGGCGATCTCCCGGCACTCTGTCGGGCTCGCTGAAGATGGACAGCTGCTCGAGGTGTGCCACCTTGCGTACGTCGACCTTCTCGGCGAGCTGTCTCCGCGCGGACGTGGCCAGGTTCTCGTCGTCGCGCAGGGTGCCCCCGGGGAGTGACCAGGTGCCCGCCTCGGGGTCGAGTGCACGCTGCCACAACAGGACCGCCAGTTCAGGGGTGTCGGGGTCGGAAAAGACCCGAACTTGGAACACCGCAATGAGTACTTCGTGGACGGTGCTACGATGAATCATGTTTTCGATCATAAGTCGAAAACTCCCTCGGAGGAAATTCGGTCACCGACGACCGGATGATCGGTGAAGGAGAACCGTCATGACCAGCAGCGCTACCCAGGTGAACTTCCTGGACTCGGCTTTCGCCGGAGTCCGCGACATCGTCGATGGAGCCGGTGGTTACGGGGGAGTCGACGCGTCGGCTGAATGGGCCGCGGAAGTGCGACGGCTCGCCGATCTGCGAGGTGCGACCCTGCTGGCGCACAACTATCAGCTGCCTGCGATTCAGGACGTTGCCGATCACGTGGGTGATTCGCTCGCGCTCTCGCGCATGGCCGCCGAGGTATCCGAGGACACCATCGTGTTCTGCGGCGTGCACTTCATGGCCGAGACCGCCAAGATCCTCAGCCCGCAGAAGACGATCCTGATCCCGGACCAGCGTGCGGGTTGCTCGCTCGCCGACTCGATCACTGCCGAGCAGTTGCGCGAGTGGAAAGCAGACTTCCCGGATGCCGTCGTCGTCTCCTACGTCAACACGACAGCCGAGATCAAGGCGCTCACCGACATCTGCTGCACCTCGTCCAACGCCGTCGAGGTCGTGCAATCGATCGATCCGAGCCGCGACATCCTCTTCCTGCCCGACCAGTTCCTCGGGGCTCATGTCAAGCGCGTGACCGGGCGCGAGAATCTGCACATCTGGGCCGGTGAATGCCACGTCCACGCAGGCATCAACGGCGACGAGCTCGCCGAGAAGTCTCGAACCCACCCCGATGCGGAGCTCTACGTGCATCCCGAATGCGGTTGCGCCACCTCGGCTCTCTACCTCGCCGGCGAAGGATTCGTGCCCGCCGACAAGGTCAAGATCCTCTCCACCGGCGGCATGCTCGACGCGGCCCGCGCCACCGAATCCAAGCAGGTTCTGGTCGCCACCGAGATCGGGATGCTGCATCAACTCCGCAGGGCTGCACCCGATGTCGACTTCTTGGCCGTCAACGACCGCGCGTCGTGCGGATACATGAAGATGATCACGCCCGCCGCGCTGTTGCGCTGCCTCGTCGAAGGGCGCGACGAGGTCCACGTCGACCTCGAAACGGCGAACATCGCCAGCAAGTCGGTGCAACGCATGATCGAGATCGGCACACCCGGCGGCGGCGAGTGAACCCGTCGGTCGCCTGGGAAACCGCGGCCGACCTCGTCGTCGTCGGCGGCGGAATCGCCGGACTGACCGCGGCTCGCACGGCCGCCGCTCGCGGTCTGCGCGTGCTGACGGTCAGCAAGGGCAGTTCGGTCGACACCGCGACCAAGTATGCGCAGGGCGGAATCGCAGTCGTCGGCACCGATCTCGGCGACTCGATCGATGCGCACGTGTCGGATACCTGCGCAGCAGGCGCGGGCCTGTGCGACGAGGATGCGGTGCGTTCCATCGTGTCGGGCGGCCGCGCGGCGATCGCGTCGCTCGAAGTCGCCGGCGCACATTTCGATCGCGCGCCCGACGGTTCGGTTTCCCGCACCCGAGAGGGTGGCCACAGTGTTCGCCGAATCATCCATTCCGGCGGCGATGCCACCGGAGCGGAGGTACAACGCGCACTGGACTCCGCAGTGCCTTCGGTGGAATTCGACACCACGGCGCTGCGTGTACTGACCACCGACGGCGAGGTGGCCGGACTCCTCGTGCGCGGGCCTCGCGGTGTCGGCGTCGTTCGCACTCCGACGGTGTTGCTCGCGACAGGCGGCCTGGGACAACTGTTCTCGTGCAGTACCAACCCGGCCGGTGCCACGGCCGACGGCATTGCACTGGCCCTCGATGCGGGCGCACGGATCGCGGATCTGGAGTTCGTTCAGTTCCACCCGACCGTGCTGTTCGCCGCAGGGTCGACGGGCCGTCGCCCGCTGATCAGCGAAGCGGTGCGCGGAGAGGGTGCACGCTTGGTCGATGTCACCGGTCGCGCATTCATGGGCGGTGTTCACCCCATGGGCGACCTCGCACCACGCGACGTGGTCTCGCGTGCCATCGCCGAGTTGCTGTACCGCAGCGGCGACGACCACGTGTTGCTGGACGCCCGTCGCGTGGAGCACGTGCGTGAGCGTTTCCCGACCGTGACGGCATCGTGCCTGGACGCCGGAATCGATCCCGCAACGGATCTCATCCCCGTGGCACCCGCCGCGCACTACTCGTGCGGGGGAGTCGTGACCGACACGTTCGGACGGACGTCCGTCTCGGGATTGCTCGCTGCGGGTGAGGTGGCGCGCACCGGGCTGCACGGTGCCAACCGGTTGGCGTCGAACAGTCTGCTCGAGGGTCTGGTGGTCGGCGAACGCGCTGCGCTCGTCGCCGCGGAACGGGTCGGAACCACGGTCGCGGTGTCCGATACCGCACTGCCTGTCTACCGGCGGATCGATCGCGCGCTACTGCAGCGAACCATGACCACGGACGTCGGCGTCGTCCGCGATGCGTCCGGTCTTGCGGCGGCACAGAACGTGCTGGCACACGGCGTGGTGTCGGAACCGCCGGTCGACGGCGTAGCGGTCGAGGATGCCGCCCTGACGGCAGCGGCAGACGTGATCGTGCTGGCTGCGGCGCACCGCCGAGAGAGCCGAGGGTGTCACACCCGACGGGATTTCCCGGACAGCATGCCCGAGTACCGACGAAGCCTGTATGTCGAACGCGACGACGAGGGACGACTGGCGATCGTGAACGATGACGTGATGACGGGAGCAAGCTGACATGACCGGTACTGCCGACGAAGTGAACCCGGGAGTCGATCGCGGCGAGGTTCTCGCACTCATCCGCACCGCGCTGGACGAGGATCTCCGGTACGGGCCGGATATCACCACCATGGCAACGGTTCCCGAGGACGCCGTGGCCACGGCGTCGGTGGTGTCTCGACAGTTCGGCACCCTCGCGGGCCTCGATGTCGGACTGCTGGTTCTCGACGAGGTGATCGGTTCGGGCGCGTACTCGATCCGCCACAGGACCGCCGACGGATCGAATGTCGAACCCGGACAGGCTGTCCTGACGGTCGAAGCTCCCACCCGTGGATTGCTCACCGCCGAGCGCACCATGCTCAATATCGTCTGTCACCTGTCGGGTATCGCAACTGCCACGGCCGGCTGGGTCGCCGAGGTCGCAGAGACCGAGTGTCGCATTCGAGACAGTCGAAAGACGTTGCCCGGACTGCGATCGCTGCAGAAGTACGCGGTACGGGCGGGCGGCGGTGTCAACCATCGGATGGGTCTCGGTGACGCCGCGCTGATCAAGGACAACCACGTCGCGGCGGCCGGCTCCGTCGTCGCTGCCCTGCGAGCCGTGCGTGCCGCTGCGCCGAACATCGCCTGCGAGGTAGAGGTCGACAGTCTCGAACAACTCGACGAGGTGCTCGCCGAGAACGTCGAACTCGTTCTGCTGGACAACTTCGCGCTGTGGCAGACGCAGATGGCAGTGCAGCGCCGCGACAAGTTCGCGCCGGACACCAAGTTGGAATCCTCGGGTGGACTGACCGTCGACGTGGCTCGGGATTACGCGCGTACGGGGGTCGACTTCCTGGCGGTGGGCGGTCTGACACACTCGGTGACAGTGCTCGACCTCGGCCTGGACATGTAGCCGAGCCTCACGATTCGAGGAAGACGTTCGAAGATGGAATTGCAGAGTGCCCGTCTGGACAGCTGGATCTGGGCGGTGCGACTGTTCAAGACGCGGTCTGCCGCGGCCGCAGCCTGTCGCGGTGGGCATGTCCGCGTCAACGGCACCCCCGCAAAGCCCGGCCAACGCATCGGGCCGGACGACGAGATCCGGCTGCGCGTGGAGGGCGTGGAGAAGATCGTCGTCGTCGTACGTTCCATCACCAAACGCGTCGGCGCGTCGGTGGTAGCCGAGTGCATGATCGATCGCAGTCCGCCGCCGCCACCGAAAGAGGTTCTGGCGTCGGTTCCCCGACGTGACCGCGGAACGGGCCGTCCGACCAAGCGTGATCGACGTGACATCGATCGGCTGCGGCTGCGCCCCTCGTAGTCGTGAGCGTTTTGCGTACCTCCGGGGGCACACAACGCGCACGAGGGCGAAGCCCGTCTAGCGTCTCTTCCCGCTGCGGCGTGCGTTCGTTTTGGTCTTGACGACCGGTCGAGCCGGTTTGGAGGGCTGCGCCTTCTTCTTCTTGACGGGCGCGTCGTCCGAAGATCCGCGTGAACTTCGCGTCGACCGGCCCCGCACGATGCCGATGAATTCTTCGATGCGGTCGTCTTCCCGCTCCGCCACCCAGGCCAGTGCGATCTGTGTCTGCTCGACGTCGGTGACCGGGCGGTACACGAGATCTTTGCGAGCGTTGAATCTCGCAACCGAGTGCGGGACGATCGCCACGCCCAGCCCGGCGGCCACGTATTCGAAAGTCTCCGCAGTGCTGTTCATCGGTGGCAGTGCGGGACGATCGTCGGTGTTCAGTTCTGTTGCAACAGCAGCCCATTCGGGCACCGTGGTCGGATCGGCGAGCAGGTGTTCGTCGGCGAGGTCGAGAGCGGTGACCGAGTCGAATGCTGCGACCGCATGGTCTTTGGGTACCACCACGACCTGGATTTCCTGGTACAGCCCGATGGCGTTCAGACCTTCACGATCGATCGGCGGCCTGACGAAGCCGACGTCGACCGTTCCATCACGCAGATGAGACACCTGCGTGTCCGGAGTCGTTGCCACGACGGACAAGGCGACATCGGGAAACCGATCGGCCCAGATTCGCGTCCACTTGGTCAGCGTCACGCCCTCGGCGTATCCGATGGTGAAACTGCTCGGCTCCCCGGCAGCAGCCTGTGCACGCTCCGAACGCCGATCGTCCTCGGCGATCTCGACCAACGCGCGTTCGAGCAGATCGCGTCCGTCGGCGGTGAGTTCGGTGGGGGACGCACCCGGCACGAACAGGTCGACGCCGAGCAACTCTTCGAGTTCCACCACGGTCTTGCTGAGGCGGATTCGGGAGATTCCGAGCGACTGAGCAGCGCGGGCGAAATGCAGTTGTTGCGCCACTGCCGCATACCAGCGCAGTGTCTGCACATCGATGTTCACGGAGTCGAGCCTATGGGACGGTGCACGAAGCGCGGGACGGTGGCGTCGGGACCGCCGATTGCCGGATAAGCTGGTCCGGTGAGCCCGGAGAACAAACAGCAGACCATGAAGCCATTGACCGCGGCGAACAAGCTCGGCATCTATCTACCCGCAGCGCCGGAAGAGTTCCAGAATTCGATGATCAGCAGATCCGAGCTGGACGCCCTGCGCAGCAATCCGCCGCAGTGGCTGACCGACTTGCAGACCGACGGACCGTTCCCCCGCGACGTGATCGCGAAGAAGCTCGGTGTGTCCATCGCCGGATTGGCACGCGGCGGAGTCACCGAAGCGTTGACCAGCGTGGAGATAGAGGAACTGATCGCCAGCCCACCGCAGTGGCTGGTACGCGAGCGTCGGACTCAGATCCAGGTTCGCAAGGATGCCGAGCGCATCAAGGATAAGCAGGAAGCGCGTCGCACCGCGGGCAATCGGCCCACAAAACTGCGCAACCTCTAGGGAGCGACGACTCCGTCGAGGTAGCGCCACCGGCCGTCGACCCGGACGAAACGGCTGATCTCCGACATCGTGCCGGCACCGTCGGGATGCTTGTACCGTGCCTCGAACTGCACGGTGCCGGTCTCGTCGAAAAGTCCGCCTGCGTCGGCAGCAAGGACGTCGAGTCGATACCACCGTTGGTCGGGGTCCAACTCCAGGTCGGCCGGTGCGGTGTCGGGATGCCAGGACGTCCGCAGGTAGGCGACGTCACCGACGGCGAACGCGGTGAAGCGCGAGCGCATCAGCTTCTCGGCCGTCGGCGCATCGACGGAGCCCGTCAGGTACGGCTCGCAACAGGCATCGAACGTGTCTCCACTCGAACACGGACACCGTGTACTCACTCGTCGACCTCCACTTCGACCGAGTACGTGCCGAGTTCGTGCTCGTCCCGCTTACCCACGTCCTGAATCCAGGTGTTGGCTTCGAGCAGAGTGTCGAAGAGCCCCAACGGAATCGGATCTCCGCCGAGCGCATTCTTCATGATCACGCGGTATTTCCTCATGGGGTCACCCTTCGTACCGTGGCCAGAAATGTTGCGGCGGCAAAGAACAGGCCGGCGAACGTGCGGTTCATGGTCTTCTGCTGACGGTGGGACCGCATCATGCGGAGGACTCGCGATGCCAGAGAGGTGTAACCGGTCATCACCAGCATGTCGACGACGACCATGGTCGCGGCGATGGCGAGGTACTGGGTGACCAGCGGCCGCGTCGGGTCGAGAAACTGGGGCAGCACAGCGACCATGAACACGACGGCTTTCGGGTTGCTCGCGTTGACGAGAAATCCTCGCGCGAGCATCGTCGTGCCTCGATCCGCCACTGCGGGGGCGTCCGCTACTTCGGACGGAGCCGACCGCCACTGGCGGATGCCGAGGTAGACCAGATAGGCGACACCGAACCACTTGATCGCGGTGAAGGCCAGGGCCGAATTGGCCAGGACGGCACCGAGTCCGACTGCGACGATGCCGATCTGGACCAGCAGGCCGATCTGCAGCCCGAAGATGTTCCAGTACCCGCGGCGTAGGCCGTAGCGCAGACCTGTGGACATCGACGCGATGGCTCCGGCTCCGGGAGACAGACTGATGACGATGCTTGCGCCGAGGAAGGCGAGCCACACTGACCAGGACATGTGTTCATTGAACTACGCCCGTCAATTCGCATTCTGCGCGGTGGCCGGGTGTCGATACGGTCATTGTGGGGTAGACGCTGCAGATGGCAGACATCAGAACCATCGACACCGGTCCCCAGCAGGTCACGAGACAGACCGAGGTTCGGGCACCGGCAGCCGAACTGTTCGACATCGTGGCCGATCCCACCCGGCACGGCGAGCTGGACGGATCCGGCACAGTCAAGGACACCGTCCGCGGACCCGAGAGGCTGAGCAGCGGCGCGAAATTCTCCGTCGGCATGAAGCAGTACGGCGTGCCGTACAAGATCACCAGCACCGTGACCGAGTTCGTGGATGCGGATCGACACAAGATCATCGAGTGGCAGCACCCGATGGGCCACAGCTGGCGCTGGGAATTCGAGGAGAAGCAGCCCAGCCTGACCACTGTCACCGAGAGCTTCGTCTACGGCACCGCCAAGGTTCCGAAAATGCTCGAGTTGTTCAAGATGCCGCAGAAGAATGCGCAGGGCATCACGAGCACACTGCACAATCTGGCTGCTCGTTACGCCTGACCTCTCGGACAGCCCGTGGCGGTACGGGCCCTGCTCTACAGTGACCCGCATGCCGATCGAACCCGATACCAAGAACTGGACGTGGGTCCTCGACAGTGCCTGCCCCGATTGCGGGTTCGACTCGAGCGCCGTCGAATACGACGCCGTACCCGCGTTGATCCGCGCTGACGTGGATCGGTGGATCGCAGTGCTCCGTCGCGAGGACGCGGCAGTGCGTCCCGACGATTCGACGTGGTCGGCGCTCGAATACGGCGCACATGTTCGGGATGCACACCGCATATTCCGCACTCGGTTGGCGCTGGTGCTGACCGAGGACGATCCCGAGTTCGACAACTGGGACCAGGACGCCACGGCCGTGGTCGAGAACTACAACGCGCAGAATCCGGCGACGGTGGCGTCGGAACTCGGAGAAGCGGCACATGCATTGGCCGACGCCTTCTCGGCTGTGCCGCCGGAAGACCGTGATCGCAGAGGGCGACGCAGCGACGGTTCCCACTTCACCGTCGAAACTCTGGCGGCCTACTACATTCACGATCCCATCCACCATCTGTGGGACGTGCGGGGCTGAGCCGAATTCGGTGGAACTATCCTGGTGGTTCGGACAACACTGATTCGACCGAACCCCGGCACCGAACCGACTCCACGAAGGGGCCCACTATGCCTGCCCGCATCGAGCTCGCCCGCGTCGATCTACGCGGACGAACTCCATCCACTGCCGAACTACGCGGCGCTCTTCCCCGAGGCGGAGTGGATGTCGATTCGGTGCTGCACCAGGTTCGGCCCGTCGTCGACGCCGTCAAGGAACGTGGGGCCGACGCGGCCCTCGAGTTCAGCGAGAAGTTCGACGGAGTCCGACCGGACCGCGTTCGGGTTCCGCAGCAGGAATTGGTTCGAGCTCTCGACGAGCTGGACCCGGCCGTCCGGGCCGCCCTCGAGGTCGCGATCGAGCGAACCCGACTGGTGCACTCGGATCAACGCCGCACCGACCACACCACCCAGGTGGTGCCCGGCGGCACGGTGACCGAGCGCTGGATTCCGGTCGATCGCGTGGGTCTCTACGTGCCCGGTGGCAACGCTGTGTACCCGTCGTCGGTCGTGATGAACGTGGTGCCTGCGCAGATCGCTGGCGTCGGTTCGCTGGTGGTGGCGTCGCCGCCGCAGAAGAACTTCGGTGGATTACCCCACCCGACGATCCTGGCGGCCGCGCAGCTCCTCGGAGTCGACGAGGTCTGGGCCGTCGGCGGCGGTCAGGGCATCGCTCTGCTCACGTACGGCGGTGTCGACACCGACGGCGAAGAACTGGCACCGGTCGATCTGATCACCGGCCCGGGCAACATCTACGTCACGGCGGCCAAGCGACTGTGTCGTTCGCTCATCGGAATCGACTCCGAGGCAGGCCCTACCGAGATCGCGATTCTCGCCGACGCCACTGCGGATCCGCTGCACGTCGCAGCAGACCTGATCAGTCAAGCCGAGCACGACGTGATGGCCGCCAGTGTGCTGGTGACCGACAGCCTCGAGCTCGCCGATGCCGTCGACGAGGCTGTCAATGCGCAGATGGCGTCCACCCGGCACGCGGAACGCGTCACCACGGCGCTGAGCGGTAGCCAGTCCGGAATTGTTCTGGTCGACGACGTCACACAGGGCCTGGCCGTGGTCAACGCCTATGCGGCCGAACACCTGGAGATTCAGACGAAGGACGCGTCCGACGTCGCCGCTCGCGTGCGCAGCGCCGGCGCTGTATTCGTCGGGGCGTGGTCACCGGTCAGCTTGGGTGATTACTGCGCCGGGTCGAATCACGTACTGCCGACGGCCGGGTGCGCTCGGCATTCGTCCGGCCTGAGTGTGCAGACGTTCCTGCGGGGGATCCACGTGGTGGACTACAGCGAGGCCGCACTGAAAGATGTTGCTGCGCACGTCATTGCGCTGGCCAACGCCGAAGATCTCCCGGCTCACGGTGAGGCCGTTCGGCTGCGTTTCGAGGGGTTGCGTACCGGTGGTGCATCATGAGTGATGCTCTGGGCCAATCAATTTCGCTCGACGATCTGCCGTTGCGCGAGGCGCTAATCGGCAAGTCGCCGTACGGCGCGCCCCAGCTCACCGTGCCGGTTCAGTTGAACACCAACGAGAATCCACACCCGCCGACGCAGGCACTGATCGACGACGTTGCCGAATCGGTGCGCATCGCGGCGGCGCAGCTGCACCGGTATCCGGATCGCGACGCAGACGACCTGCGAGCCGACCTGGCGCGGTATCTCACCGGGCAGACCGGCTTTGCGGTCGACACTGCCAACGTGTGGGCGGCCAACGGCTCCAACGAGATTCTGCAGCAACTCCTGCAGGCCTTCGGTGGGCCGGACCGTACCGCGCTGGGTTTCGTGCCGTCGTACTCGATGCACCCGATCATTTCGTCGGGGACTCAGACCGAGTGGATTCCGGCGCAGCGTCGGGCGGATTTCTCTCTCGACGTCGACTACGCAGTGCAGGCGATCGAGGAGCGTAAGCCGGACGTCGTGTTCGTCACCAGCCCCAACAATCCGACCGGGCACAGCATCGACGAGGCAGATCTACGTCGTATCCTCGACGCCGCACCGGGAATCGTTGTAGTCGACGAGGCGTACGCCGAATTCTCCTCGGCGACAAGCGCAATCGGATTGATCGAGAGCTACCCCAGTAAGATCGTCGTCAGTCGGACCATGAGCAAGGCGTTCGCGTTCGCCGGCGGACGGTTGGGATACCTCGTTGCGGCCCCGGCCGTGATCGACGCAATG
Organism: Rhodococcus sp. 06-1460-1B; assembly: GCF_002258475.1. Classification (NCBI taxonomy): domain Bacteria; kingdom Bacillati; phylum Actinomycetota; class Actinomycetes; order Mycobacteriales; family Nocardiaceae; genus Rhodococcus; species Rhodococcus sp. 06-1460-1B. The sequence goes on from NZ_NOYS01000014.1 coordinate 70,978, forward strand.
CTGTTGGTGCGCTTGCCCTATCACCTCTCGGTGGTCACGCAAGCCGCCGCTCGGGCCGCGTTGCGGCATGCCGACGACACCCTCGCGAGCGTGGCCGAACTGTCGGCCGAACGCGATCGCGTTGCCGAAACACTCGCCGACCAGGGATACGACGTGGTGCCGTCCGACGCCAACTTCCTGCTCTTCGGCCGGTTCTCCGATGCGGCCGCCACCTGGCAGCGGTACCTGGACGACGGCGTGCTCATCCGGGACGTCGGAATTCCCGGGTATCTGCGTGTCACCATCGGACTCGCTCACGAGAACGACCGATTCCTCACCGTCAGCTCGGAACTCGCATCGACCGAAAGAGCAGAGGCACTGCAGTGACCACACCCGCTCCCCGCATCGCCAAGATCGAGCGCACCACCAAGGAATCCGACATCTCCGTCGAGCTGAACCTCGACGGCACCGGCATCGTCGACATCTCCACCGGCGTGCCGTTCTACGACCACATGCTCACTGCCCTCGGCACCCATGCCCGCTTCGATCTCACCGTGCGGGCCAAGGGCGACATCGAGATCGAGGCGCATCACACGGTCGAGGACACTGCGATCGTGCTCGGGCAAGCGCTGGGACAAGCCCTCGGCGACAAGTCCGGCATCACCCGCTTCGGCGACTCGTTCATTCCGATGGACGAGACACTCGTGCATGCGGCGGTCGACGTGTCCGGCCGTCCCTACTGCGTGCACACCGGCGAGCCGGACTACATGGTGCACTCGGTGATCGGCGGCTACCCGGGTGTTCCGTACTCGACCGTGATCAACAAGCACGTGTTCGAGACCTTGGCGTCCAACGCTCGGATCGCGTTGCATGTCCGCGTCATCTACGGCCGCGACCAGCACCACATCACCGAGGCGGAGTTCAAGGCCGTCGCTCGGGCGCTGCGTCAGGCCACCGAATACGACCCTCGGGTCACCGGAATTCTCTCCACCAAGGGCAGTCTGTGATCGGTCGAGCGGTGCTCGTGCGTTGAGTGGTCTGAGTTCGATTCGTGGCCTCCCGGCCGCGATGGCCATGGGTGCGGCTGCGTTCGGCGGCTGGGGCCTGTTGCTCCCGGTGGTTCCGCTGGCGGTGTCGCAATCGGGTTCGTCCGACGCGGTGGCGGCAGCCAGCACCGCGATCTTCATGGCCACTACGGTCATCACCCAACTGTTCGTACCCTCGATGCTGGTTCGCGTCGGCCATCGGCCCGTGCTCGCGGCCGGTTGCCTGCTTCTGGGTGTTCCCGCGTTGCTGTTCATCGTGTCGGTGCAGGCCGTACCGGCGCTCGCCGTGTCGGCGCTACGGGGCACGGGTTTCGGAATGTTGACGGTCGCCGGGGCCGCCATCGTCGCCGAGTTGGCACCGACCCACTTGCTCGGCCGCGCGACGGGAGCACAGGGGATCGCGGTCGCGCTGTCGCAGATGGTGACGTTGCCGCTGGGCCTGGTGATCTTCGCGGCCAGCCCGACGGCGGTGTTCGTCCTGGGGGCTCTGGTTCCCGCTGCGGGCTTGATCGGGGTGGCTCTGTTACCGCCGACCCGCCCCGCACCGCAACCGGCTCGGGTCGACCGGGTCCGCCTCGACGCGCGGCGGTTCCTGGTGCCGTGCCTCGTCGTTGCGTCGGTGTCGGCGTCGTACGGCGGCATCACCAGTCTGCTGCCGATCGCCGAATCCGACCGAGCCGCGATGATCGGCGTGGCCCTCGCCGTGGTCAGTGCCGCGATGTTGGTCGGTCGATATGCCGCCGGCTCGGTCGCCGATCGCATCGGAATCGGCCGGTCGGTGGTGCCTGCGCTCATCTCCGCGGCCCTGGGCGTCGGTTTGTTCGCCGTTGCCGCCGCGGGTGCCATGCCTGCCGCACTGTTCTTCGTTGCCGCGGTGTTGTTCGGAATCGGTTACGGCGCATGCCAGAACGACAGTCTGGTGATGGCCTTCGACGCGGCGGGGCCCGCGCGGTACAGCAGCGCCAGTGCCGTGTGGAACATCAGCTTCGATGCCGGTACCGGCGCAGGGGCGCTCGCCCTCGGTGTGATCGCGACGAGTGTGGGCTACACCGCCGGGTTCACTGCAGGTGCAGCCACCGTTGCCGTTGTCGCGGCGGTGGCACTGATCGCGCGTCCACGTCCCCGATAGACTCCAGCCATGACTTCTGTGGTGTTGCTCGACTACGGCTCGGGCAATCTGCACTCGGCGAAAAGGGCGTTGGCCCGCGTCGGTGCCGACGTGACGGTGACCTCCGACTTCGACGAAGCCCTGAATGCAGAAGCGCTGGTGGTTCCCGGGGTCGGTGCATTCGCCGCCTGTATGGAGGGTCTGACGGCCGTTCGAGGTGAGCGCATCATCGGGCGTCGTCTCGCGGGTGGCCGCCCGGTACTGGGAATCTGCGTCGGCATGCAGATCCTCTTCGATCGCGGTGTCGAGTTCGGCGTCGAGGCGGACGGGTGCGGCGAATGGCCGGGCACTGTCGAACGCCTGCAGGCCGAAGTGCTCCCGCACATGGGTTGGAACACCGTCGACGCTCCGGAGAACAGCGTGCTGTTCGACGGCATCGACCGCGAGACACGGTTCTATTTCGTCCATTCCTATGCCGCGCAGCAGTGGGAGCTCGAACCGAGCGAGACCATCGCCGCGCCGTTGCTCACGTGGGCCGATCACGGTGGCCGCTTCCTCGCTGCCGTGGAGAACGGCGCGCTCTCGGCCACACAGTTCCACCCCGAGAAGTCCGGGGACGCCGGTGCCGCGTTGCTCGAGAACTGGGTTCGATCGGTGTGAGCGAACGCGAGTTCTCGCTCGGCCGGTTGGCGTTTCGAGCGCTCGGGGCGGCAGTTGCGGTACTTGCCCTCGCGACCGTGTCGATTGCTGTGTGGCAGCCCACCGCCGGCGTTGCTCTGCTCATCGCGTTGGCCGGAGTTGTCGGGGCGATCACGGCCATGGGGGTCGTGTCCACGCGCATGACGCGCAAGGAACTCGGTCCCGACAGCTGACGGTTCGTCCCGGCGGCCTGCGGATCCAGGCAGTGCTGACCCGTTTTGAGTTCGACGCGAGTCGGCCCGTAGCATAACCGCACGTGAGCCTGGTCTTATTGCCTGCTGTCGATGTCGCAGGCGGCGAAGCTGTCCGTCTCGTTCAAGGGGAAGCCGGTAGCGAAACGAAGTACGGTTCGCCCCGTGATGCCGCCCTGGCGTGGCAGAACGACGGCGCCGAGTGGGTCCATCTGGTGGATCTCGATGCAGCGTTCGGGCGCGGGTCCAACCGTGAACTGTTGGCCTCGGTCGTCGGTGAGCTCGATGTGAAGGTCGAGCTCTCGGGCGGAATTCGCGACGACGATTCCCTGCGCGCCGCCCTCGCAACCGGATGCGCACGCGTCAACCTGGGTACGGCGGCTCTGGAAGACCCCGAGTGGTGCGCTCGTGCGATCGGCGAATTCGGTGATCGTGTCGCGGTCGGCCTCGACGTGCTGATGGTGGACGGCGCGCCTCGTCTGCGTGGCCGCGGTTGGGTCAGCGACGGCGGTGGCCTGTGGGAAGTACTCGAGCGGCTCGAACGCGACGGCTGCTCGCGGTACGTCGTCACCGACGTCACCAAGGACGGCACCCTGACCGGCCCGAACCTCGAACTTCTCGCCGACGTGTGCGACAGGACCGACAAGCCGGTCATCGCGTCCGGCGGCGTGTCGACGATCGCCGACCTCGAAGCGATCGCCGGACTGGTCGACCGTGGCGTGGAGGGATCCATCGTCGGAAAAGCCTTGTACGCCGGGCGTTTCACACTGCCCGATGCCCTCTCGGCAGTGTCTCGGTAACGACGAATGACCCTTCCCGAGGAACCGAGTCGTCTGCTCGAGATCGCCGGTGGGTTGCTCGACGGCGTCCATGACCGGTTCCTCGCGGGCGTCGGCGCACCGAGTGCCGTGCAGAAGGGCCCCGACGACTTCGCCACCGCGGTGGATCTCGAACTCGAGCGTCGTCTGGGCGCGGAACTGTACGACGCCACCGGAATCGCCGTTCACGGTGAAGAGTTCGGCGGTCCCGATCTGAACTCCGGTCTCGTATGGGTACTCGACCCGATCGACGGCACATTCAACTACTCGTCCGGATTGCCCTCTGCCGGAACGTTGTTGGCGTTGCTCGATGACGGGGTGCCGGTCCTCGGGCTCACGTGGCTACCACTGGTGAATCAGCGATTCTCTGCCGTGGCGGACGGCCCGTTGCTTCTGAACGGGGCCCCGCTACCCGCACTGCAACCGAAGTCGTTGCGCGAGTCGATGATCGGGTTCGGAGCGTTCAACGTTGCCAGCCGTGGATCCATCCCCGGCCGCTTCCGGTTTCGCATTCTCGAAGAGTTGTCGATGCACTCCTCGCGGCTGCGCATGCACGGTGCCACCGGAGTCGATCTGGCGTACACCGCCAGCGGCGTACTGGGCGGCGCGGTGGTCTTCGGATACCGCGCCTGGGACAACGCTGCCGGGGCCCTGCTGGTTCGTGCTGCGGGCGGAATCGTCACCGATCTCGCAGGCCGACCGTGGACCATCGATTCGAAGTCGGTGCTCGCGGCCGGCCCCGGAGTACACGGCGAACTGCTGAAGGTGATCACCGAACTCGGTGCACCCGGCGACTATCTGGAAGGACCGGTGCGATGAGCGTTGCGGTCAGAGTGATCCCGTGCCTCGACGTCGATGCCGGACGTGTCGTCAAGGGCGTCAACTTCGAAAACCTCCGCGACGCAGGCGATCCCGTCGAGCTCGCGGCAGCGTACGACGCACAGGGAGCCGACGAACTGACGTTCCTCGACGTCACGGCGTCCACATCCGATCGAGGAACCATGCTCGACGTCGTCAGCCGCACCGCCGAGCAGGTGTTCATTCCCCTGACCGTCGGTGGGGGAGTACGCACTGTCGCCGACGTCGACCTACTGCTGCGGGCCGGTGCCGACAAGGTCAGCGTCAACACCGCGGCCATCGCTCGGCCGGAGTTGCTGCGCGAGCTCAGCGAGCGATTCGGGTCCCAGTGCATCGTCCTGTCGGTCGATGCACGCACCGTCCCGCAGGGACAGCAGGACACCCCGTCGGGCTGGGAAGTCACCACCCACGGCGGCAAGCGTGGAACCGGTATCGACGCCGTCGAATGGGCAGTACGCGGTGCCGAACTGGGAGTCGGTGAGATCCTTCTCAATTCGATGGATGCCGACGGCACGAAGGCCGGATTCGACCTGCCGATGATCGCGGCGGTCCGGTCCGCCGTGCACGTTCCCGTCATCGCCAGCGGAGGAGCAGGGCGCGTCGAACATTTCGCGCCCGCCGTCCACGCCGGAGCCGACGCCGTCCTCGCCGCAAGCGTGTTCCACTTCGGGGACCTCACCATCGGCCAGGTCAAAGAATCGATGCGCGCCGAGCGCATCGTCGTCCGCTAGCGAAGAGGTTTTCGATGACTCTCGACCCGACGCTGTCCGCCCGGCTCAAGCGAAACGAGGCCGGGCTGTTCAGTGCTGTGGTGCAGGAGCGCTCGACCGGCCAGGTACTGATGGTTGCCTGGATGGACGACGAAGCGTTGTCGCGCACGCTCGCGACGCGCAAGGGCACCTACTACTCCAGGTCCAGGCAGCAGTACTGGGTCAAGGGCGAGACCTCGGGGCACACGCAGTACGTGCACGAGGTGCGGCTCGATTGTGACGGGGACACAGTGCTGTTGGTCGTCGACCAGATCGGCGCGGCATGCCACACCGGCACCCACACCTGCTTCGACTCCGATGTGCTGTTGGGGCCCGCGGCTCAGGCGTGACCGGTTCCTGCGGCAATTCCCTTGTCCAGCTGAGTGAGTAGCGTCGTGCTCAGTGTCGACAGTCGACCCACCTCCGCGTCGGACAGTCCGTCGAATATCAGAGCCTGCACTGTTTCGACGTGTCCTGGCGCCGATGCCACGACCTTCTCCATGCCGGCGTCGGTCAGCACCGCATAGGAACCGCGGCTCCCCGGAATACTCTCGCGGCGAACCCATCCCGCCTTCTCGAGCTTGGTGACCACGTGCGACAGACGTGACAGTGACGCATTGGCGTACTCCGCGAGATCGCGCAGTTGAATTCGTCGCTGTGGGTTCTCGCTGACGACCGCGAGGACGAAGTAATCGAAGTGGGTCAACTGCGAATCGCGTTGCAGCTGGGCGTCCAATGCTGCGGGCAGTCGGGTGACCAGGGCGACGAGCGCACGCCACGCCTCTTGCTGGCTCTCGGTGAGCCAGCGGGGATCCACCGCATCATTCGGTGTCGCCGACGTGTCCATCGCGGGTACCTCTCGATCGAGACAGTTGTGTTCTGCACATGATGCCTCGAGCATCCCCGGGCCCGAGGCATCGCGTCGAACAATCGACCTAGCTGCGGTGCGCGCGCAGGTATTCCAGCGCCTTGTCCGCGTGGGCCTCGAATCGCAGCTCACTGGAGAAACTCTCGAGGACCTTGCGGTCGGTACCGATGACGAACGTCGCGCGCTTGACCGGGGAGAGCTTGGCGAGCAGGCCGCGCTTGACCCCGAATGCCGTCGCGACGGCACCGTCCTCGTCGGAGAGCAACGGATAGTCGAACGACTTGGCGGCGGCGAACTCGGCCTGCTTGGCGACCGCGTCGGCGCTGATGCCGACCCGGGTGGCACCCACCTCGGCGAATTCGCTTGCGAGATCGCGGAAATGGCAGGCTTCGGCGGTGCATCCGGGGGTGAATGCAGCCGGGTAGAAGAACAGCACTATCGGACCGTCGGTCAGCAATTCGGTCAGCGTTCGCAGCTTTCCGGTCTGGTCCGGCAGGGAAAAATCGGGAACGAGCTCGCCTGGTTTCATGGTCGGCAGGTTACCGCGCGCGAGGGTGTCGCCGCCGAACCTGGGAGGATGGGGTCATGCACGGCGAGACGACTCCCCACACGAGCCCCACCGAGACCGCATCCATGGACGCCGCACCCATGGACGCCGCACCCATCGACGCCCAACCCACCGATGCCGCGGACTCGACCACGTCCCGGGAGGTGTTCCGCCAGCTCGCCGCCGAGCATCGAGTGGTGCCGGTGACGCGAAAGGTGCTCGCCGACTCCGAAACTCCGTTGTCGGCGTACCGCAAGCTTGCCGCCGACCGACCCGGAACGTTCTTGCTCGAATCCGCGGAGAACGGGCGTTCGTGGTCGAGATGGTCGTTCATCGGTGCGGGTGCGCCTGCGGCGCTGACGGTGGTCGACGGCGAGGCGGCGTGGCGCGGCAACGTGCCCGCAGGCGTCCCGAGCGGCGGTGACCCCCTCGACGTGTTGGCCCGAACCTTGGAGCTACTCCATTCCGAGCGCGTGCCGGGCCTGCCGCCGTTGACCGGCGGAATGGTCGGATACCTCGGATACGACTCGGTGCGGCGCATCGAGAAGTTGCCCGAACATGCGCAGGACGACCTCGGCATTCCCGAGATGGTCATGTTGCTGGCCACCGATCTGGCGGCCGTGGACCATCACGAAGGATCGATCACCCTGATCGCGAACGCGGTCAACTGGAACGGCACCGACGAGCACGTCGACCGGGCCTACGACGACGCGGTGAGTCGCCTGGACCGGATGTGCGCGGATCTGTCCGAGCCTGCTGCGTCGACGGTGTCGGTCTTCTCCAAGTCCGCGCCCCGTTTCCGCAGGCAGCGGACATCGGAGGGATTCGGTGCCGATGTCGAGCGGCTGGTCGAGGAGATCGAGGCCGGTGAAGCGTTTCAGGTGGTGCTCTCGCAGCGCTTCGAGATGGACACCGAGGCGTCTCCTCTCGACGTCTATCGCATGCTGCGGGCCTCGAATCCCAGCCCGTACATGTATCTGATGCACGTACCAGGGGAGAACGACGAGACTGCGTTCTCGATCGTCGGATCCAGCCCCGAAGCTCTCGTGACGGTCAAGGACGGTCTCGCGACCACGCACCCGATCGCCGGTACGCGCTGGCGCGGTGCCTCCGAGGAGGACGACGTGCTGCTCGAGAAGGATCTGCTGGCCGACGAGAAGGAGAACGCGGAGCATCTGATGCTCGTCGATCTCGGTCGCAACGATCTCGGCCGAGTGTGTGCTCCCGGGACGGTGCGCGTGGGCGACTACCGCCATATCGAGCGCTACAGCCACGTCATGCACCTGGTGTCGACGGTGACGGGACGGCTCGCCGAGGGAAAGCGGGCTCTGGACGCAGTCAAGGCGTGCTTCCCCGCGGGCACGCTGTCGGGTGCACCCAAGGTGCGGGCGATGGAACTGATCGACGAGCTCGAGCCGACGCGTCGTGGCATCTACGGCGGCATCGTCGGCTATCTCGACTTCGCCGGGGACGCCGATACCGCAATCTCGATTCGCACCGCGCTCATCAAGGACGGCACGGCGTACGTGCAGGCCGGTGCCGGAGTCGTGGCCGACTCGGTAGCGGAGTACGAGGACGACGAAGCGAGGAACAAGGCCATGGCCGTGCTGAGTGCCGTCGCAGCAGCCGAAACGCTGCGTGAGGTCGGTGGCCGATGACCGAACGCTCCGGCGGCCGCGGATCGGCCGTTCTGCCTGTCGTGCTGCTCGTGGTTGCGGCCGCATGCCTGTGGGGTGCGTCCAGAATGACGTGGGTGAGCGTGACGTCCTCCGACGGTCTCGGCGAGAGTCGGACCGACGATCTCGTCGGCAGTACCTGGGCCGCGGCGACGACTCCTCTCGCCTTGGTGCTTGTCGCTGCTGTGGCGGCCTCGTTCGCGGTGCGCGGGTGGGCATCTCGGGTTCTGGCGTTGCTCATCGCGGTGGTTGCGATCGCTGCGGCGATTCCGGCCGTTCGGCTACTCGCCGCGGGGGCTTCGGACTCGGAGGCGGCTGCGCTCGCCGAGCTCCCGGCTCGTGCCGAGGTGACCATGACGACGGCATCGATACTGCCCGCGCTGATCACGCTTGCAGGGGCCCTGTGTGCGTTCGCGGCGGCTGCCCTGTCGATTCGGAAATCTTTTGGCCCACAGGTACTCTCGTCCAAGTACGCAGCTCCGGCTGTGCGGCGCGACGAAGTGGCTCGCCGGGCCGCTGGAACCACGTCCGCCGTGGGTGCACAGGACGAGGGTGAAGACCTGACCGAGCGCATGATGTGGGACGCGCTCGATGCCGGTGAAGACCCTACCGACGAGTCCGGTACCCGGCGTTCGTCGGATTGATTCGGCCCTCTACGCTAGGTTCCGACCTCGATGAGATTCCTCACATCGAATGTCGACGCTCAGAAAGGACTGGGGCACCATGACTGTTCTCGACTCGATTCTCGACGGTGTACGAGCCGACGTCGCCGCGCGCGAATCGGTGATCGATTTCGCTGCGGTGAAGGCAGCAGCGAAGCTGGCCCCGGCACCTCTCGACGCGGCGGCTGCCCTCCGCGAGGACGGCATCGGCGTCATTGCCGAGGTCAAGCGTGCGAGCCCGTCCAAAGGCGCGTTGGCCGACATCGGTGATCCTGCGGTGCTCGCGCGTGCCTACGAGCAGGGTGGCGCTCGCGTCATCAGCGTGTTGACCGAGGAGCGTCGTTTCCGGGGATCGCTCGCCGATCTCGACGCGGTGCGAGCCGCAGTCTCGATTCCTGTGCTGCGCAAGGATTTCATCGTCGGTCCGTACCAGATCCACGAGGCCCGAGCCCACGGCGCGGACGTCATCCTGCTGATCGTCGCGGCCCTGGAGCAGGACGCACTCACGTCTCTTCTCGATCGCACGGAGTCACTCGGCATGACGGCACTCGTCGAGGTCCACACCGAGGCCGAGGCCGATCGCGCACTCGAGGCGGGTGCCAGCGTCATCGGTATCAACGCCCGCAACCTCAAGACCCTCGAGATCGATCGCGACAGTTTCGGCCGTATCGCGCCCGGCCTGCCCAGTGAGATCATTCGCGTTGCCGAGTCGGGAGTGCGGGGCACCGCCGATCTTCTCGCGTACGCCGGAGCCGGCGCCGACGCAGTGTTGGTCGGAGAAGGTCTGGTCACCGCGGGCGATCCGCGCACTGCGGTCTCGGACCTGGTGACGGCGGGCACGCACCCGTCGTGCCCGAAACCCGCACGCTGAACCGGCACCCCACCCGAACGCGGCGACGGTCCGCCGTTGGGGCACACTGGAGCGGTGAGCACCAGCCAAACTTCTTCCGCCGCGGACGCCCCTCAGGTAGTCCGCTTCAAGGGCGCTGATCTGCCGCAGAGCAGCATCGGCCTCACCGATCGCAGCGCGCACGAGCCCGACGTGGGCGGTCACTTCGGCGTGTACGGGGGCAGGTTCGTGCCCGAGGCGTTGATGGGTGTGATCGAGGAAGTCACCGCCGAGTACGAGAAAGTGCGCAGCGACAACGAGTTCCTCAGTGAGCTGGATCGGCTGCAGCGCGATTACACCGGTCGGCCATCGCCTGTGTTCGAGGCGACCCGGTTGTCCGAGCATGCCGGTGGCGCTCGGATCCTGCTCAAGCGAGAAGACCTGAATCACACCGGTTCTCACAAGATCAACAACGTGCTCGGGCAAGTTCTGCTCGCGAAGCGAATGGGCAAGACTCGTGTCATCGCAGAGACCGGTGCCGGTCAGCACGGCGTCGCGACCGCCACGGCCTGTGCCCTCATGGGTCTCGACTGCGTCGTCTACATGGGTGAGGTCGACACCGAGCGCCAGGCCCTCAACGTCGCCCGGATGCGTTTGCTCGGGTCGGAAGTCGTCGCAGTGAAGTCCGGTTCGCGCACTCTCAAGGATGCGATCAACGAGGCACTGCGAGACTGGGTCACCCACGCCGACAACACTTATTACTGCTTCGGAACCGTCGCGGGGCCGCATCCGTTCCCGGTGATGGTCCGCGATTTCCAGCGCATCATCGGCCTCGAAGCGCGGCAGCAGGTCCTCGCATCCACCGGCCGCCTGCCCGATGCCATCGCGGCGTGCGTCGGCGGCGGGTCCAACGCCATCGGAATCTTCCACGCGTTCATCGACGACGCCGATGTGCGTCTCGTCGGGTTCGAGGCTGCCGGCGACGGAGTCGAGACCGGTCGTCACGCGGCGACCATCAGCGGTGGTACGCCTGGAGCCCTGCACGGTGCCTACTCGTACCTGCTGCAGAACGAGGACGGCCAGACAGTCGAATCCCATTCCATCTCAGCAGGATTGGACTATCCCGGGGTCGGACCCGAGCATTCGTACCTGCACGACATCGGGCGCGCCGAGTACCGCGGCGTGACGGACACCGAGGCGATGAACGCCTTCAAGCTGCTGTGCCGCACCGAGGGCATCATCCCGGCCATCGAATCGTCGCACGCCATCGCAGGCGCACTCACCCTCGGCAAGGAACTGGGTGAAGGTGCCATCATCCTGGTCAACCTGTCCGGTCGCGGCGACAAGGACGTCGACACCGCAGCCGAGTGGTTCGGTCTGATCGACGGAGACGGCGAAGCGAACGTGGACGACGAAGCAGGTATCAAGCCATGAGCAACAACGACTCTCGCCTCTCCGGGACGTTCGCCCAGTGCCGTGCCGAAGGGCGCGCTGCACTCGTCGGATACCTGCCCGCCGGCTTTCCGACCGTCCCCCGGTCGATCGAGGTCTTCAAGACCATGGTCGATGCCGGGTGCGACATCGTCGAGGTCGGCATCCCGTACTCCGATCCGGTGATGGACGGCCCCACGATCCAAGCTGCTGCAGACGTGGCGCTGCGAGCCGGTGCCCGGGTCAAGGACGTCTTCGCCGTCACCGAGCAGGTTGCCGCCGCTGGCGGCAAAGCGGTCGTCATGACCTACTGGAACCTGGTGCTCAAATACGGCATCGAGAATTTCGCCCGGAGCCTCGCCGATGCGGGTGGACTCGGAATCATCACTCCCGACCTGATCCCCGATGAGGCTCAGGAATGGATCGAGGTCTCGGATCGGTACGGACTCGACCGAATCTTCCTCGTCGCACCGTCGACGACGGAGGAGCGACTCGTCAGCACCGTCGAAGCCAGCAGCGGCTTCGTCTACGCCGCCTCGACGATGGGCGTGACCGGTGCCCGCGACGCGGTGTCCTCGATGGCACCGGCGTTGGCGGCGCGTATCCGCGAGCATTCCGACATTCCGATCGGCGTCGGTCTCGGCGTTCGGTCGGGTGCACAGGCTGCTGAGATCGCGAAGTATGCCGACGCGGTCATCGTCGGCTCGGCTTTGGTGACGGCTGTCGACAACGGTCTCGACGCGGTTCGTGACCTGACGACCGAACTCGCCGAGGGTGTCCGCTCCGCTAACGTAGCGTCGTGACTTCGACCGCCTTCCTGGCCTATATTCCCAGTCCCGCGCAGGGGGTGTGGCACGTCGGACCGCTCGCGCTCCGTGCCTACGCCCTGTTCATCATCATCGGCATCGTGGTGGCCGTGGTGTGGGGAGATCGCCGTTGGGTCGCTCGCGGCGGAACCAAGGGCACGGTCCTCGACGTCGCTGTGTGGGCCGTACCTTTCGGGCTTCTCGGTGGCCGGCTGTACCACGTGGCCACCGACTGGAAGACGTACTTCGGTGCCGGCGGTCGGCCGATCGAGGCGCTCTACGTGTGGAACGGCGGCCTCGGAATCTGGGGCGCGGTGTTCCTCGGCGGAGTCGGCGCGTGGATCGCGTGTCGTCGACGCGGCATCCCACTCCCGGCATTCGGTGACGCGGTAGGCCCGCCGATCCTGCTGGCCCAGGCAATCGGCCGCATCGGCAACTACTTCAACCAGGAGCTCTACGGTCGCGAAACCACGCAACCGTGGGGTCTCGAGATCTACGAGCGACTCGATGCGAACGGCCGGCTCGATCCGTTGAACGGCGTGTCCACCGGAATGGTCGAGAAGGTCGTCCACCCGACGTTCCTCTACGAACTGCTGTGGAGCGTCCTGATCGTCGTCCTCCTGGTACTCGTCGACCGGAAGTACACGATCGGCCACGGTCGACTGTTCGCGCTCTACGTGGCCGGATACTGCGTCGGTCGGTTCTGGGTGGAACTCATGCGAGACGACTTCGCGACGAAGATCGCCGGAATCCGCGTGAATACGTTCACCTCGGCGATCATCTTCGTGCTCGCGGTCGCCTACGTTGTTCTCGCCACCAAGGGGCGCGAAGACCCGGCGGCATTGAAGTCGAACGACGACGACAGTCGCGACAGCGAAGACAAGACGGGTGGCGAGTCCGCCGACGGCGATCCGCAGGCAGGCACGGGCGAGACATCGTCCGAGAAGAAAGCCGAGGAAGAAGGCAGTACCCGTGGTTGATTTCGAGAAGAGGGCACACCCCGACCCTGCTGATTCGGGCGGCGGTACCGACAAGTCGGCCGGCTCTTTCGGTACACCGTTCGACTACGACGCAACGGCCGAGGCGTCGCTCTCCGAGCCGCCCGCGACATCCGAGTCCGCACCCTCGCACGGTCCCGCCGGTTCTACCGGACCGGGCTGGGACACCTATTCGGGTATCGGCAACGGGCCCGGCTGGTCCAGTACTCCCAGCTATCCGGCCCCCAGCCCGGACGGCAGTATTGACAATTCGATCGGTGGCCTTCCGCCGTCCGCCGGTTACCCGACACCGGGATCCGAGTACCAGGGATACGGTCAGCCGGGATACGGCCAACAGTCGCCCTACGGTTCACCACAGGGGTACGGCCAGACTGGGGGATACGGCCAACAGGGGTATGGCCAGCAGGGATACGGCCAGCAGGGATACGGCCAGCAGTCGGGCTACGGCCAGCAAGGGTACGGCCAGCAAGGGTACGGCCAGCAGGGCTATGGCCAGCAGAATTATGGCCAAGCACAGGGCTTTTCGGCCGGGCCCGGTTTCGGTGTCGGACCCGACGCGCCGTACGGGCGGGATCCGGTCACCGGTGAACCGTTGTCGGACAAATCGAAGATCGTCGGTGGACTACTTCAGCTGTTCCTCGGCTGGCTCGGCGTGGGTCGTTTCTACATCGGTAGCACCGGAATCGGCGTCGCGCAGTTGCTGCTGTTCTTCTTCGGCGTGCTGCTGACCGTGGTGTTCGGCCTCGGCCTGATTCTGTTGTTCGGACTGTTCGTGTGGCATGTCGTGGACGCCGTGCTGATTCTCGTCGGCAATGTTCCCGACAGTCGCGGGCTCAAGCTGCGAGACTGATCGACCTACCCGTAGCGCGTCGTCGAGGGAGTTCGTTGTGAGTGATTCAGGTACATCGTCATCGGACGGATCGACACCGGGCGGATCGGCGGGAGACGGCTCGGGTTCGGAGCCCACCATCTCGTTCGAGAAGAACGCGGCACCGGGTCCGGTATACGGCGCACCCGACCCCGGGTACGGCCCGCCGAATTGGGGCAGTGATCCGTACGACGCGTCCGGAAGTGACGACCGTAGCTCCGGTGCACCGGACGGTCCACCGCCCGGTGCGGGTTACCCGCCGCCCCCGTTCCCGGGCGGCGGTCCCCAATACGGCGGTCCCCAGTACGGAGGACCCCACTACCCAGGCCCCCAGTACGCCGGTGCCCCTGGTTGGGTGGATCCGAGCGCTCCTTACGGACGGCATCCCGTCACCGGGGAACCGTTCTCGGACAAGCAGAAGCTCACTGCCGGGCTGCTGAACATCCTGCTGGGTGTTTTCGGGGCAGGACGCTTCTATTTGAATCAGCCGGGAATCGCGGTGGCGCAGATCGCGGTCACGTGGCTCACGTGCGGCATCGGCGGTATCTGGCCGCTGATCGACGGGATCATGATGCTCACGGGCAGCGTGCGCGATGAACACGGGCGCCCCCTGCGCGACTGAGCCCAGTGCCGTTCGCGATTGCATCGTTGCGATCGGCAACTGATACGATTCCGCCATCCGAGAGCGATCTCGGATTCTTTCGCGGGCCAGAGCTGTCCCGGTGAATTCCCGATAGGCATCGAATTCGGTCGATCCGGCACTCTATGTCGGTTCGGGCGACCAGCCGGCGGGGTAGCCGAGGCTCACAGTGCAGCGTGTCGACACTGCGCCATCCGAAGCACCCACCGGTCTACGTGGAGGTGATCGTGGTGTTGTTTTCTCGGATGCCTGCCGAGCAAGGACTGTACGACCCGAGCGCGGAGAAGGACTCCTGCGGCGTCGCGATGATCGCGGACATCGCCGGACGCCGTTCGCACTCGATCGTGTCCGACGGTGTTCTGGCACTGGAGAACCTGGAACACCGTGGTGCAGCCGGTGCCGAGCCCAACAGTGGTGACGGCGCGGGCATTCTGATCCAGCTGCCCGTCGAACTTCTCGATTCGTTGTCCTCGTTCGAGTTACCGTCCGCCAACGGCGACGGCGAGAACACCTTCGCGGCGGGTGTCTGCTTTCTGCCGCAGGGCATCCGCGAGCGCGGGTCGGCCGTGCAGCGTGTCGAATCCATTGCAGCCGAAGAGGGTCTCGAGGTGCTGGGTTGGGTTCCGGTCGAGGTCGACCCCGATCGCGCCGACGTCGGACTGACGGCGCTCGGATGCATGCCGTACATGAGCTATCTCTTCGTCGCGGCCCCCGAGGTCGACGGTTCACGTCCGGCCGGTCTCGAACTCGACCGATTGGTGTACGGGCTGCGTAAGCGGTCGGAGCGCGTCACCCCGGAGATCGAGGCAGAGGGCTCGGGCCTGTTCTTCCCTTCGCTGTCCGCACGCACCATCGTCTACAAGGGCATGCTCACCACCATGCAGCTGCCCCTGTTCTTCCCGGAGCTGCGTAACCCGTTGTGTACGAGTGCAATTGCCATCGTGCACAGTCGCTTTTCCACCAATACCTTCCCGTCGTGGCCGTTGGCGCACCCGCACCGCTACGTCGCGCACAACGGAGAGATCAACACGGTCAAGGGCAACAGGAACCGGATGCGCGCTCGGGAAGCGATGCTGTCCAGCGATCTCATCCCCGGTGATCTGGAGCGGCTTTTCCCCATCTGCAATCCCGACGCCTCCGATTCGGTGTCGCTCGACGAGGTGCTCGAACTGCTGCATCTGGGCGGCCGGAGCGTTCCCCACGTCGTGATGATGATGGTGCCGGAGCCGTGGGAGAACCATCGCACGATGGATCCGCGGGTACGGGCGTTCTATCAGTTCCACTCGTCGATGATGGAAGCGTGGGACGGTCCGGCCTGCGTCACGTTCACCGACGGTAGCTACGTCGGGGCCGTTCTCGATCGCAACGGTCTGCGACCCGGTCGGTGGTGGCAAACGGCCGACGGTCGGGTGATCCTCGCGAGCGAGGCGGGTGTGCTGGACGTGCCGCAATCTCAGGTCGTCGCCAAGGGTCGCCTCGAACCGGGCAAGATGTTTCTGGTCGACACCGTCGCCGGGCGTCTCGTTCCCGACGAGGAGATCAAACTGCAACTGGCGCAGGAACATCCGTACCAGGAGTGGCTGCACGCCGGCTTGCTGGAGATCAAGAGCCTGCCCGAGCGCGCCCACATTCAGTACAACCACGAGTCCGTGATCCGCAGACAGATCGCCTTCGGCTACACCGAGGAAGATCTCCGCGTCGTGCTCACCCCGATGGCCGCCTCCGGGGGCGAGCCACTGGGGTCGATGGGGACCGATACCCCGTCCGCGGTGATGTCCCAGCGATCTCGTCAGCTGTACGACTACTTCATCGAGCTGTTCGCGCAGGTCACGAACCCGCCACTCGACTCCATCCGAGAAGAGATAGTGACCTCGTTGTCGCGCGTGATGGGGCCGGAGCAGAATCTGCTCGAGCCCACTGCCGCGTCGTGCAGACAGATCGTGTTGCCGTGGCCGGTGCTGGACAACGACGAACTCAACAAGATCATTCACATCGACGACGACGGTGATCATCCCGGTCTGTCGGCCATCGTGCTCCGCGCACTGTACGAGGTCGAGCGTGGTGGGGAAGGTCTGGCCGAGGCCATCGAGGAGCTGCGCTCGCGGGCATCGGAAGCCATCGCTGCCGGCTACCGCACGCTGATCATCTCCGATCGTGATTCGGACCACACTCGGGCACCGATTCCGTCCCTGCTGGCCACCTCTGCTGTGCATCACCATTTGGTGCGCACCAAGGAACGCACCAAGGTCGCCCTCGTCGTCGAGTCCGGCGATGCACGAGAAGTGCACCACCTGGCCCTGCTGATCGGATTCGGCGCGGCGGCCGTCAACCCGTACCTGGCCATGGAGTCGATCGAGGACCTGGTCGGCGAAGGCGAGCTCACCGGGGTCGAGCCCACTGTCGCGGTGCGCAACTACCTGTACGGGCTCGGCAAGGGCGTGCTCAAGGTCATGTCCAAGATGGGCATCTCGACCGTCGGGTCCTACACCGGCGCACAGGTTTTCGAGGCGGTCGGTCTCGATCGCGAGGTCGTGCGCGAGTACTTCAAGGGCACCGTCAGCAAGCTCGGCGGAGTCGGTCTCGACGTCCTCGCCGAAGAGGTCAAACTCCGTCACCGGAAGGCATACCCGGAGAATCCCACCGACCGTGTTCACCGCCGCCTCGAGATCGGCGGCGAGTACCAGTTCCGGCGTGAGGGCGAACTCCACTTGTTCAGTCCCGAGACGGTGTTCCTGTTGCAGCACGCAACACGCACCGGTCGCTACGACGTGTTCCAGAAATACAGCGACGAAGTGAACCGGCTCGCCCGCGAAGGGGGTGCACTCCGGGGCCTGTTCGAGTTCAGGGACCAGGTGCGTACGCCTGTTCCACTCGACGAGGTGGAGTCGGTGGAGTCCATCGTCACCCGGTTCAACACCGGAGCGATGAGCTACGGATCCATCTCTGCCGAGGCGCACGAGACCATGGCCGTTGCGATGAACAATCTGGGTGGGCGCTCCAACTCCGGCGAGGGCGGAGAGGACGTCGATCGCCTCTACGATCCGAGCCGGCGCAGTGCCGTCAAGCAGGTCGCGAGTGGACGGTTCGGGGTGACCAGCGATTATCTGGTCAACGCCACCGACATTCAGATCAAGATGGCGCAGGGTGCCAAACCCGGTGAGGGCGGGCAGCTGCCCGGTTACAAGGTGTACCCGTGGGTGGCCAAGACTCGGCACTCGACGCCCGGGGTCGGCCTGATCTCCCCGCCTCCGCACCACGACATCTATTCCATCGAGGATCTCGCGCAGTTGATCCACGATCTCAAGAACGCCAACGAGAACGCGCGCGTCCACGTCAAACTCGTCAGCTCGGTAGGAGTGGGCACGGTGGCGACGGGAGTGAGCAAGGCGCACGCCGACGTCGTACTGATCTCGGGATACGACGGTGGCACGGGCGCGGCTCCGTTGACGTCTCTCAAGCATGCCGGTGCGCCCTGGGAAATCGGGCTGGCCGACGCCCAACAGACGTTGGTGCTCAACGGACTTCGCGATCGCATCACCGTCCAGTGCGACGGCGGAATGCGCACCGGCCGTGATGTGATCATCGCGGCGCTGCTCGGTGCCGAGGAATTCGGGTTCTCGACGGCGCCTCTGATCGTCGCGGGATGCATCATGATGCGGGTCTGCCATCTCGACACCTGCCCAGTGGGTGTCGCGACTCAGAACCCCGAACTGCGCAAGCGGTTCACCGGCAAGCCCGAGTTCCTCGAGGACTTCTTCAGGTTCGTCGCCGAGGATGTGCGAAAGTACCTCGCGCAGCTCGGGTTCCGCAGCATCGACGAGGCCGTCGGCCACGCAGACGTGCTCGAGACCGCGGCCGGCGTCGCACATTGGAAGAGCAAGGGACTCGACCTCACACCCATCTTCGCGATGCCGGTGGATCGACACGGCGCGCCCATGACGCAGCGTCGACGCCTACGCGATCAGGACCACGGCCTCGATTTCGCGCTGGATCGCACGCTGATCCAGCTGGCCGAGGGGGCATTGGAGGACGCACATCCGGTCACGCTGGAGCTGCCCGTGCGCAACGTCAACCGCACGGTCGGAACACTTCTGGGGTCCGAGGTCACGCGACGCTACGGCGCGGCCGGGCTACCCGACGACACGATTCGCGTGTCGTTCACCGGCTCTGCCGGGCAATCGCTCGGTGCATTCCTGCCGCCCGGAATCACGATCGATCTCGTCGGCGACGCGAACGACTACGTGGGCAAGGGCCTGTCGGGAGGACGCATCGTCGTCCGACCGGCCGAGGACGCACCCTTCGTTGCCGAGGACAACGTCATTGCCGGAAACACGATTCTCTACGGAGCCACGTCGGGGGAGGTGTACCTGCGCGGTAAGGCGGGGGAGCGGTTCGCCGTACGCAACTCCGGAGCCGTTGCGGTCAACGAGGGCGTGGGAGATCACGCCTTCGAGTACATGACGGGCGGACGGGTTGTCGTGCTCGGGCCGACCGGACGCAACATGGCGGCCGGCATGTCGGGCGGTATCGCCTTCGTTCTGGGTCTCGACCCCGCGGACGTGAACACGGCAATGGTCGAGTTGCAGGTTCCCGATCCGGACGATCTGGTGTGGCTGCGCGAGACGGTCGAGAACCACGAGCGCTGGACCGGCTCCACCGTCGCGGCATCACTGCTCGCCGACTGGCCCCGCCGGTCCGCTCTGTTCACCAAAGTCATGCCCGTCGACTACCAGCGAGTGCTGGAGGCGACACGAATGGCGCGCGCCGAGGGGCGCGACGTCGACGCTGCGATCATGGAGGCTGCACGTGGCTGATCCACAGGGATTTCTGAAGGTCGTCAAGCGTGAGGCCGCCAAGCGTCCTATCGACGAACGGGTCAGGGACTGGAACGAGGTGTACTCGGATCAGCCCAGCAGCGAACGCGCGGCCGAGGTCTCGGAACAAGCGCGCCGCTGCATGGATTGTGGAATTCCGTTCTGCCACTCCGGAACTGCCGGCTGCCCGCTGGGCAACCTGATCCCGGAATGGAACGATCTCGTGCGCCGCGATCGGTGGGACGCGGCCAGTGATCGGCTGCACGCCACCAACAACTTTCCGGAGTTCACCGGCCGAGTGTGTCCGGCTCCGTGTGAATCCGCCTGTGTCCTGTCCATTTCCGAGGCCGCCACCGGCGGAAGTGTGACGATCAAGCGGGTCGAGCAGACCATCGCAGACCTGGCCTGGGAACAGGGCAGCGTCGTTCCGCAGCCTCCGACGATCACCACCGGTAAGCGAGTGGCCGTCGTGGGTTCGGGTCCGGCGGGACTGGCTGCGGCGCAACAGCTCACCAGGGCCGGGCACGATGTCACCGTGTACGAGCGCGACGATCGGCTCGGTGGATTGCTTCGATACGGAATCCCCGAATTCAAGTTGGAGAAGTCGGTGCTCGATCAGCGGCTGATGCAGATGCGGGCCGAGGGCACGCATTTCGTCACCGACTGCGAGGTCGGCATCGACTTCACCGTCGAGCAACTGCGCGCGAGCTTCGATGCGGTCGTGCTCGCCGTCGGCGCTCTGCGGGCTCGCGACAACACCGAGGTGATCGGCCGCGAACTCGACGGCATTCACCTGGCGATGGAGCATCTGGTGCCGTCGAACAAGGAATGCGAGGGCGACGGGCCGACGTCGATATCCGCTGCGGGCAAGCATGTGGTGATCATCGGCGGCGGAGACACCGGGGCCGATTGTCTGGGCACGGCTCACCGTCAGGGCGCCGCGTCGGTCACTCAGCTCGACTACAACCCTGCTCTTCCCGGTGCCCGTGACGACGGCCTTTCGCCATGGCCGTCGTGGCCGTTGGTACTTCGGACGTCGCCCGCGCATGCGGAGGGTGGCGTCGTGCGTCATCAGGTCGCGGTGCAGCGATTTCTCGGCGACGAGCATGGACATGTGCGCGCCATGGTGCTCGCCGAGGTCGAGGTGCAGCGCGACGCGGACGGGCGACGCATCGTGACGCCCATCGGTGAAGAGGTCGAATTGCCCTGTGATCTGGCATTGTTCGCCATCGGATTCGAGGGTGTCGAGCATGGACCGCTGCTCGACGACTACGGCCTGGCGCTGACCAAGCGCGGCGCGTTGTCGTGTGGTCCCGATTGGCAGACGACGGCCCCGGGTGTGTTCGTCTGTGGGGATGCCCACCGCGGTGCGTCGTTGGTCGTGTGGGCGATCGCCGAGGGGCGTTCGGCTGCCAACGGGGTCGACGCTTACCTCACCGGACACTCGGAATTGCCGTCCCCGGTACACCCCACGGCACTGCCTCTGGCGGTGGTGTGACACTCGTCTCTGTACCGGTACAGGTGCTTTCAGCAGCGGCCCGGCGCGGCTACCCGTCGGTAGTATTCGGCCGGGTTCCTCTGCGATAGAGAACGAGGCGTCCAGCGGCTACGCTCGCAACCGTGAGCCGACGTACGAAGATTGTCTGCACCCTTGGACCCGCAACCGCAACCACAGAGCGCATCCGCGAACTCGTCGAGAGTGGAATGGATGTCGCACGACTGAACTTCAGCCATGGCGATCACCCCGATCACCAGGCCAACTACGAGAGAGTTCGCGCCGCATCGGACGCCACCGGCAAAGCCGTGGGCATCCTGGCCGACCTGCAGGGACCGAAGATCCGACTCGGCCGATTCGCCGAGGGCTCTACCACCTGGGCCGCCGGTGAACTCATCCGCATCACCGTCGAGGAGTGCGAGGGCACCCACGATCGTGTGTCGACCACGTACAAGGAGCTGGCTCAGGACGCCAAGGAAGGCGACCGCCTGCTCGTCGACGACGGCAAGGTCGGCCTCGTCGTCACCGGCGTCGAAGGCAACGACGTGCTGTGTCGGGTCACCGAGGGTGGTCCGGTCAGTAACAACAAGGGCGTCTCCCTCCCGGGCATGGACGTCTCCGTTCCTGCCATGAGCGAGAAGGACATTGCCGACCTCGAGTTCGCCCTCGCGCTCGGATGCGATTTCATCGCGCTCTCTTTCGTGCGCTCTCCCGCCGATGTCGAACTCGTCCACGCAGTCATGGACCGCGTCGGCCGCCGAGTTCCGGTCATTGCCAAGCTCGAGAAGCCCGAGGCCGTCGACAACCTCGAAGCCATCGTGCTCGCGTTCGATGCGATCATGGTCGCCCGCGGTGACCTCGGCGTCGAGTTGCCACTCGAGCAGGTGCCCCTGGTGCAGAAGCGCGCCATCCAGATCGCCCGCGCCAACGCCAAGCCTGTCATCGTTGCGACCCAGATGCTCGAATCGATGATCGAGAACTCCCGTCCCACCCGCGCCGAGGCGTCCGACGTCGCCAACGCAGTGCTCGACGGTACCGACGCGGTCATGCTGTCCGGCGAGACCTCGGTCGGCAAGTACGTCATGGAGACGGTGCGGACGATGGCTCGGATCGTCGAGACCGTGGAAACCGAGGGCGACAGCGTTCCTCCTCTGACCCACGTTCCTCGCACCAAGCGCGGTGTCATTTCCTACGCCGCCCGCGATATCGGCGAACGTCTGGACGCGAAGGCCCTCGTGGCCTTCACCCAGTCGGGCGACACCGTGCGACGGTTGGCTCGCCTCCACACCAAGCTCCCGTTGCTCGCATTCACCTCGATCTCCGAGGTCCGCAGTCAGCTGTCCCTGAGCTGGGGCACCGAGACGTTCCTGGTTCCCGATGTGGGCTCGACGGACGCGATGGTCAAAGAGGTCGACAAGGCGTTGCTCGAACTCGGTCGTTACAACCGAGGCGATCAGGTCGTGATCGTCGCCGGTGCCCCTCCCGGCACAGTAGGCTCGACCAACTTGATCCATGTGCACCGAATCGGAGAAGAGGACCGGTAAGTGGTCGAAGCGGGGGGAACCGGCGTCAGCGAGAGCGCGCCGAGCAGTACTGCAGTACGCGGAACCGATCTCGAAACCCTTCTCGGTCTCCTCGCCCTCGAGGAGACCGAGGAGGATGTGTTCGTCGGACAGCATCCGGAGCAGGTGGGGAGCCGGACGTTCGGTGGGCAGCTCGTCGCTCAGGCGCTCATCGCCGCCGGCCGGACCGTAACCGGAACGTCCCGGGACGTTCATGCGATCAATGCGCACTTCATCCGCGGTGGTGACGTCAAGAAGCCCATCGAGTACCGGGTGAGTCGTCAGCGCGACGGCCGGGCGTTCGCCAACCGGCAGGTCACTGCGCTGCAGGACGGTAACGAGCTGTTCGTCATGCTCGCTGCCTTCCAGGATTTCGGTAAGGGCCTCGAGCACAGCGTCGAGGTGCCCGAGGTTCCGTATCCCGACGCCCTGCCGCCTCTCGGCGACCACTTCGTGGGGTTCGAGGACCGACTGCAGATGTTCGTCGATGCACTCAAACCGATCGACATGCGGTACGCGAACGATCCGGCGTGGATCATGCACGGCACCGGTGAGAAACTCAACCACAATCGAGTGTGGATGAAAGCGGACGGCGATCTGCCGGACGAGTCGATCTTTCACGCCGCGACCATGGGCTACGCGTCGGACACCACGGTGCTCGATTCGATCATCACCACCCATGGACTGTCCTGGGGACTCGACCGCATCGTGGCGGCGACGGTCAACCACTCCATCTGGTTTCACCGACCGTTCCGATTCGACGAGTGGGCTCTGTATGCAACCGAATCGCCGGTCGCGGCCGGATCGCGGGGACTCGCCACCGGCCGATTCTTCTCGATGGACGGTCAGCTGCTCGCAACCGTCGTGCAGGAGGGCCTCATTCGCCACTTCCCGAAACGCGTTCGCGCCTGAGTGCTGCCGACCACAGTCGAGTCTTGGCTTCGAGGGTGAGTGAGGCGTGCGCTGGACTGGTGGACGGCAGACGGATGCACTCGACATCCGGCTGCACCGCGTTCGCGACGTATCTGCGATAGCTGTCGGCAGCTTTTGCTCCGTTGAACAGCACGGTGTCGATGCCGGGATGACCTGCGATGAGGTTCGCGACATCGTTTGCCACGATAGATGATTCGACTATGGCCGAGTCCAGGCTTCCGGTCCGAGTACACAGCTTCAGTACGTCCCACACAGCAATCCCGCTGCGCGCCAGTCTCTCTGTTCGCGCCTCGTACGGAAGTTCGGGACCGGCACCGAACAGCGCGCCCATGATCGGCCAGAACGCATTTCGGGGATGAGCGTAATACTGCTGAGCAGCAAGCGATGCGACACCGGGCATCGAACCGAGTATCAGCGTGTGAGCGTGCTCGTCGACTATCGGTTCGAAGCTGTGCACGACGTTCATGTCGCGATTACAGCAAACAGCGCGCGCAGGCACTCGGGTGGGACCACAATGGAGAGATGTTGGATCCACGCGTACTCGACAACAACGAACTCGAAGCCGAACTCGCCGCCTTGCGCAGAGGACGCGACGCCGCGATGGACGAAGGCGCGCGAGATGTGTCCACTGCCGATACCGATCATCTCATCGCTCGCTTCGAGGACGAGATTCGCAGGCGTCACCAGGACGGTGAGTCCGATCAGCCCAGCGCGGATCTGCCCTGACCGAGGATCAGCACGGCGCACGCCGCCGTCGACGAGATGATCCGGACGGTGTTCCACCGCGTCCAGTTCGACGTGAACGTCTGCCACATGTCGGCTCCCGACGGACCTACCGGATCGACCGCTGCCAGTGCATCGTTGAGTGGGACGTTGAACGCCACCGTGACCACGAAGCAGCCCACGACGTAGAGCGCTGCTCCCGCGCCGACCCAGGTCGATCGCCCACCCTCCGTGGTGATCGCGAGAACGGTTGCGAGAGAACAGGTCAACGCCGTACCGACGAACAGCGTCATGAACAGTGGGTTGAGGATCGCGGCGTTCGATCTCTGCATCGCGGCAATCGCGTCGGGCACCGGTAACGACGCCAGGCCAGGAAGAACACTGACCGAGAACGCGAGCATGACGCCCGCGACGAGGCCGCATCCCACTGCTGCGACCAGGGTGGCGATCGAGGAGATCTTGTCGATCATCGGTTTTCCTTCCCGGGGATTCGTCGTGCGCTTCCGACCTTTCCGCGTCGCGGGTGGATGGACAATGCGCGCAGGGCTCGAATTCATGTCCGATCGTCCCGGCCGTGGGGGACAATTGTCCGGTGCGTGGAGCCGACCCCTGGAAGTCACCCGATCCGCTCGGTGAGGCTTTGCATTTCCTCCGAATGACCGGGTCCTTCTACGTGCGTTCCGAGATGGGTGGCTCGTGGGGGCTGGCCCTGCCCGCGATGGACGACGCTGTGTGGTTCCACACCGTGGTCGACGGGTCGTGTGTGCTGTCGGTCCCCGGGGAGTCGACGCGTGAGCTCGTTCCCGGCGACTTCGCGTTGGTTCCCCACGGGCGTGGGCACGTATTGGCGGCCGACATCGAGTCTGTCGGCGACGCGACCAGCGTGTACGAGGTGCCACACGACTACGCCAGCGACCGGTACGCAGTGATCGCCCAGTGCGATGCGAGCGGACCCGACACCGTGTTGGTCTGCGGGGCCGTCCGGATGGATCATCCTGCGGCGCAGCAGCTTCTTCGGCTGCTACCGGCGGTGATCGTGATCGACGCAGACAGCGAACCACGGCGCGCACGTATGCAGAACATCCTCGCCATGGTGGCCGACGAGGCACGATCGCTCGAGCCCGGGGGAGAGGCAGTGATCACCAGGCTTTCCGACGTTCTGGTGATTCAGGCGTTGAGGTCATGGATTGCGGACACCCCGAGCGCGCAATCCGGTTGGCTGGGAGCGTTGCAGGACGAGCGCATCGGGGGCGCGCTGGCTAGCATTCATCGAAATCCCCACGAGCGGTGGACCGTTGCGGCCCTGGCGTCGAATGCACACATGTCACGTTCGGCGTTCTCGGCTCGATTCACCGCATTGGTCGGCGATTCGGTGATGAGTTACCTGGCGACGTGGCGGATGCAGGTCGCGTACGACACATTGCGGTCCGAGGACGTGGTGTTGGCCGAATTGGCCCGGCGCAGTGGCTATTTGTCGGAGGCAGCATTCGGCAAAGCGTTCAAACGGGCGATGGGAGTCTCTCCGGGGAGTGTGCGTCGTCGTCGGGACGTGGCGTTGGTGCCGGTTCAGTCGAGTAGATGACGGAGATACACGTTCGGATCGTCGAGATATCGCCGCCAGTGCTGGACCAATTCGAGTTCGTCCCAGGTGCTTCGGCGCAGACCGTGTTCACCCACTTCGACGATGTCCGCACCGGGTGTCGAAGCCAGGATCGGTGAATGCGTGGCACAGACGAGCTGTGCCCCCTCCTCGCCCAAGTGGGACATCAGCGCGACCAGGTTCAGGCACGCGGTGAACGACAGGGCCGACTCCGGTTCGTCCAGCACATAGAAGCCCGGTTCGGCCAACATCGCACCGAACATGGTGAGAAAGCCCTCACCGTGGCTCATTTCGGCGGTGTTCTCGTCCCAGAAGCCCGGCATGCCGCCGAGGTTCTCGGCCATGTCGAATGCAGTCTCGGCGCGCAGGAAGAATCCCCGCTTCTGCTCCCGCGGACCCCGCAGCATGCGCGCGCCTCGTGGCGTGGTCTCGAGTTCGAGCACCTCGCCGAGGACGCTCGTCACCTCGTCCAGTCGACGAGACTTCTGCGCTGCCCGACCCCCGCGGGCGTCGATGCCGAAACGCTCTGCGATCGCCTCGACGAGAGTCGACTTACCGGAACCGTTGTCGCCCACCAGAATTGTGACCGGTGCGAGAAACTCGAGTCCTTCGCGCGCGAGGTCGGCGACAGCGGGAACGGTGAAGGGCCACTCCGATCCCACATCGTCGGCGTGGACAAAGGCGCGCTCTACGAACATGATTCAGGCGGTGACCAGGCGGTCGACGTAACCGGTTTCGTGGGCGGAGTCGGCGCTGCAGGTGTAGTAGACCCACTGAGCGGACTGGTCCGCGGAATCTCCGAAACGGTGGTCGACCTTCTGCGCGCACAATTTGCCCGCGCTGGTGTCATGGCAACGAAGACTGCTGGGTATGTACATCACCCCACTGTAGGCGTGATCGGGAGTGGGCCCGACCGCTGCCGCGGCCGGTCGATCGTGCTGTGGTGCCCTCGGTGAGACTCGAACTCACACTGGACGGGTTTTGAATCCGTTTCCTCTGCCAATTGGGATACGAGGGCTGGCGTCTTTGAAGCAACGATTGACGAGTGTAGAAGATGCGCTTTCGGCCCCGTGCACCGGTACCCTTCAGTTGCTCGATGCCCCTGAGGGGCGACGACTGTCGAAGGAGACCGGTACAGATGAATGCTCCTGATACGCACGGTACTGGCAAGCCTGCGCTGCGGGTGGTGGTCGCGGAAGACGAATCCCTGATTCGTCTCGACCTGGTGGAGATGCTCCGCGAAGAGGGGTACGACGTGGTCGGTGAGGCCGCGGACGGTCAGCAGGCCGTGGAACTGGCTGTCGAACTTCGACCGGATCTGGTGATCATGGACGTGAAGATGCCGCGACGTGACGGCATCGACGCGGCCTCCGAGATCGCGGAGAAGCGGATCGCGCCGGTGGTGATTCTCACAGCGTTCAGTCAGCGAGAGCTCGTGGAGAAGGCGCGCGATGCGGGTGCGATGGCCTATCTGGTCAAACCGTTCACCAAGGCCGATCTGATGCCTGCAGTCGAGTTGGCCGCGAGCCGATTCGGCGAGATCTCTGCGCTCGAATCGGAGATCGCCGATCTTCGGGATCGACTCGAGACCCGCAAGTTGATCGAGAAGGCCAAGGGCGTCCTGATGGAGTCGCAATCGCTGACGGAACCGCAGGCGTTCAAGTGGATTCAGCGTGCCGCGATGGACCGACGCACGACGATGAAGGCGGTAGCCGAGGTCGTGATCGAAACACTCGGTACTCCGGCGAACAACCCTGTGGCAGAGAGCTGATCGGCCCGCGGAAAGCTACGGCCACGTAAAACTTCGACCTCTTAGGTCACAGTCAGGTCACGAGCGTCGTTCTAGGCCTTGCGAACCGGTTTCGAGCATTAGCGTCTGGTTCACACGTGAGCCACATGTAACTCAGGTGAGCTTCAACGACGAGCAATTTCAAGGAGAACCTAGATGGCAATTCGGACCTATGTCCGCACGGCTGCAGTGCTGAGCGTCACCTCGCTCGCACTGTTCGGCTGTTCGTCGAGCGACGACTCGGGCTCGACCGACTCCACCAGTGCCAGCGGCGGCACGTCGGCCGCGGAAACGACCGTCTCCACCGACTGCACACCTGAGCAGGCCACCGCCGGATCCACTCCCGACACGTCGCCGCTGGTGGTGGGAACCCTCCTTCCCGAGACCGGCACCCTGGCCTTCCTCGGACCACCCGAGGTCGCCGGTGTCCAGCTGGCCGTCAACGATGTCAACGGCGCGGGCGGCGTCCTCGACCAGCCCGTCACGCTCATCCCCGGTGACTCGGGCGACACCACCACCGACACCGCCAACACCACGGTCGACCGTCTGCTCGCCGGCGGCTCGAACGTCATCGTCGGTGCGGCGTCCTCCTCGGTGTCGCTCAAAGTCATCGACAAGATCGCCAGCGCGGGTGTCGTGCAGTTCTCGCCTGCCAACACCTCCGACCAGTTCGTCTGCTACCCGGACAAGGGCCAGTACTTCCGTACCGCGCCCACCGATGTGCTGCAGGCACAGGCACTCTCGCAGCTGATCGCCGAGGACGGCGCGCAGCGCGTGGCCATCCTGGCTCTCAACGACCCCTATGGAACGGGCCTGGCCAAGAACACCGCCGACAACCTCGAAGAGGCCGGCATCGCGGCAGACCAGATCCAGACCACGATCTACGACCCGAACGCACAGTCGTTCAACGCCGAGGTCGACGGCGTGAAGAACTTCAACCCGGATGCCGTCGCCATCATCGGCTTCGAGGAGTCCGCGAAGATCATCACCCGTATGCACGAGATCGGCATCGGACCGTCCGACGGCACGTTGGTCTACGGCGTCGACGGCAACATGGGCAACGCACTCGGTGAGTCGGTCGCTGCCGGCCTGCTCGACAAGATGCGCGGCACCACCCCGCTGACCGACGTCGGCACCGCGTTCCAGGACCGACTCAAGGGCGTGGATCCGGCATTGGTCGACTTCAACTACGCCGGTGAGTCCTACGACGCGGTCGTCATCTCGGCGCTGGCAGCCGAGCAGGCGAAGTCGACGGCAGGCACCGACATCGCTGCCAACATCAACAGCATCACCAAGGACGGCACGAAGTGCACGAGCTTCGCCGAGTGCCTCCCACTCGTCAAGGCCGGCACCGATATCGACTACGACGGAGTCACCGGCGCGCTGAACTTCAGTGACGCAGGCGAGCCCGCCACCGGTTCCTACGGCAACCTGGTCTTCGGACCGGACAACAAGCTGACGACGGACGGATACATCGTCGTCGGTGAGTGATCTGTAGCTGCTGCACAGCCTCCGGGCCCGAGTCCTGACATCAGGACTCGGGCCCGGAGTCGTTCGAATACACCGCGTTGGGTACCTATGGCGCAGGTACGAGAAAGCCCCGACTCGAACTATGTCGAGTCGGGGCTTCTTGTCGAGAGGGTCAGGCCTTCTTTTCTTTGCTTCCCGCGAGAGTGCCGAGGTAGAGCTCGATCACCTTGGGATCGTTCATCAACGCCGGCCCGGTATCGGTGTAGGCGTTGCGACCTTGATCGAGAACATAGCCGCGGTCGCAGATCTGCAGGCAGCGGCGGGCATTCTGCTCGACCATGATGATCGAGACGCCCGCCGCGTTGATCTTCTTGCAGCGGATGAAGACCTCGTCCTGGAACATCGGCGACAAGCCTGCCGACGGTTCGTCGAGCAGCAGCACCGACGGTTCCATCATCAGGGCCCGCCCCATCGCCACCATCTGGCGCTCACCGCCGGACAGTGCACCTGCCTTGACCTTCTTGCGTTCGCCGAGCAGTGGGAACAACTCGCTGACGAAGTCGAACCGCTCACCGAACTTCTTGGGCCGCAGATAGATTCCCATCTCGAGGTTTTCCTCGATCGTGAGCGATGGGAACACGTTCTGCGTCTGGGGCACGTATCCGACGCCCTTGGTCACCAGAACGTGCGCCTCGGCGGAGGTGATGTTGTCACCGCGCAGCTTCACACTGCCCTCGCGGACCGCCACGAGGCCGAACAACGTCTTGAGCAGAGTCGACTTACCGGCACCGTTGGGTCCGATGATGCCGACGATCTCACCGTCGTTCAGAAAGAAGTTGCACTCACTGAGGATGTTCACACCGGGGATGTACCCGGCAACCAGACCGTCGGCGCGCAGCAACGCTCCTTCGGCCAGACGCGCATGCTCGCCCGGCGTGGCCGCGAACTCGGCCGGCGTCAGAGTTTGTTCGCTCATCAGTTGTCCTCCTTGGCTCGGTGCGAGCCGCCCGCAGCAGTGTCGGTGGCTGCGGGGCTGACGAACTCCGGTTCCGAAAGATCGCCTCCTGCTTGCAGTTCCTCCACCTCGGCTTGCTTCAATGCCTCGGCCAGTTCGGCGGTGGCTCCGACGGGATTGCCGTCGGCGTCGAATTCGAGTGCTTGATCGTGATGGCTACCGAGATAGGCATCGACGACGGCACCGTTGTTGGAGAGCTCTTCCGGGGTGGACTCGGCGATGATGCTGCCCTGAGCCATTACCACCACCCAGTCGCTGATGTCGCGGATGACATCCATGTCGTGTTCGACGAACACCACTGTCATGCCGTCGTCGCGCAGCGATTTGATGTGGCCCAGAAGCGATTGCGTGAGAGCGGGATTGACTCCGGCCATCGGCTCGTCGAGCATGACGACCGACGGATCGGTCATCAACGCTCGCGCCATCTCCAGGAGTTTGCGCTGGCCACCCGACAACGAGCCGGCCAGATCGTCGGCCTTGGCGTCGAGTTTGAAGCGCCCCAGCAGTTCATAGGCGCGTTCGGTGATCTGACGCTCCTGTGCTTTCCACGTCCACGGCATGAACGTGTTGATCATGCGCTCGCCGCGTTGGCCCGTCGCCCCCAGTCGAACGTTGTCCAGCACAGTCAGTTTCGACAGTGCCTTCGTCAACTGGAAGGTGCGCACGACGCCTTTGCGTGCCACCTGATGTGGGTGCATCCGGCCGAGTTCCTGACCGTCCATCGACCACGTGCCGGTGTCGGGTCGGTCGAATCCGGTGAGCAGGTTGAACAGTGTGGTCTTACCCGCGCCGTTCGGTCCGATCAGACCGGTGATGCATCCGCGCTGGATCTCGAGGTGCGCCACGTCGACGGCCTTGAGGCCGCCGAAGGTACGCGAGACCCCGTCGACCACCAATGTCGCGTCGGGCTTGGCTGCCCCGGGCTCGTTGGCGACGCCGGCGAACAGACTGGCACGCTGATCGCTCGACAGTGCTTTGGCCGCACGTGCTTCGAGTGTGCTGGCTTTCTTGCTCGGTGTCGCATCTGCGGCGGCACCGGTGCTCGGGTCAGGCATTGAGTTGAACCTCTCGCTTGTTGCCGAGAATGCCCTGGGGTCTGAACACCATCAGCACGGCGATCAGAATTCCCAGGAGTACGAATCGGGTGGCACCGACCTGGGCACCGGTGAGGTTGAGCACCGGATCGTCGCCCGAGATCAGTTGCCGCAGAATCGCGTCGGGAATGGACAGCAGGAACCAGAACAGCATTGCGCCGATCACGGGGCCGAACACCGTTGCGGCACCACCGAGAATGAGAGCGCCGAACGCGAAGAACGTCTGCGCGGTCGAATAGAAGTCGGGGTTGATCGACTGCGTCTGCAGTGCGTTGAACACCCCGCCCATACCGCCGATCACGCCGCCGAGAACGAGTGCCTGCATCTTGTAGACGAACACGTTCTTACCCAGCGACCGGGCAGCGTCCTCGTCTTCACGAACCGCCTTGAGAACGCGACCCCACGGGCTGTGTGTCAGCAGGTATACGACCCCGCACAGCAGCAGTACCAACGTCCAGCCGACGAGCATGGCCCACAGGTCGTTACCCAGGAACCGAACGCCGATGAAGCTGTACGTCTTTCCACCCTCGAACGGACTGAGGTTGGTGAACGGAGCTGCGAATCCGGTGATGCCGTTGGTGGACTTGGTCACCGAATCGGTTGCCGTGGAGCGGAATACCAGTCGCAGGATTTCCGATGCGGCGATCGTCACGATGGCGAGATAATCCGCTCGCAATCGCAGGGTCGGAATGCCGAGCACCAGAGCCAGCAGGCCGGCCGCAGCGAGACCGACCAGAATGCCGAGCCACAGTGGCTGCTCATAGGTGATCGTGGTGATGCCGACGCCGTAGCCGCCGAGCAGGGCGAAGCCGATCTGGCCGAAGTTGAGCAGGCCGGCGTAGCCGAAGTGCAGGTTCAGGCCGATGGCGAGCAGTGCGTAGAAGATGGCCGACGGGCCGACCAGCTGAGCAAGAGAGATCTGAAGTGCGCCGATGATAT
The DNA here is from genome assembly GCF_002258475.1 of Rhodococcus sp. 06-1460-1B. NCBI lineage: Bacteria > Bacillati > Actinomycetota > Actinomycetes > Mycobacteriales > Nocardiaceae > Rhodococcus > Rhodococcus sp. 06-1460-1B. Next base: position 103,185 of record NZ_NOYS01000014.1, read on the forward strand.
CCATGTGCAGGTCACCCGATCCTTTGTCGCGAGCCGAGGATGCCCTGAGGACGGACGACGAGGATGAGAATCAAGACGAGCAACCCTCCGATGTATTTGAGGTCGGGATTGATGACCAACGTCGACCACTGCACGAGCAGACCCACGATGACGCAACCGAGGAATGCGCCGTAGGCCGTGCCGAGTCCTCCGAGCGTGATTCCGGCGAACATGAGCAGTAGGAGTTTGAAGCCCATCTCCCATTGCACGCGGCCGCCGAGTTCGGAGAGCCCGAACAGCACGCCGCCGAGGGCAGCCAGGCCGCCACCGAGGCACCACACGAACGTCACGACGCGCTCGACGTTGATACCCGACGAGGCAGCCAGATCACGGTTGTCGGCCACCGCACGCATGGCTTTACCGATCTTGGTGCGCTGCAACATCAGTGCGACGCCGATGAGGACGACGACGCTGATGACGATGCAGGCGAGGTTGACGTTGGTGATCGACAGTGGGCCCCAGTCGTTCTCGGTCTGAGCCTGGTAGTCGTCGAATGGCTCCGAGCGGTCGGAGAAGAAGATCAGGATGAGGTAGCGCAGCGCAATGGCGAGTCCGATCGTGACCACCAGCTGAGCGATCAGGCCGGTTCGACGTTTACGCAACGGCCGCCAGATCAGGGCGTTGTTGAGCCAGCCGATCGCGACTCCGACAATGATGGCCAGCACGGTGGCCGGGATCAGTTGTATCCCGAGGCTCACATTGAAGAACCACGCCGCGACGGCTCCGAGCGTCACGAGTTCGCCGTGTGCGAAGTTGGTCAAACCCGTCGTTCCGAAGATCAAGCTCAGACCGACCGCCGCGAGCGCGATGACCAGACCGAAGCGGAAGCCGTCGACCGTGGTGCGCACGAACTTCTCGTAGAACGGGGTGCTGGTCGCGGTCCTGGCCTCACCGAAGGAGAAGATGACGGTGTTCGAGCGACCGGCCTGCACGTCGCGCTCGACCTCGCCCTGCACGCTCACCCCGTCGGGGAGCGTTTCCTGGACCACCTGGAATGTATATGTGCCAGGCGACAATTCGAGAGTCCAGCGTCCGCCGGTCTCGCTGGTGGTGCGGGCCACTTCGCTGCCCGACGCGTCGAGCGCCGCAACATCGACACCTTCGAGGCGTTCTCCACCGTTGTTGAGCGATCCCGCGACGCTGACGGCGTCTGCGGGCGGTGCCTGTTCGGCACTGGTTCCCGGCGCCGCCGGGGGAGTGGGGGTAGGTTCCTGCGCCAACGCAGGCGCACTGAACAGCAGCGCCGCAATGGAACTCAGGATGGCGAGTAGAAGTGTTCGCTGGAAGACGCGAACTGCAGATCTTGCGCGCAACCTCGGTGGTTGCACCTTTCTGGTCCATCGAACATTTGGAGCCACGCACGTCCTCCGGACGGTTGTCGTTGAGTCACGGGATGGGGATTTACTGCAATTGTCGGACTCTATCCGTTGAAAGGACGCAAAATCGGCAACTGAGATTTCCGGAAAGTATCGGTTGTGTTTCGCGCTGCGGGAGATCGGTGCCGCCGCGATTGCGTCGCGGTGCCCGCATCCGGCTACGTGATGTCGGACCCGCTACCTAGACTGGTCAACCGTGAGCCCAGTAACCGACAAAAGTGCAGCACCCGCAGCCCGGACCGATGCGAAGTCAGCCGAAGAGCGTCCGACGCTGCTCCTCATCGACGGTCACTCGATGGCCTTCCGTGCCTTCTTCGCGTTGCCGGCGGACAATTTTAAGACCACGAGCGGTCAGTCCACCAATGCCGTGTACGGGTTCACCTCGATGCTGATCAACCTGTTGCGAGACGAGAAGCCGACGCACATCGCCGCCGCCTTCGACGTGTCACGGCAAACGTTCCGAGCCGAGCGGTTCCCCGAATACAAGGCGAACCGCAGCAAGACGCCGGACGAGTTCGCGGGCCAGGTGGACATCACCAAGGATGTGCTCGGTGCCATGGGCATTCCGGTGATGGCCGAGGCAGGATTCGAAGCCGACGACATCATCGCCACTCTGGTCACGCAGGCCGAGGCGCTGGGCTATCGCGTCCTCGTGGTCACCGGCGATCGTGACGCACTGCAGCTGGTCACCGACAACGTCACGGTGCTCTATCCCCGCAAGGGTGTCTCGGACCTGACGCGGTTCACCCCGGACGAGGTCGCCACCAAATACGGTCTGACGCCGTCGCAGTACCCGGACTTCGCAGCTCTGCGCGGAGATCCGAGCGACAACCTTCCCGGCATTCCCGGCGTCGGGGAGAAGACGGCGACCAAGTGGATCATCGAATACGGGTCGCTCACCGCCCTCGTCGACAATGTCGACAAGGTGAAGGGCAAGGTGGGCGACGCATTGCGGGCCAACCTGTCGAGTGTGGTGCTCAACCGCGAGCTCACCGAGATGGTGCGCGACGTGCCGTTGCCCTTCACACCCGATCAACTCGAGCTGGCCCCGTGGGATCGCGAGAAGATTCACGCGCTGTTCGACGATCTGGAGTTTCGCATCCTGCGGGATCGACTGTTCGAGACACTCGCCTCGGTCGAGCCCGAGGCAGAAGAAGGGTTCGACGTTCGGGGCGGCATCGTCGCGCCGGGGGAGTTGGCGGCGTGGCTGGACGAGCATGCGTCCGACGGTCGGCGTAGCGGGGTATCCATCCTCGGACCGCGCAGGCCGTACGACAGCGACGCGACCTCGGTGGCCATCGCGGCAGCAGACGGCGAGGGTGCCTTCGTCACCACGACGGCTCTCGACGAATCCGACGAACGCGCTCTGGCCGCGTGGTTCGCCGATGTGGATCGACCCAAAGCTCTGCACGAGGCGAAGTGGGCACTGCACGCTGTTCGTGGTCGGGGATGGACGCTCGGTGGGTTGACGACGGATACCGCGCTCGCGGCGTATCTCGTCCGGCCCGGTCAGCGGTCGTTCAACCTCGACGACTTGTCGCTGCGCTACCTCAAGCGCGAATTACGCGTCGAAGATGCCGGCGAGGGTCAGATGTCACTTCTCGACGCCGAGGACACCGCTGACGCGGCATTTGCCGAGGGCGAAATTCTCAAGGCGCGGGCGGTCATCGATCTGGCCGACGCCCTCGACGCGGAACTCGCGGCAATCGAGTCGACCACTCTGCTCTCGGAGATGGAACTGCCGCTGCTGACAGTGCTTGCCGATATCGAAGCCACGGGCATCGCAGTGGACGGCGATCACCTGCGCTCGCTGCAATCGGGTTTTGCTGCGCAGGTCGACGAGGCCGCGAATTCTGCGTACGGCGTGATCGACAAGCAGATTAATCTCGGATCGCCCAAACAGCTGCAGGTGGTGCTGTTCGAGGAACTCGACATGCCCAAGACCAAGAAGACCAAGACCGGGTACACCACCGACGCCGATGCTCTTCAGGGGCTGTTCGAGAAGACCGAGCATCCGTTCCTGAAGTTCCTGCTCGATCACCGTGATGCCACACGAATGAAGGTGACGGTGGACGGCCTGCTCAAGTCCGTCGCCGAGGACGGCCGCATTCACACCACGTTCAATCAGACCGTCGCGGCCACCGGACGACTGTCGTCGACGGAACCGAACCTGCAGAACATTCCGGTGCGGAACGAGGCGGGTCGCCACATCCGCGACGGCTTTGTGGTCGGTGCCGGCTACGACACCCTGCTCACCGCCGATTACAGCCAGATCGAGATGCGCATCATGGCGCACGTATCCGGTGACGAGGGGCTGATCGAAGCGTTCAACACCGGTGAGGACCTGCACAGCTTCGTCGGTTCGCGCGCGTTCGGCGTACCGATCGACGAGGTCACCCCGGAACTACGCCGTCGAGTCAAGGCCATGTCGTACGGCCTCGCCTACGGACTCAGCGCGTTCGGCCTCGCCGCGCAGTTGAAGATCTCCACCGACGAAGCCAAGCAGCAGATGGAGGCGTACTTCGCTCGCTTCGGCGGCGTGCGCGACTACCTGCGCAACGCGGTCGAGGAAGCCCGAAAGGTGGGCTACACCTCGACGCTGTACGGCCGTCGTCGTTACCTCCCAGATCTCAACAGCGACAATCGTCAGCGTCGCGAGGTCGCCGAGCGCGCGGCACTCAACGCTCCGATCCAGGGCACTGCCGCAGACATCATCAAGGTAGCGATGATCGACGTGCACAAGTCTCTGGCGGAGTCGACCTTGAAGTCGCGCATGCTGTTGCAGGTGCACGACGAACTGGTACTCGAGGTCGTCGACTCCGAGCGCGAGGAAGTCGAGGCGTTGGTGCGTGACAAGATGTCGTCGGCCATCGAATTGTCGGTGCCCCTCGAGGTGTCGGTCGGTACCGGTCGCAGCTGGGATGCCGCAGCTCACTGAGTCGGGGCCGGCTCATGCATGACGAAGGGCCGCTCACCGGATTCGGTGAGCGGCCCTTCGTTTTGTGCTGTGAGGGAACTACTCCGCTGCGGGTGCCTGCTCGGCGATCTGCTGACGGACGACGTCCATGTCGAGTGCCTTGATCTGGCCGACGAGGTCTTCGAGCGCCGGAGCGGGCAATGCGCCGGGCTGGGCGTAGACCAGGATGCCCTCGCGGAAGGCCATGATCGTCGGGATCGACTGGATCTGCGCTGCAGCGGCCAAGCCCTGTTCGGCTTCGGTGTCGACCTTGGCGTGCACGATGTCCGGGTGCGCGTCGGAAGACTTCTCGAACGTCGGCGCGAACTGGCGGCACGGACCGCACCAGGAGGCCCAGAAGTCGACCAACACCACGTCGTTGCTGGTGACGATCTCGTCGAAATTCTGCTGAGTCAAAGTCTGAGTGGCCACGCGTACCCTTTCGATTGATTGCGCTTCTTGTTCGTCTCAACGCAGAGGTTCTCCGGAATCTTCCCGGACCCACTCCTCTCCGTGGTCCGTCACACGGGTTGCGGCGCGGCCCGGAATGTTCGGCGGTACGAGTTGGGCGTCGTGCAGCGAAGTCTGACGAAATGCTGGCGCAGGGCTGCGGCATTGCCGAAACCGACGACTTCGGCGATCGAATCCATCGGCAGGTCGGAGTTCTCGAGGAGCTGCTGCGCAGCCAGTACGCGTTGGTCGTTGAGCCACCGCGCGGGCGTCGTGCCGGTCTCGGCGGCGAACTTGCGGGCGAATGTACGAGCCGACATGTTCACCCGCGCAGCCAGTCGGCCGATCGTGAGTTCCGAATCGAGGTTCTCGGTCATCCAATCGAGCAACGGTGCCAACGTTTCGGTTCGAATCGCCGGTAGTGGACTGGTGACGAACTGCGCCTGGCCGCCGTCACGGTGTGGCGGAACGACCATTCTGCGCGCGATTCCGTTGGCCACGACACTGCCTTGGTATTTGCGGACGATGTGCAGGCACAGGTCGATACCGGCCGCCGTGCCCGCACTGGTCAGTACATTCCCGTCGTCCACGTAGAGAACGTTCGGATCGACCTGGGCCAACGGGTATTTCGCGGCCAGGGAGGCCGAGTGTCGCCAATGGGTCGTACACCGCCTGCCGTCGAGCAGGCCCGCCGCGCCGAGTACGAACGCGCCGTTGCACAGGCTGGCGACCAGCGCGCCTCGGTCCACCGCCGCACGGAGTTTGTCGAGTAGTGGCTCGATCGAGGGGCTGTACTTACTGCCGCACACGTAGCTTCCGTCGTCGGCCGATTCGGTGCCGCCGGCCGGAACGATGATCAGATCGGCGCTGTCGAGCCGGTCGAGATCGTGGGGCACATCGATCGTGTAACCCACCCTGGTGCGAATCGTGTCGGGGACCCCGGCGATCAACGAGAAGTCGTAGGTGGGCAGTCCCTCGTCGGAGCGGTCGAATCCGAACACCTCGCAGGCCACGCCGAGCTCGAACTGCTCGGTCAACGGCAGCAGTACTGCGACCACCTTCTTCAGCATGACAGCAGTATGGCAGAAAATCGACGATACATGTCGTTACTGCCACTCGTGGTGGGTCGGCGCAGGTAGGACGCTGGTGGCATGACAATTGTACTGGTGGTTGTGTTGATGTTTCTCGCCCTCGATGCGTGGGTCGCTGTCGGCCGCACGCCGGATACACATGCGGAGGTGACCCAATTCGGAGACTTCCGGTTCTGACAGGCCTGGCGGTCAGCCGATGCGCCATTCGCACTTGTTGTCGCCGTCCCACCGACGCAAGGCAACGGCAGAGCCGATCAGGTCGTCCAGGTGCGGGCACAGCAGGCGCGTCGCGGCACCGGCTTCGTCGGGTGTCAACCGCCGGGCCAGCGTCACGTGCGGCGTCCAATGCCCGATGGCGACATTGTCGAACGAGCCCGGGCCTACGGCGGCATGCATCCGAGCATGCAGGTCGAGCAGTTCGACGCTCGGCACGACCAGACGGGCCAGGGTGGCGGTCCGGCCACCGAATACGACGAGGCCGCCGAGACGAACATCGAACGGGTCGAAACGCACGGCCGTACCGGAATCGACGGACGCGGGCATGGACGACGCCACCGAGACGGTGATGTGCGGACGATTCGACTCGCCCCGATGACGGTTCTGGCTCGGCAGGCCGGCATCGGAGAGTGCCGCCCACTCGCGGCGAACCGCAGTATCGAGCCCCGAGTCGAGGAGGAGTTCGGCGGACTGCACCATGTAGTCATGATGGCGCAGACGGACGGACGAGATGCACCGACTTTACGAATTGGGGCCATGACCGGCGACGGCATCGGTCACGAGATCGTCCCTGCGACGATCCGGGTGGTGGACGCAGCTCTGGCCGCAGTGCACGGTCCCGTCGTCGACTGGCAGCACTTGCCGCTGGGGTTGGGTGCTCTCGACGAGCACGGAACGCCGATGCCCGAGCACACGTTGAACGAGCTCGGCAGGCTCGAGGCGTGGATTCTCGGGCCTCACGACAGCGCGTCGTACCCTGAGCCGTTCCGATCTCAGCTGACTCCGGGCGGACGAATTCGCAAGCATTTCGATCTGTTCGCCAACATCCGTCCGGCCAAGGCGCTTCCTGGAGTGCGCGCGATGTCGCCGCAGATGGACCTGGTGGTGGTGCGGGAGAACACCGAGGGCTTCTACGCCGACCGCAACATGTTCGTCGGCAGTGGCGAGTTCATGCCCACGCCCGATGTAGCGCTCGCGGTGGGAGTGTTCACCCGTTCGGCGTGCGAACGCATCGCTCGTGAGGCCTTCTCGCTCGCAGACCGGCGGCGGAAGAAAGTGACGATCGTGCACAAGACCAACGTGCTGTCGTTGACGACGGGGTTGTTTCGCGATGCCTGCCGGTCCGTCGGCGAGGAGTTTCCGCAGGTAGACGTCACCGAAGAGCACGTGGACGCCCTCGCGGCGCATCTGGTTCGACGCGGTGAGGACTACGACGTCATCGTGGCCGAGAACATGTTCGGGGACATCCTCTCCGACCTGACCGGAGAGCTGTCCGGGTCACTCGGCACGGCACCGTCGATCAACTCTTCGCGTACCCAGGCCATGGCGCAGGCCTCCCATGGATCCGCCCCGGATATCGCAGGCAGGAATCGCGCCAACCCGACGGCACTGTTCCTGTCGGCCGCGATGCTGCTCGAGTGGCTCGCCGATCGGCACGAGGACGAACGGCTCGCCGCCGCAGCCGGCCGGATTCGGCACGCCGTGGACGACACCGTCGAATCCGGGGTCGCGACAGCAGACCTCGGCGGGCAGGCGTCGACCAGCGCCTTCACCGAGACCGTCGAAGCCAGGGTGCACCGGCGCTGATCGACTACGGACTCACCGCGGTTTTCGACTACTGAAGATCGCGGTGCCGGGAAACAGCTGGCCGCGCAGTGGGCTCCACTGACCCCACTCGCGGTCGAGCCACTCCGGCCAATCCGGTTCGACGATGTCGCGAACCTCGAGACCTGCGGCGACCAGCTCGCGCACGCGGTCACCGATCGTGCGGTGATGCTCGACGTAGTTGGGGGTCCCGTCGGCGTCGTACTCGACGTACGGGGTTCGATCGAAGTACGGAATCGTCGCGGTCAGGCCGCCCACCCCGGGATCGTCGGGGAACACCCAGCGCATCGGATGGTTGACCGCGAACACCCAGATGCCGCCCGGCCGCAGTACCCGCGCCACTTCCTTCATCACATTGGCGGAGTCCGCGACGAACGGAACCGCACCGAAGGCCGAGCACACGATGTCGAACCCCTCGTCGGCGAACGGTAGGGACTCGGCACTGGCCTGCACCAGCGGAACCGTCGACCCGCCCGCGGTCATCGCGTCGACGCCGCGCTGCAACATGCCCATCGAGATGTCGAGGCCGATGGCGCGCGCCCCCTGAGTCCCGAGCCAGCGGGCGCAGGGTGCGCTGCCGCAGCCCACCTCGAGAATGTCCTTGCCCGCGACGTCACCCAGCAGATGCACGTCGCCCTCGTGCAGTCCCTCCGGGCACCAGACGAACTCTCCGGATTCGGTCGACGCGCCCAGAAACGCGCCGTGCGTACGGTGATAGTTGTCGGCATCCGAATCCCACCAGGTTCGACTCGCGCGGTCGCTCGCGACCGAATCGATTCGGCCGCGGCCGGGGGTGGACGACGGTGCGGAAGGATCGGTCACACGCCGACTCTAACCGGGTTTGTGCTGGTACTGCGGCATCGCGTACCCTGATCAACGCGAGTGTGTCCATGCTGCGCCCAGGTCGGGTTCGCCCGGCGTCGACGCGTGCGGAGCCGGCAACGGATCCGCGGAAGATGCTCGTGCTGCACACGTTTCACAAGTCCGACCGAACATCCATCAACCGATACCCAACCCGTCCGGAGCAACTCAACACATGCCCTCAACCACAACCTCACCGCAGGTAGCCGTCAACGATATCGGCTCCGCAGAGGATTTTCTCGCCGCCATCGACGCCACGATCAAGTACTTCAACGATGGTGACATCGTCGAGGGCACCATCGTCAAGGTCGATCGTGACGAGGTTCTACTCGACATCGGTTACAAGACCGAAGGCGTCATCCCTTCCCGCGAGCTCTCCATCAAGCACGATGTCGACCCCAACGAGGTCGTCTCCGTGGGAGATGAGATCGAAGCACTCGTCCTCACCAAGGAGGACAAGGAAGGCCGTCTGATCCTGTCCAAGAAGCGAGCTCAGTACGAGCGCGCTTGGGGCACGATCGAGGAGCTCAAGGAGAAGGACGAGGCCGTCAAGGGCACCGTCATCGAGGTCGTCAAGGGTGGACTCATCCTCGACATCGGTCTCCGTGGCTTCCTCCCCGCCTCGCTCGTCGAGATGCGTCGCGTCCGCGACCTCCAGCCGTACGTCGGCAAGGAGATCGAGGCCAAGATCATCGAGCTCGACAAGAACCGCAACAACGTGGTCCTGTCGCGTCGCGCATGGCTCGAGCAGACCCAGTCCGAGGTCCGCAGCGAGTTCCTGCACCAGCTGCAGAAGGGCCAGGTCCGCAAGGGCGTCGTGTCCTCCATCGTCAACTTCGGTGCCTTCGTGGACCTGGGTGGCGTCGACGGCCTGGTGCACGTCTCCGAGCTGTCCTGGAAGCACATCGATCACCCGTCCGAGGTTGTCGAGGTCGGCACCGAGGTCACCGTCGAGGTTCTCGACGTCGACCTGGACCGCGAGCGTGTGTCGCTGTCGCTCAAGGCAACGCAGGAAGATCCGTGGCGCCAGTTCGCTCGCACCCACGCGATCGGCCAGATCGTGCCCGGCAAGGTCACCAAGCTCGTTCCGTTCGGTGCGTTCGTTCGCGTCGAAGAGGGCATCGAGGGCCTCGTGCACATCTCCGAGCTGGCCGAGCGTCACGTGGAGGTTCCGGACCAGGTCGTGGGTGTCGGCGACGACGCACTCGTCAAGGTCATCGACATCGATCTCGAGCGTCGCCGGATTTCGTTGAGCCTCAAGCAGGCCAACGAGGACTACGCAGAAGAGTTCGATCCGTCCAAGTACGGCATGGCCGACTCGTACGACGAGGGTGGCAACTACATCTTCCCCGAGGGCTTCGACTCCGAGACCAACGAATGGCTCGAAGGTTACGAGAAGCAGCGTGAAGAGTGGGAAGGTCGCTACGCCGAGGCCGAGCGTCGCCACAAGATGCACACCGCTCAGATGGAGAAGACGGCCAAGGACGAAGCTGCTGAAGCCGCCAACACCAACTACTCCTCCGAGTCGGGTCAGGCTCCCGCCGATGCAGAAGGCGATGCTCCCGCAGCGTCGGCTCCCGCCTCGACCGGTGGATCGCTGGCCAGCGATGCGCAGCTCGCTGCACTTCGCGAGAAGCTGTCGGGCAACGCCTGATAGAAGTAGTCCACCCGTGAGGGTGTGACCTCGGCCCCGGTTCTCCCTGTGAGAACCGGGGCTTTCTCGTTCGAATACGCAGGTGCAACGGGAACGACAATGGACCCGGTTCTGGTGAACCGGGTCCAAGGTTGAGGGGGAGTGCGAACTACGCGGCGGTGGCTGGACTCCACTGGCCGACGCTCGCCGTGCGCTTACGCATCGTGGCGAAGCTGTGGCGGGCAGGGGTCAGGAGGTTGGTGAACCAGTTACGCCGGTGGTCGGCCAGCGCCGAGGCAACTTCTGGAATGAGAATGCAGTGAACGCCTGCATCCATGCCGAGGCGGTGCCGACCCGGTTGGATCTGATTGCTTTGCATGGGTGTCCTTTTCGCTGGCGGTGGGTCGGCACATCGAGGTCGCGCTCGTCGAAGATAACCGACAGGCTTGCAAAACCGGTGCATTTGGGGCTGGTGGGCTTCGGCGTGTTCGAGTGTCAGACTGGACGCATGCTGAGACTGGGACTGACCGGCGGAATTGGTGCCGGCAAATCGACCGTGGCGAAAGTGCTGACCGAACTCGGGGGAGTGCTCGTCGACTCGGACGTACTTGCCCGCGAAGTGGTGGAGCCGGGAACGCCTGGGCTGCAACAACTGACGGACACCTTCGGTACCGAGATACTGGCACCCGACGGGTCACTCGATCGGCCGACCTTGGCCGCCAAGGCTTTCGGCGACGAGGAGTCGCGAAAGAAGCTCAATGCCATCGTGCATCCATTGGTCGGACAGCGCACTACCGAGATCATCGAGGGTGCGGCAGCGGATGCCGTGGTGGTGCAAGATATTCCACTTCTCGTCGAAGGCTCGATGGCTCCGTTCTTCCATCTGGTCGTCGTCGTCTGGGTCGACGCCGAGGAACGAGTACGTCGGCTGACCGGCCAACGACACATGCCCGAGGCCGATGCCCGCGCGCGCATCGCCGCGCAGGCGACCGACGATGCGCGCCGAGCTGCGGCAGATGTGTGGATAGACAACACGGGTGCGCCCGGCAGCGTCGACGATCAGGTACGAAACTTGTGGAACGAGCGCGTGATTCCCTTCGAGCGCAACCTCAGAGAGGGCATTGTCGCCCGGACGCATCCGGAACTGGTGACTGCAGACCCGGCCTGGGAATCCCAGGCGCGGCGAATGATCGCGCGCCTTGCTCTCGCGTGTGGGGACAAGGCTGTGCGGATCGACCACGTCGGATCGACGGCGGTACCCGGACTCGACGCCAAGGACGTGCTCGACATCCAGATCACGGTGCGCTCGCTTGCCGACGCAGATTCGGTCGGCGAACAGTTGCGCGTCGCCGGGTTCCCCGGAGTCGAGTCCAGTGACTTCGACGATCCGAAGCCCGCGTACGGAGTGGGTGGCGAGGCCGATCCGGCCGTGTGGGGCAAGCGTTTTCACGGCAACGCAGACCCCGGCCGACCGGCCAACGTTCATGTTCGAGTCGACGGTTGGCCGAACCAGACGTTCGCCCTGGTGTTCCGTGACTGGCTCCGGGCGGACGCGGCTGTCGCGACGGAATACGCCGCGATCAAGCGGCGTGCGTCCGAAGCCGCCGCCGGAATCACCGACTACCGCTCGGCGATCGAGGCATACGAGAACGCGAAGGCACCGTGGTTCGACGTGGCGTATCGGCGGGCGTGGCAGTGGGCGGAGGAGACGAACTGGACTGCCTGAGGCAGAGCTGCGCGGTTCAGGCCGGTTTGCCGTTCCATTCCGTCGGCATTCCGATCGACGCGAGCCAGGCGTTCAGGTCGTAATCGTGCCGCGTCAGTCCTTCGATGGCCGCGATCGATCGGGACAGCGCCCGCTCGGCCGTCGGGGTGTCCAGATGCTGCGCCACGCGCGCGTCGAACAGCTCGTCGACGTCCAGCAGGTCGTAGTCGCGGCCGGTGCGAACACTGAGGTCGAGATAGTGATCGACCGAGGTCCATCGGCTGGCCCCGGCCGTGTACTCGCCGATGTCGACGTAGTAGTCCTGGTCTCTGGCGTGCGCGGGCAGGTAATGGAACACCGAGGCCCGGAGCCCGAGAGCAGGCAGTAGCCAGGACTCCAGGTAGTCGAAGTGGGCATGGTCGGAAGGACGGGCCATGTACAGCCCCCACGGCTCGACGCGGTATTCGTCGACCACGCGAACGAACCCTTTGGGGTCGACGTTGGTCTTCGCGACCAGGTCGAACGTTTCGTGTTTCGGGGCATGAACGACGGTGTGCGCACCGGCTGACGTGTGAGCGACCATGCCTGTAGAAGCTACCGGGAACAGACCTCCTGGGTCTCTCCGACGGAACTTGTCGGTGGTCGCGTCTACGCTTGTGTAATGGCGTTTGCATCCGAACATCCCGTTGTCGCGCACTCCGAACACCGTCCGGTGGGAGCGATCGAGCGCACCGGACCGGCGTTCGAGGTCGTCAGCGAACACGTTCCGGCCGGTGATCAGCCGACCGCCATCGCCGAACTCGAACGTCGGATCAAGGCGGACGAGAAGGACGTCGTGCTTCTCGGTGCCACCGGTACCGGTAAGTCGGCCACCACCGCCTGGCTGATCGAGAAACTGCAGCGCCCCACCCTGGTGATGGCACCGAACAAGACTCTCGCAGCGCAGTTGGCGAACGAGCTGCGAGACATGTTGCCCAACAACGCAGTCGAGTACTTCGTGTCGTACTACGACTACTACCAGCCCGAGGCGTACATCGCGCAGACCGATACTTATATCGAAAAGGACTCGTCCATCAACGACGACGTCGAGCGTCTGCGGCACTCGGCGACGGCATCCCTGCTCTCTCGCCGAGACGTGGTCGTGGTGGCGTCGGTGTCGTGCATCTACGGTCTCGGTACCCCGCAGTCGTACGTCGATCGGTCGATCGAGCTCGAGGTCAACGTCGAGGTCCAGCGTGATGCGCTGCTCCGGCTTCTGGTCGACGTGCAGTACACGCGCAACGACATGGCGTTCACCCGCGGATCGTTCCGAGTCCGCGGCGATACCGTGGAGATCATTCCGTCGTACGAGGAGCTCGCTATTCGCATCGAGTTCTTCGGTGACGAGATCGAGGCGCTGTACTACCTGCATCCGCTGACGGGCGACATCGTTCGCCAAGTCGATTCGGTACGCATCTTCCCGGCCACCCATTACGTCGCCGGACCGGAGCGCATGGAACGGGCGGTCAAGGACATCGAGGCCGAGCTCGAGGCGCGGCTGGCGGAACTCGAAGGCAAGGGAAAGCTGCTCGAGGCGCAGCGGCTTCGGATGCGCACGCAATACGACCTGGAAATGATCAAGCAGGTCGGCTTCTGCTCCGGCATCGAGAACTACTCGCGGCACATAGACGGTCGCGGGGCCGGCACCGCACCCGCGACCCTGATCGACTACTTCCCCGAGGACTTCCTACTCGTCATCGACGAATCCCACGTCACCGTCCCACAGATCGGCGCGATGTACGAGGGCGACATGTCGCGCAAGCGGAACCTGGTCGATTTCGGGTTCCGGTTGCCGTCTGCGACGGACAACCGGCCGCTGACGTGGGAAGAGTTCACACAGAGGATCGGCCAGACCGTCTACCTGTCCGCTACTCCCGGCAAGTACGAACTGGGGCAGACCGGCGGCGAATTCGTCGAGCAGGTCATCCGTCCTACCGGCCTCGTCGATCCGAAGGTCGTCATCAAACCGACCAAGGGGCAGATCGACGACCTCGTGCACCAAATTCGCGAGCGTGCCGAGAAGGACGAACGAGTTCTCGTCACCACTTTGACCAAGAAGATGTCGGAGGACCTGACCGACTATCTGCTCGAGCTGGGCATCCGCGTCCGGTACCTGCACTCCGACATCGATACCTTGCGCCGAGTCGAGCTGCTGCGGCAGCTTCGGCTGGGTGAGTACGACGTCCTGGTCGGCATCAACCTCCTCCGGGAGGGCCTCGACCTTCCCGAGGTGTCATTGGTCGCCATTCTCGACGCGGACAAGGAGGGATTCCTCCGCAGCGGCACCAGCCTCATTCAGACGATCGGCCGCGCCGCTCGAAACGTGTCCGGTGAAGTGCACATGTACGCCGACAAGATGACCGACTCCATGACGTACGCGATCGAGGAGACCGAACGTCGGCGCGAGAAGCAGATCGCCTACAACAAGGAGCGGGGAGTCGATCCGCAACCGCTGCGCAAGAAGATCGCCGACATTCTCGATCAGGTGTATCAGGAAGCAGAGGACACCGACACGGCCGTCGAAGTGGGTGGCTCGGGTCGGAACGCCAGCCGTGGTCGGCGAGCGCAGGGCGAAGCAGGCAGGTCGGTCAGCTCCGGCGTGTACGAGGGGCAGGATGTCTCGTCGATGCCGCGCGCCGAGTTGGCGGACCTGATCAAGAACATGACCGATCAGATGATGAACGCTGCCCGCGAGTTGAAGTTCGAGCTGGCCGGTCGACTGCGCGACGAGATCCAGGACCTGAAGAAGGAGCTCCGCGGCATGGACGCGGCCGGCCTCAAGTAGGTCGCGCGGGTGGTGCGAGTCGAGCCTGCGGAACGATCCGAAATGGTTCGGTTACGGTTCAGTGATGGACGCAACCACCGCCGGCCGCACCTCTCGTGCACTCGAACTGATCCACTCGATGACCTACTTCCTGCCGGAAACGCAGGACGCTCTCGTTGCTGCTGGGTTACCGCCACGGGCCTGCTATTTCGCCGGTCGTGCAGCACCTCTCGGGCCGGTCGGTGCAGGTGTCGTGACAGCCACGTTCTACAACTTCAACCGCGATCTGATCAGCCCGCTGATTCCGGCAGCCTGGGCCATCGCCTCTCCCGACGAGATCATGGCAATCCGTTACGCCACACTCGACACCGCATTCGAGCGTCTGTTGGGCTCCGAGACGTTGGCGTCCCCGGATATGGCCGAAGCTGCCGACCTCGCATCGATCGCTGCGCGTGGAATCCCAGGAGACGACGGTCGGCCGCTGTACGCCGCCTACGCCGAACTCGACTGGCCGCAAGCGCCGCACCTCGTGTTGTGGCACGCTCTCACCCTGATCCGCGAATACCGCGGCGACGGCCACATTGCCGCGCTGCAGACGGCGGGGTTGAACGGCCTGGACGCGCTGATCACCCACACCGCCACCGGGTACGGCTTCGAGAAGGAATTCGCGCGCAAGCGTCGTGGATGGTCGACCGAGCAGTGGAACGGAGCCGTGGCGTCCTTGGCCGATCGTGAATTGTTGACGGCCGACGGCGCTTTGACTCAGGACGGGAAAGATCTCCGCACGTTGGTCGAGGACATCACCAACGACCTCGCCGTCGCGCCGTGGGCCGCCCTCGGCGAGGACGGTGCAGCTCGGCTGGTTTCGCTCGCGACGCCATGGCGTGAGTCGATCGTCGGCCAGGGCACCATTCCCGAGGGCGTCTTCGGGCCAGCGATCAAAAAGAAGTAGGCCGCCTCAGCTGGTGATGTCCTTGGTGGCGAATCGTCTCCACGCGATCAGCCCGAAGACCGCCGCGTAGGTGATGGCCGAGAACGATCCGACCACCATGTCGTTCCAGTCGATGTTCGTGCCGAAGGCGTCGATCCACGAGTTCGCGTAGTGCCCGGGCAGATAGTTGCGCAGCGACCCCAATGCCGTGATCTGATCGAGGATCTGCATCAGAATCGACGTCATCACCGCGCCGCCGACGGCCCCGAGAGGGGCGTCGGTGAGCACCGACAGCAACATGGCGAGACCCGCTACCCACAGCAGATTGACGCCGATGTAGGCGACCGCAATCAGTAGTCGCACCAGGGAAGTGCCGTATGACAGTCCTTCACCCAGCGGCGTGACCAAAGATTCGGCGCCGTACATCACCGTCCCGATCAGCAGTGACACTCCGACCAGCACCAGAATGGCGGCGCTGGACAACGTGGCCGAGACGAGTGCCTTCTGGGTCAACAGTCGGCTTCGAGGAACCGGGATGGCGAGCAGGTAGCGCAGGCTCGACCACGATGCCTCGCTCGCAACGGAGTCGCCGAAAAACAGCGCCACCACGACGATGAGCAGAAAACCGACGGACATGAACAGTGCGAAGACGGTGAAGTTCATGCCGCCTCGCGTGCCGAGCTCGATGAGCCCGCCGGCGTCGGAGTCGGCGCTGGAGCTGCCCACGGTGAAGGCGACGACCAGGATCACCGGTAGCAGGGCAAGGAAACCGATGGCGAGCTGAGTGCGTCGCCGGCCCAGCTGTCGACGCAGTTCGGTACGAAACGGCAGGGTGCGGCCGCCGCTGTAGCCCGCTGCGCGGCCGTCTGCGTGCGTTGTACTCATGAGCGATCCTCGCTGGAGTCGGTCTCGTGAACGACTGGGCCTGGGGTATCTCGATGAACGAGGTCGAGGAACACGTCCTCGAGTCGGGTGGACTGGGAGAAGCCGCGGACCGACACCCCCGCCGTAACGAGTTCTCTGATGACGACGGCGGAATCGGCGTCGGTCAGGTCGACGGTCACCGTGCCGTCGTCGACGATCACCGCGCCGTCATGGCCGGCGGCGTCGAGTACCGACTGGGCGCGGCCGGCGTCGTCGACCCTGATCTCGGTCTGCCCACCGGCCGCTGTCAGCTCGCGGACGGTGCCCGAGCTGATCACGGAGCCACGGTTCATGACCACGACGTGCGTGCACGTCTGTTCCACTTCGGCGAGGAGGTGGCTCGAGACCAACACGGTGCGCCCCGTCTTCGCGTAGTTGATCAGCACGTCACGCATGGTTCGGATCTGTGGCGGGTCGAGGCCGTTGGTCGGTTCGTCCAACACCATGAGATCGGGTAGACCCAGCATGGCCTGTGCAATGGCGAGGCGCTGACGCATGCCTTGGCTGTAGGACTTGACCTTGCGTTCGATCGCTGCGC
The DNA here is from genome assembly GCF_002258475.1 of Rhodococcus sp. 06-1460-1B. NCBI lineage: Bacteria > Bacillati > Actinomycetota > Actinomycetes > Mycobacteriales > Nocardiaceae > Rhodococcus > Rhodococcus sp. 06-1460-1B. The sequence goes on from NZ_NOYS01000014.1 coordinate 120,313, forward strand.
CGAGGTCTGCGATCTCGAGTGCCTCGTCGAGGTGAGCGTCTTCGATCGGTCGCCCTGTCGCCTCCCAGTACAGCCGCAGGTTCTGGGTGCCGGTCAGATGCGGAAGGAAGCCGGAACCCTCGACGAAGGAGCCGAGCCGCGACAACACCGGGGCACCGGGTGTGACCTTGTGACCGAAGACTCGGATGTCGCCGCCGGTGGGGGTGATCAGGCCCATCAGCATGCGCAGCGTGGTGGTCTTTCCGGCACCGTTCGGTCCGAGCAGTCCGAGTACCTGCCCCTGTTTCACCTCGAAGCTGACGCCGTCCACGGCACGGAACCCGTTCGAGTACGTCTTGGCCAGGTCGGTGATCACCAGGGGAGTGTCGACCAGAGCCTCGTCGACTTCGGCCACCGTGCGGCGTCTGGTTCGCACGATCGTCGCCACGACGATGCATCCGACGACCAGGACGACCACGCCGATTCCGATCAGTGGAGCGACGGGTACCGTGCTGTTCGCGCTCGCCACCGCGGGAACCGTCGGGAACGCGACGGACGTGTTCGCCATGGTCACGCTGAACTGTGCGGGCTCCAGCGGGACGGCGTAGGCCTGATCGGTGGTGGAGACGCTCAGTTCGAGACGATGACCTTGCTGGACGGTATAGCTGATTCCCGGGAGGGCGACGGTGACGTCGACGGGATCGATGCTCCCGGTGTCGGGCAGTCGGATGGCCGACACTGCGCCGCCGGGAAGGGTCCGTGTGCCGTTCGGGGCGACGTCGTACAGTTTCGCGAACAGCACAGCCTGGCCGGGCCCGGCGAGGGACGCCACCCGGAGATCGACTCTCGGCGCGCCGGTGATGGTCAGTGACGAGTCGACGGGCTCGCTGGTGAAAATCGCGGACTGGCCCGGAAGGTCCGCAGTCAGCGCTGCACCGGCTCCGGTCGATCCGAGTGTCGACAACACCGAACCCAGACCGGGGACCGTCGAGATGGCGGACGGTGACGCGCCGGGCGGACGAATGATCGTCCCGTCGTCCGAGGCGGGGGTGAAGGTCACCGTGTTCGTCTGTGTGGGTTCGGAGTTCGGGGTCAGGCCTGGGTAGTCGGGAGCCGTCATCCGACGATTGCGTTCTCCTCCTCGCTCATCGGCTGCGCGCTGCGTCGAATACACGAACGGCGCGCTCTCGGAGGTCGCGGGATCGGGGGTGCCGCGCAGAGTCCGGTCGAAGAAGTCCGCGACGGCTCGATCCGACGCACCGTTCGTTCCACCGGCATCGTGCCCACCGTCGAACCACCGAACGGTCACGTCACCGCCTGCGGCTGCGATCTGCCGAGCCGTCGCGTCGGCCTGGTCGAGACCGAACAGAGTGTCCTGGGTGCCCTGTAGGAGAAGCGTCGGAGCCGTGATGTTCGACGCCACCGCGACGGGCGAGTGGGCAGTCAGCAGATCGAGCAGCGGCTGGCTGGGGATGCCGGTCACTGCGGATTGTGCGTAGGCGTCGCAGAATTCCTGGGCGAATCTGCCGCATGCGGATGCGCCACCGCCATCGTTACCACCACCGTTACCGTCCCTGGAACTGCCGGGCGCAGCGCTGGAGGCCCCCGCTCCGAAGAAGACCCCGGCCCATCCACGTTTGAGGACGCCGGGTCCGCCGTATTCGGCACCGGCCGGGGAGTCGATGTTTCCGAGCGCTTCTCGACCTGCGGACGAGGTGACGCCGAAGTTGGGGAACAGGGCCTGGCCCAGGTCGTTCCAGGTGATGGCAGCGGCCACCGAGTCCACACGCGGGTCTGTTCCGCCTGCGCTGAGGGCCAGTGCCCCGCCGTACGACCCGCCTGCCACGCCGACGTGGGGATCACCAGGAGCGTCGAGCTGTACTTCGGGCTGTTCGGCCAGCCAGTCGATCAGGCCGCGGGCATCGGCGACCTCGCGATCGGGGTCGTTGATGGAGATCGAACCCGTGCTGTCACCGAAGCCGCGCGCGGTGTAGGCGAGAACCACGTATCCGCGCGCGGCGAGATCACGAGCTTCGCCGTCGACCGAGTCCTTGCTGCCGCCGAAGCCGTGCGCGAGCAACACAGCCGGAGCGGGGGTGGACTCGGGAATGTAGAGCCGGGTGTCGAGGTCGACGGTCTCCGTCGAACCGGGGCTGTCCGGTAGCGTGATGCGCGCGTCACGCGTAGCAGTGTCGGCTTCGCGTCCCTGGGGGAGGAATGCGAATGCGAGGGCGGCCACGATCACGATCGAGATCGCGACGGCACCGAGAGCGAGGGCCCGTCTCGACAACGGCGGGCGGGGGATCGGCATGCAAACCAATGTATGTGAGTGGCGCGGATCGTGTTGTTCCCCAAGTTCACGTGCCGATCGTCGACTTCCGGCTACTGTCAGCGCATCAGTCCCAGGACCACGTCTTTCGGTCCTGTGACTTGCACCAATCCAGTTCGACCAGAAGTGTCACATCTGTGTGTGACCGACAAATGGAGGAATGAATGAGCGCCTACCGCACCGTCGTCGTCGGAACCGATGGCTCCGAATCGTCACTGCGGGCAGTGGAGAAGGCCGCGGCTCTGGCGGGAGATGCCGATGCCACCCTGGTGATCGCGTGTGCTTACTACCCGGCCGATCCGAAAGACACCTCTGCCGCCGCCGACGCACTCCGCGAGGACGCCTACCAGATCACCGGTTCGGCACCGACGCGCGAAATCCTGCGCACCGCCCGAGAGCACGCCACCAAGGCCGGCGCGAAGAACATCGAGGAGAAGCCGATCGTCGGAGCGCCCGTCGAGTCCCTCCTGGCACTCGTGGACGAGGTCAAGGGCGATCTACTCGTCGTCGGCAACCGTGGGCTGAACTCGCTGACCGGTCGCTTGCTCGGTTCGGTTCCGTCCGACGCGGCCCGCAAGTCGACCTGTGACGTCCTCATCGTCCATACCGTCCGCTGATTTTCTCGTAGTACGACAATCGGCCCGTCCCGTCGACGATGACGGGGCGGGCCGATTGTTCTCGTCAGACCTCGGCGTCGAAGGGCTGCAGGGCCCCGAGCTCCTGGGGTAGAGGATCCACATGGACGACTCCGAGTCGCTGGGTTGCTCGGGTCAGGGCCACGTAGAGGTCGTTCATACCCTTGACGGACTCCGCAACGATCGCGCTCGGCTCGACGATGAGCACCGAGTCGAACTCGAGCCCTTTTGCGTCCTTGACCGTCGACACGGTCACCACATCCGACGCCAGGTGCTGCAGTTGGGAGACGAGTTCGGAGGGAACGAGCACTGCGCTCAGGCCGGGACGAGGGTGGTCGGCCACTCGCTTCTCGACCGTCGTCACCAGATCTGCTGCGGCTACGCGTTGAGCCCACGGCTCGACGCCGGTGCTGCGAATGGATCGCGGTTCGGACTGCTCCGGATCGATCGCCGCAAGCACGTCGTGCGCCACCGTCATGATCTCCGACGGCGTTCGGTAGTTGACCGTCAGTTCGGTGAGCTTCCAGCGTTGAGCCACGTAGGGTTCGAGCACCGATCCCCAGGACGAGGTTCCGGCCGGATCACCGGTCTGCGCGGTGTCACCCACCAGTGTCATCCACCGATTGGGGATGCGCCGCATCACCATTCGCCACGCCATCGCCGACAGCTCTTGTGCCTCGTCCACGATCACGTGCCCGTAGGTCCAGGTACGGTCGCCGGCGGCGCGTTCCGCGGTGGTGAGTCGCTGACCCGAATTCTGGCGTCGCGCAAGCTGATCGGCGTCGATCAGGTCGTACGCCATCAGAATCTCCGGGTCCAGTTCGTCTTCGAGGTCCTGTGGTGCAGACCCGGTCAGGATGTCCAGCGCGCCCTGGGCATCGGCGATCTGGCCACGCCATTGACGCTGGGCCTGTTCACGTTCGGCAGCATCGTCGACGCCGAGCAGCTCGGCGAGCTCGTCGAGCAGCGGGGCATCCGCGGACGAGAAGCCGTGGCCGCGGCGCAGCAGCGACTCGCGCTCCGACTCGTCGAGCGCAGGTGCGGCCGATGCGATCTTATCCGGCGATGCGAACAGGCCTCGAAGAACCTGCTGGGGTGATAGATCCGGCCACAACTCGTCTATCGCAGCCATCACGTCGTGGTCCTCGCGCATCTCGTCCCGCATGTCCGCGATGTCGTCGGCGCTGAGCAAGCTCGATCCGTCCACCACGTTCTGGCCGAGTTTCGCGGCCAGCTGATTGGCCAACTGGTCGACGACCGAGGACACGAACAGAGGTCGAGCCAAGTTGTGTGGTCGCCGGGAGGACCGGGCGCGGCCGCGGGCACGCGTGACTATCTTTCGATCGAGGGTGATGTCGTAGGTGTCGAACTTCAGCCGGCGCGGCTGTGCGGGCACCTCCTGGCGATCACGCACTGCCTGCGTCAGTACGTCGACCATCGACAGTCTGCCCTTGACCTCGGTGGCCAGAGCCGAATCCTCGCGCTGCGCACGGACTCCGGGGTACAGATCGCCGATCGTCGACAGCAATACCCCGGTTTCGCCCAGCGACGGCAGCACCTGGCCGATGTAGTCGAGGAACGTGGCGTTGGGCCCGATGATCAGGACACCGCTCTTGCCGAGCTGTTGACGGTACGTGTACAGCAGATACGCTGCTCGGTGCAGTGCCACGGCCGTCTTGCCGGTGCCCGGTCCGCCCTGCACCACCAGCACACTGCGATGCTGTGAGCGGATGATCGCGTCCTGCTCGCTCTGGATCGATTCGACGATGTCGTTCATCTGACCGGTTCGCGCCGCATCGAGCGCGGACAGCAGCGCACCCTCACTGGCGACGCCACCCGCGACAGCCGCATCGTTCGACGACTGCGCGGACTCGAGGTCCAGGAATTCGTCGGCGATGGCGGTCACCTTGCGTCCGCGGGTACGAATATGCCTGCGGCGCAACACGTTTTCGGGGGCTGCCGGTGTCGCCAGATAGAACGGACGGGCCATGGGGGCTCGCCAGTCCAGCAGTAGTGTCTCGTAATCGTTCTTGTCGTCGAGGATGCCGACACGGCCGATGTAACGCTCGGGGCGGTCGTCGACTTTCGGATCGAGGGTGTCCGGGTCGAGGTCGATGCGTCCGAAGCAGAGCCCGTTCTCGGCTGCGTCGTACTTGGCGATGTCCTCGGTGTACATCTGGTTGAAGGATTCGCGCTCGCTTCGGGCCTGCGGTGTTCCGCCGGTCTCGAGCAGCACGGCGCGAAGACGGTTTGCTGCATACTCGCGCAGCGAATCGAGCTGCGTGTACAACCGCGTCAGGTGCGCCTGTTCGAGGTCTTCCTCGATGGGTGCACCGGGATCGGTCGATGTGTGGCCGTCGTCCGGCAAAGGTTCTCCTCGGGAGTTCGGCCGAGGCGACGATATCGCCTCGAAATCAGCCAGAGCAGTCTACGCCGCAGAACGGCCCTGCCGCAGAACCGCGAGTTCTGGGACAGGGCCGTGCGCGCGAACGACGCCGAGCGTCGTGGGTAGACCTACTTCGCGTACTGCTGGAGCCTCTTGTCCAAGTTCTTCTGCGCCTTGGCAACTCGCTTCTCGAGCTTGGCCCGAGCCTGCTCGGTTGCCTTCTCGAGTTCCTTGTTCTGCTTCTCGGCCCGCTTACGAGCGCGCTTGCCGAGCGTGTCTACCCGATCCGACGCGATGTCGGCCCACGTGGCACCGCGCTTCTGAGCCTCTTCGGCCAGAACGGATCCCTTCTCGGCAGCGAGATCGGCGAGCTTCGCTCCGCGCTTCTGTGCCACCTCGGCCAGTTCACTGCGACGGTCGGCAGCGACGTCGACCAACTTCGAGCCCCGCTTCTGAGCGAGCTCGGCCCAATCCGAGCTGCGGTGCGCGGCCTTGTCGGCGAGCTTCGAGCCACGCTTCTGCGCTTCTTCGGCCAGATCGCTTCCGCGGTCGGCAGCAAGCTCGGCCAGCTTCGAGCCACGCTTCTGGGCTTCTTCGGCCAGCTCCGAACCCTTGTCGGCGGCGATGTGAGCCCACCGGTTCAGAGCGGGCTGCGCGACCTCTGCCAGCTCCGAGCCCTTCTCGCCGGCGATGTCGGCGAACTTGGCCAGCTTCGGCTGTGCGGCGTCGGCGAGCTTGGCCAGCTTCGGCTGTGCGGCGTCGGCCAGATCGGCACCGCGGCTCGCTGCGATCGAGGCAATTTCCTTGACGCGTTCCCCGGTGTCGTGAGTGGTGTGACCGGGCAGCGCAGAGACCACAGATTCCTGTGCGCGGCGTGCCGCCCGCTTGCTGCGCCACGCGACGGAGGGCTTGCCCTCGGTGTCGACGGCCGCGATCAGCAGTCCGCCGAGGAGGCTGAGGTTCTTGAAGAAGTGGATGCGTTGCGCAGCCTTGGTCTCCGGGTCGGTTTCGTTCCAGAACGCGTGTCCGGCCAGCGTCGTCGGAACGAGGCTTCCAGCCAGAGCGAGCGATGCGATACGCGGTGCCTTGCCGGTGGCCAACAGAATGCCGCCGGCGACCTGGATTCCGCCGTTGATCCGAACCAACGTCTCGGGATCGGTCGGCACGTTCGCGGTGACCTCGTTGGGCAGAGCATCCTTGCTCTGCTCGATCAACGGAGCGGCTGCCTTCGCCCTGCCGGCGGGATTACGAAGTGCATCGACGCCCCCGGAGATGAAAATCGTAGACATCAGCGGACGGGCGATACGGCGGACCAGCATTGACAGCCTCCTGCGTAGTTTCTCGTGTCATGGCGGTTGTACGTGCGGACTCGCACCGAAAGTAGTTCGAAATCACCGGTGCGTGCACTTTTGTCACACTCTTCATACCCCGTGTTCCACGGTCTCAAGCACGTGCGGCGTCACCAGCCGCGTTCGCGCCATTCCGCCAGGTGCGGCCGCTCGTCACCGAGAGTGGTGTCCTTGCCGTGCCCGGGGTAGACGACGGTGTCGTCGGCGAAACGGTCGAACAATTTGGCGCTCACGTCGTCGAGCAGGTGGGTGAAGTCCTCGGGGCCGTTGGTTTTGCCGACGCCGCCGGGGAACAGGGAATCACCGGTGAAGAGGTGCGTCGTCTTGCCCTCGGCGTCGGTCAGCGCGAGCGCTATCGAGCCCGGAGTGTGACCGGTCAGATGCACCACATCGAACGTGAGCTCTCCCACCGACACCGTGTCGTGGTCGGCAAGAAAACGGTCCGGAGCTACCGGCAGCGGTTCTGCGTCCAGCTCGTGGGCCGCGGTGGGGGAGTCGGTGCCACCGGCGATATCGGCCAGCGCCTGGCAGTGGTCGGCATGCTGATGTGTGGTGACGATCAGAGACAGTGTCGGTGCGTTCTCGTCGAGAAGCAGTGAGATGCGGTCGGCCTCGTTGGCGGCGTCTATCAGCAGAGAATGGCCCGTTGCGGAACAGACGACCAGGTAGGTGTTGTTGTCCATGGGGCCGACCGACATCTTGGTGATCGTGGCTCCGGGGATCGTCCGCCGCTGCGGGGGTGAACCCTGTGCAACGACGCCGGTGTAATTGTCGTCGATGACCATGAGGTGCTCGTCCATTTCGAGGACGCTACCGTCGGCAGCAACGACGGGAGCGCCGGGGTCACGCTCGTGGAAAAGTGTGTCGGTACCTGGACCTACCATTGCTACGAGGTGAGGTTCGTCCCTCACCTCGACAGGTTTTCGACGTGGAGTCCTCGGCTACACGGCGTGTGATCGGTGCATCGGCACCACGCGTCATCATCGACTCGACGTCGGACAATGCTGCGTCGAGCAGCAACACGGCTCGACGTGCTCGTGAGAAAAGAAGGGAACACAGTGGCGGATCGCCTGATAGTGCGAGGTGCACGGGAGCACAACTTGAGGGGGGTCGATATCGACCTGCCCCGGGACGCGCTGATCGTGTTCACCGGGTTGTCCGGTTCGGGCAAGTCGTCTCTCGCCTTCGACACGATCTTCGCCGAAGGCCAGCGCCGCTACGTGGAGTCGCTGTCCGCATACGCCCGGCAGTTCCTCGGGCAGATGGACAAGCCCGATGTCGACTTCATCGAAGGCCTGTCGCCCGCGGTCTCGATCGACCAGAAGTCGACCAACCGCAACCCACGCTCGACCGTGGGCACCATCACCGAGGTCTACGACTACCTGCGGTTGCTCTACGCCAGGGCGGGCACTGCGCACTGCCCGGTGTGCGGCGAGCAGATCGCCAAGCAGACCCCACAGCAGATCGTCGATCAGGTTCTCGACATGGAGGAGGGCCTGAAATTCCAGGTCCTCGCGCCGGTGGTCCGAACCCGTAAGGGCGAGTTCGTCGACCTGTTCGACTCGCTCAACACTCAGGGCTACTCACGTGTGCGCGTCGACGGTGTCGTCCACCAGCTCAGCAGCCCGCCGGTCTTGAAGAAGCAGGAAAAACACGACATCGAGGTCGTTGTCGACCGACTCACGGTCAAGTCCAGCTCGAAGCAGCGGCTCACCGACTCGGTGGAGACCGCACTGCGGCTCGCGGACGGCATCGTGGTTCTCGACTTCGTCGACCGTGAGGAGAACGCCCCCGATCGGGAGCGTCGTTTCTCGGAGAAGCTCGCGTGCCCCAACGGCCACCCGCTGTCCATCGACGACCTCGAACCGCGATCGTTCTCGTTCAACTCGCCTTACGGTGCCTGCCCCGACTGTGTCGGGCTCGGCGTGCGCAAGGAGGTCGATCCCGAGCTGGTGGTGCCCGACGGTGATCTGAGTCTGGCCGACGGTGCCATCGCGCCCTGGTCGATGGGCCAGACGTCGGAGTACTTCGGTCGCTTGCTGTCCGGACTCGCCGACGCCATGGGCTTCGATCTGCACGCTCCGTGGAACAAGCTGCCGGCGAAGGTCAAGCGAGCTGTCCTGGAGGGCAGCGACCACCAGGTGCACGTGAAGTACAAGAACCGGTACGGCCGCACCCGGTCGTACTACGCCGAGTTCGAGGGCGTCATGCCCTTCCTGCACCGCCGCCTCGAGCAGACCGAATCCGAACAGATGAAGGAACGCTACGACGGCTACATGCGCGACGTTCCGTGTCCTACCTGCAACGGAGCCAGGCTGCGTCCGGAAATTCTGTCGGTCACCATCGCGGCAGGTGATTTCGGGCCGAAGTCGATCGCCGAGGTGTGTGAACTCTCCATCGCCGATACGGCCGACTTCCTCAACAGTCTCACTCTGGGGCGACGCGAGGAAGCGATTGCGGGCCAGGTCCTCAAGGAGGTTCAGGCTCGACTCGGCTTCCTGCTGGACGTGGGTCTCGAATACCTGTCGTTGGCGCGCACCGCGGGCTCGCTGTCCGGCGGCGAGGCCCAACGTATCCGGCTCGCCACGCAGATCGGCTCCGGCCTCGTCGGCGTGCTCTACGTACTGGACGAGCCGTCCATCGGACTGCACCAACGGGACAACCGCCGGCTCATCGACACGCTGACGCGACTGCGCGATCTCGGCAACACATTGATCGTCGTCGAGCACGACGAGGACACCATCCGTACCTCCGACTGGGTCGTCGATATCGGACCGTTGGCCGGTGAGCACGGCGGACGCGTCGTGCACAGCGGTTCCTACGCGGACCTCCTCACCAACGACGAATCGCTCACGGGTGCGTATTTGTCGGGTCGCATGGAGATCCCGCTGCCGGACACCCGTCGGGTGGTCGACAAGAAGCGACAGGTCACCGTCGTGGGTGCCCGTGAACACAACCTCCAGGGAATCGACGTCAGCTTCCCTCTCGGTGTTCTGACGTCGGTCACCGGTGTCTCGGGCTCGGGTAAGTCGACGCTGGTCAACGACATCCTCGCGACCGTGATGGCCAACAAGCTCAACGGTGCCCGGCAGGTTCCCGGTCGGCACACCCGGATCAACGGTCTGGACCAACTGGACAAGCTGGTTCGCGTCGACCAGTCGCCGATCGGCCGCACGCCCCGGTCCAACGCCGCGACGTACACCGGGGTGTTCGACAAGATCCGTACGTTGTTCGCGGCCACCACCGAGGCCAAGGTTCGTGGGTATCAGCCCGGGCGATTCTCGTTCAACGTCAAGGGCGGTCGGTGCGAGGCATGCTCGGGAGACGGCACGTTGAAGATCGAGATGAACTTCCTGCCCGACGTCTACGTCCCCTGCGAGGTGTGCGAAGGCGCTCGCTACAACCGCGAGACGCTCGAAGTGCACTACAAGGGCAAGACCATCGCCGAGGTCCTGGACATGCCGATCGAGGAGGCTGCCGACTTCTTCGAGGCCATCACGTCGATTCACCGGTACCTCAAGACACTCGTCGAGGTCGGCCTCGGTTACGTCCGCCTGGGTCAACCGGCGACGACACTGTCCGGCGGCGAAGCTCAGCGTGTGAAACTCGCAGCCGAGTTGCAGAAGCGATCGACCGGCCGCACCGTCTACATTCTCGACGAGCCGACCACGGGCCTGCATTTCGAGGACATCCGGAAGTTGCTCGGCGTGGTGAACGGACTCGTCGACAAGGGGAACACCGTGATTGTCATCGAGCACAATCTCGATGTCATCAAGGTCTCCGACTGGGTCATCGACATGGGGCCCGAAGGTGGTTCGGGCGGCGGAACGGTTGTGGCGCAGGGTAATCCGGAAGCCGTAGCAGCGGTGCCCGAAAGCTACACCGGAAAATTCCTGCAGGAGGCGCTCTCCCGCGAGGTAGTGGCGTCCACGCCGAAGACGGCCCCGAAGAAGCGTCGGGCTCGTAAGGTCGCTGCGGTCTGACGCGAACACGTCGACGACGAAGCCGCATCCGGATTGCCGGATGCGGCTTCGTCGTCTGTGGGTGGGGTGGGGTGCGCTCGTTCAGTGCACCGGGCCGGTGTACTTCTCACCGGGGCCGAGTCCTGGCTCGTCCGGGTGTGCTGAGGCTTCCCGGAACGCGCGTTGCAGTGCCTGGAGGCCGTCGCGAATCGGTCCAGCGTGGGGACCGAGGTACTCGACCGACGCGGTGACCAAGCCGGCGAGTGCGGTGATGACGCGTCGGGCCTCGTCGAGATCGAGGTAGGGGCTCTCCGCGGGATCGGGCTCGGACAGACCCAGCTTCTCGGCCGCGGAACTCATCAGCATCACCGCTGCACGGCTGATGACCTCGACCGCGGGAACCTCGGCGAGTTCCCGGACTTCTTGCTCGATACCGGTGGGGTCGGAGCCTGCGGGATCGGCGGGCGTGGATGAACTGGTCATACCTACGAGAATCCCACGCCGCGGGTGCCGTCGGTCGGATCGGGTGTCGACTCGGCTTCATCGACAGGTGCGATTGTCGGTTTCGGCATTCTGCTGGTAGTCTGACTCGACGACCGTCTTCGGCGTGCGCTCCTCGATGGAGTTCACCGCATGGAGGCAGCAAGTGGAGCCCGACTCCCACCGGTATGTGATCCGAATGGATCGCTTCCGGTCCGGTCGCACGAAGGTCTCCCAGTCGGGATTCCCCAGTGCTTCCTCCTCGTGAGGAGACTGTACGACGCGCTATGTCGTACGGATCGACCGGTCGACATCGGGCCCTGCTGTCGGTACAGACCGGCTGCAGGGTTTTTTCGTTTTCGGTGTTGGTTCGCCGAGCGTGATGTCGAGGTTCGAGGGCGACGGGCTGTGTAAGTGGCAGGCGGTCGGGTTACACACCACACCGCACTACCTAGGAGGCCCCATCAGCACTGAGACCCGCATCAACGATCGCATCCGAGTTCCCGAGGTCCGTCTTGTCGGACCAGGCGGTGAACAGGTGGGGATCGTGCGTGTTGAAGATGCACTCCGCTTGGCTCTCGAAGCCGACCTCGATCTTGTCGAAGTAGCTCCCGACGCACGTCCGCCGGTCTGCAAGATCATGGACTACGGGAAGTTCAAGTACGAGGCTGCGCAGAAGGCGCGCGAATCGCGCAAGAACCAGACGCTCACCGTCATCAAGGAGCAGAAGCTCCGCCCCAAGATCGACGCGCACGACTACGAGACCAAGAAGCGCAACGTGGTTCGCTTCCTCGAAGCCGGCTCGAAGGTCAAGGTCACCATCATGTTCCGTGGTCGCGAGCAGTCGCGCCCCGAGCTGGGTTTCCGTTTGTTGCAGCGCCTGGGTGCCGACGTCGCGGAACTCGGTTTCGTGGAAACGTCGGCCAAGCAGGACGGCCGCAACATGACCATGGTCCTGGCTCCGCACAAGGGTGCCAAGACTCGCGTGAAGGCTCAGGAAAGCGCTGCCGCGCCGCCTGCGCAACGCGCACCGGCCCCCGCGCCGGAACAGCCCGCCGCAGCAGCTCCGGCTGCCGAGGCACCGGCCGCAGCAGCTCCGGCTACTCCGGCTCAGACCAACTGAGCTTCGCGCTCTACCAGTAAGACAGTCCCGCACCCGCCTCGGTGCGCAGTCCGTTCCGAGGCGCTGCGTGGCTGTGCCATGCACCACCGAAGAGCTAATACAGAACAGAGGATTTCATGCCCAAGCAGAAGACGCACAGTGGTGCCAAGAAGCGATTCAAGGTGTCCGGCAGCGGCAAGATCCTGCGCCAGAAGGCCGGCCGTCGCCACCTGCTCGAGCACAAGCCCACCAAGGTGACTCGTCGCCTCGATGGTGTCGCCGTTGTCAAGAAGGCCGACGTGCCTCGGATCAAGCGCCTGCTCGGCATCTGATCCGGCTCGCCGCCGACTGATTTCGGTCGGCTTCATCCCATTACCATTCGGGGTTTCACACGCCCCCAGATCGACAGGATTCACCAGTGGCACGCGTAAAAAGGGCCGTCAACGCCCAGAAGAAGCGCCGTTCGATTCTCGAAGCGTCCAAGGGCTACCGCGGACAGCGCTCACGTCTGTACACCAAGGCCAAGGAGCAGCAGCTCCACTCGCTCACCTACGCGTACCGGGACCGCCGCGCGCGCAAGGGTGACTTCCGCAAGCTGTGGATCACGCGTATCAACGCTGCAGCGCGGGCCAACGACATCACCTACAACCGCTTCGTCCAGGGCCTGAAGGCCGCGGGCGTCGAGGTGGACCGCAAGATCCTCGCCGAGCTCGCTGTGTCCGATGCCGAGGCATTCGCCGGCTTGGTCGCCATCGCCAAGGCTGCATTGCCTGCCGATGTCAACGCTCCTGCTGGAGAAGCAGCCTGAGCGAGTCGCCGCACGACGATTCAACTCCGAAACGACCCGTGGATTCGCTGACCGAGCGAACTCCGCGGGTCGTTTCGGCCGTCAAGCTCGCTCGCGCTGCAGAGCGCAAGAAGGCGGGACTGTTCCTTGCCGAGGGCTTCAATGCTGTGTCCGAGGCTGCGCGGTTCGGTTCGGTCCGCGAGCTGTTCTTCACCGCAGATGCCTTCGACCGGCACGAGAGCCTCATCGCCTCCGTCGAGGCCGCTGGAGCACGGGTGTTTCCGATCACCGATCGGGCCGCGAAGGCATTGTCCGACACCGTCACTCCGCAGGGCCTGATCGCAGTCACCGAATTGGTCGACGTCCCGATCGACCGTGCGTTGGACGGAACACCGCGGCTGGTGGCCGTTCCGGTGGAGATGGCCGAGCCGGGCAACGCCGGCACGATCATTCGTGTTGCCGATGCCGCCGGGGCCGATTCGGTGGTCCTGCTCGGCGACTCCGTCGACCCGCACAACGGCAAATGCGTGCGGGCCTCGGCCGGCAGCGTCTTCCATCTTCCCATTGCGAGGGAGCGCTCGATCGAAGACGGTATCGACGCACTGCGCCGTGCCGGCCTGACGGTCGTGGCGACTGCCGCCGACGGCGAAGTCGACTTGGACGACGCAGACGAGCTGCTCCAGCAGCCGACTGCGTGGTTGTTCGGCAACGAGGCCCACGGTTTGTCCCTCCCCGTTGCCCAAGCTGCCGATCACCGGATCAGAATTCCCATCCACGGTCGGGCGGAGAGTCTGAACCTGGCGACCGCCGCGGCACTGTGCCTCTACGCGAGCGCCCGTGTTCGACGACGGTCGGCGAACCCGTGAATACGGTCGCCTAGGATCGTTACCACTCTGCTTCGTGCAGACCGACCATTATTCGAGGAGTGCATCTGTCGTGGCGAAGAAAGAGTCCGGGCCCGAGCCGGTAGATCCGAGCGTTCTCGAAGAGTCCGCACTCGACGCTGCGGTGGACTCGGCCGAGCAGGCGTTCGCCGACGCGTCGGACCTCGATGCGCTCACGAAGGTCAAAATCGATCACGTGGGTGGAAAGGCACCACTGGCGTTGGCTCAGCGCGCCCTCGGAGCTCTACCCGGTGACCAGAAGGCGGACGCGGGCAAGCGCGTCAAGGTGGCACGAGACCGGGTGCAGAAGTCCTTCGACGAGCGCCGCGCAGTGCTGTCGGCGGAGCGCGATGCAGCGATTCTCGTGGCCGAGACGATCGACGTGACGCTGCCGACCGACGAGACGCCCGTCGGAGCGCGCCATCCCATCACGATCATCTCGGAGCAGGTTGCCGATGTCTTCGTCGGTATGGGCTGGGAGGTCGAAGAGGGCCCCGAGGTGGAAACCGAGCACTTCAACTTCGACGCGTTGAACTTCCTGCCCGATCACCCGGCTCGCACGATGCAGGACACGTTCCACATCGCGCCGGAGGGCTCGCGGCAGGTACTGCGTACGCACACGTCGCCGGTGCAGGTGCGGTCCATGCTCTCCCGCGACGTACCGATCTACGTCGTCTGCCCTGGCCGAACGTTCCGTACCGACGAGCTCGATACGACGCACACTCCGGTCTTCCATCAGGTCGAGGGGCTCGCGATCGACAAGGGCCTGACGATGGCGCATCTGCGCGGAACGCTGGACGCGTTCGCGCAGGCTCTGTTCGGCAGCGATACGCGCACTCGGATGCGGCCCAACTACTTTCCGTTCACCGAGCCCTCCGCCGAGGTCGATGTGTGGTTCCCGAAGAAGAAGGGTGGAGCCGGTTGGGTCGAATGGGGTGGCTGCGGAATGGTCAACCCGAAGGTGTTGCAGGCCAGCGGCATCGACCCGGAGGTGTACACCGGTTTCGCGTTCGGCATGGGTCTCGAGCGAACTCTGCAGTTCCGCAACGACATCCCGGACATGCGGGACATCGTCGAGGGGGATATCAGGTTCACTCTGCCCTTCGGTGTTCAGGCCTGACGCGGCCACTCTCCAGCCCCACTTCATCTCGGATACAAGAAAGAGCTGAGCACACGTGCGAGTCCCACATTCCTGGTTGACCGAGGTCCTGCACGCGGGTACTCCCGACTGGTCCGTCTCGCCCGACGAGCTCGACGCGGGTTTCGTACGCGTCGGTTTCGAGGTCGAGGAGCTGGTCTCGTTGGACAACGTGACGGGGCCCCTCGTGGTGGGTCGGGTCGAGTCGATCGAGGAACTGACCGAATTCAAGAAGCCCATTCGGTTCTGCCTCGTGAACGTGGGGGCCGACGAGCCGCAGGAGATCGTCTGCGGTGCACGCAATTTCGCCGAGGGGGACCTCATCGTCGCGGCGCTGCCCGGCAGCGTTCTGCCGGGCGGGTTCGCCATCGCGTCGCGCAAGACGTACGGCCGCAACTCCAACGGGATGATCTGCTCGACGCTCGAGCTCGGTCTCGGCCGGGACCACTCCGGCATCCTGGTGCTACCGGAAGGGACTGCGCAGCCCGGCGACGATGCCAAAGTCGTTCTGGGCCTCGATGATTCGGTGATCGAGCTGAACGTGACACCGGACCGCGGGTACGCCTTCTCGGTACGCGGCCTGGCTCGTGAGTTGGCGTGCAGCTTCGATCTTCCGTATGTGGATCCGGCGCGCACGATGCCCACCGAGGTCACCGGTGACGCCTGGCCCGTGACGGTCGAGCCCGAGTCCGGTACTTCTCGGTTCGCTCTGCGCAAGGTCGTGGGTATCGATCCCGCTGCCGTCACTCCCTGGTGGATGCAGCGGAGACTGCTGCTGGCCGGGGTGCGACCGATCTCGGCGGCCGTGGACGTGACCAACTACGTGCTCCACGAACTCGGACAGCCGTTGCATGCTTTCGACGCAAGCAAGCTCGACGGTCATCTCGTCGTGCGGCGCGCGAATGCGGGGGAGACGCTCACGACGCTCGACGGCGTCGAGCGGTCGCTCGATGCGGAAGACGTGGTCATCGCCGACGGAACGGGAGCCATCTCGTTGGCCGGCGTCATGGGCGGGGCGTCCACCGAGGTCGACGACTCGACCAGCGATGTCGTTCTCGAAGCAGCATCGTTCGATCCGCTCGCGGTGTTCCGAACCGGCCGTCGCCACAAGCTGTCGAGCGAGGCGAGCAAGCGTTTCGAGCGGACTGTGGATTCGGCGCTCCCGGTTGCGGCGCTCGATCGGGCCGCACAGTTGCTCGTCGAGATCGCCGGTGGACGTATCGAACCGGTGCTGACCGACATCGGCGAGGCTGCCCGGTTCCCGTCGGTGACGATGGACTTCGACCTGCCCGATCGGATCGCTGGTGTGCAGTACCCCGACGGGACCGCTGCTCGACGGCTCACTCAGATCGGATGCACCGTCGAGGTGGATGTCGACGGTGGCGGCCACGGACAACTGGTCGTCGATCCTCCCTCGTGGCGACCCGACTTGGTGCAGCGCGCCGATCTGGTCGAAGAGGTGCTGCGGCTCGAAGGGCTCGAGAAGATCCCGTCGATTCTGCCGTCCGCTCCCGGTGGGCGCGGCCTCACCGCCGAGCAGAAGCGTCGGCGGGCAGTCGGCAAGGCCCTTGCGTTCGCCGGCTATGTCGAAGTTCTTCCGCCGGTGTTCCTGCCCAAGGGAATCTTCGACACGTGGGGCCTCGACGCGGACGACCCGCGCCGAGCGACGACGTCGGTGTTGAACCCGCTCGAGGCCGACCGCCCCGAGCTTGCGACGACCGTGCTTCCCGGTCTGCTCGAAATGCTGAGCAGGAACATCGCGCGCGGTCAGCGGGACGTGTCTTTGTTCGGAATCGCCCAGGTCGTTCTCCGGCACGACGCGACCGCTGCGGTGGACGCGTTGCCGGTCGATCGGCGACCGACCGACGATCAGATCGCGATGCTCCGTGGGTCCCTCCCCGCACAGCCGGTACACGTGGGCGTGGTGCTCGCCGGTCAGCGTGAGCCGTCCGGGCCCTGGGGACCGGGCCGAGCAGCCGAGGCCGCAGACGCGTTCGCCGCTGTGCGCACGGTTGCCGCGGCTTCCGGCGTGCACGTCGATCTTCGTGCAGCACAACACCTTCCCTGGCATCCGGGCCGGTGCGCCGAGGTTCTTCTCGACGGTGAGGTCGTCGGGCACGCAGGTGAACTGCATCCGGCTGTGCTCGAGCGAGCCGGTTTGCCGCCGCGTACGTGTGCGGTGGAGCTGAGTTTGAGTGCTCTGCCCGTCGTCGAATCGCTTCCGGCCCCCGAGGTATCCCCATACCCGGCCGTGTTGCAGGACGTCGCTGTCGTGGTCGACGCGTCCGTGCCCGCGGCCTCCGTCGAGGCAGCACTGACGATCGGCGGTGGAGAACTGCTCGAGTCCATCCGACTGTTCGACGTCTACGAGGGTGAGCAGGTCGGCGAGGGGCGTAAGTCGTTGGCGTTCGCCCTCCGGTTCCGCGGTTCGGACGGAACCCTGACCGAGGATCAGGCGACGGCGGCTCGCGACGCAGCCGTGGCGGCGGCATCCACAGCGGTCGGTGCCCAGCTGCGTAGCTGAACCGTCGACGGCGCGGCCGGTGTTGTGCGTAGCGTGGTGTCATGACGGGCACGACGACGGGAGCAGCCGATGAGTGAATCCGACACGCAGGCCACGGCCTCGGATCTGCAGGTGTTGAACGAGGTTCTCGCGGCGGTGGTTGGCCGACCTCGGTTGGCTCCGGTGGCAGCGGCGGCATCCGCTCTGGCGGCCGAGTTGGGGACGGCGGAACCCGAGCCAGCCGGTCCGGATCGCGGCGTCCCGCCGGGAACCGTTCCCGATGTGGATGTTCCGCAGGTGACGAAACCTCGTATCGACCAGCCGCTCGGCGATCCACCACCGGGAGCTCCGTTGGGCGGAACGGTGCCGGGCGTCATCGATGCGGAATTGGTAGACGACCTGCCCGTCGGCGGGGGTGGGGGTTATGTCGGCGGTGCGACTACGGGCGAGTTCACCGACTCCGGGGTGCCGACCTGGGACGGGGTGCGAGAGAAGGTGGAGCACCGCTCGGGTACGGCTGTCGGGGCGGAGGAGCTGGACCGGGAATCGAGAGCCGGTCAGGACCTGGACAAACAGTGGAACGATCGGCAGGAAGCGGGCCGAAAGAAGCTCGACGAAATTCGTAGATCGATGGGTAGCAGCTAGCGTTTCCGGCCCGCCGATGAATGAGCTTGCATGATGCTGCATAATAAACCGCATGACTATTTCGGAGGCAACGCCGAAGCGCATCGCGGTGGCGGGTGCCAGTGGCTACGCCGGTGGTGAGATCCTTCGCCTGTTGCTCGGCCACCCAGCTGTTCGCGACGGCTCGTTGGTCATCGGAGCGCTGACTGCGGGTGGCAATGCAGGCGCGACACTGGGTGAGTTCCATCCCCACCTGTTGCCGCTTGCCGACCGTGTGCTCGGCCCCACGACGGTCGACGAACTTGCCGGACACGACGTGATCTTCCTCGGGTTGCCGCACGGTAAATCCGCCGAACTCGCGCTCCAGTTGCCCGAATCCGTGGTGATCATCGACTGCGGTGCCGATTTCCGCCTCAACGACTCGGCAGCCTGGGAGAAGTACTACAAGTCCCCGCATGCGGGGACTTGGCCGTACGGGCTCCCGGAGCTACCGGGGCACCGCGAGCTCCTGGTCGGGGCCACGCGTATCGCCGTGCCCGGGTGCTATCCGACGGTGTCGAGCCTAGCCCTGGCCCCGGCAGTTGCCGCCGGAATCATCGAGCCACGGGTCAACATCGTTGCGGTCACCGGCACGTCCGGTGCGGGCCGGGCACCCAAGGCCGACCTGCTGGGCTCCGAGGTGATGGGCTCGGTTCGCGCATACGCGGTAGCAGGCGCGCACCGGCACACTCCCGAGATCGTGCAGAACCTGTCGGCTGTGGCCGGTACCGACGTGTCGGTGTCGTTCACTCCGGTACTCGCGCCGATGCCGCGTGGCATTCTGGCCACCTGTACGGCCGTGACCACCGCTACCGAGGCTCAGGCCGTCGAGGTGTACGAGAAGGCCTATGCCGCAGAGCCTTTCGTTCATGTTCTTCCGGCCGGGCGGCTGCCGCAGACCGGTTCGGTCATCGGATCGAACGCCGTGCAGATGAGTGTGTCCGTCGATGCAGACGCCGGCTTGCTGGTGGTCATCGCGGCCATCGACAACCTGGCCAAGGGAACAGCCGGTGCAGCAGTGCAATCGATGAATCTGGCGTTGGGAATCGACGAGACCGACGGTCTCTCTACCGTAGGAGTTGCTCCATGACCGGCCTGAAGAGCGAGACGGATACGGTCGCCTCGATCGCGGGGAAGCTCGTGCGTTCCCAGGGCGTGACGTCCCCCGCCGGATTCCGTGCGGCCGGGATTCCCGCGGGTATCAAGGCAAGTGGCAGGTCCGATCTGGCTCTCGTGTTCAACGAGGGCCCGGACTTCACGGCAGCGGGCGTCTTCACCCGCAACAAGGTCAAGGCCGCGCCGGTGCTGTGGTCGCAGCAGGTGCTCACCACCGGTCGGCTTCGCGCGGTGGTGTTGAACTCGGGCGGTGCCAACGCTTGTACCGGTGCACCCGGTTTCCAGGACGCGCATCGGACGGCCGAGGAGGTCGCGTCCGTGTTGAGCAACTGGGGTTCGGAAACAGGGGCCATCGAGGTTGCCGTGTGCTCGACAGGTCTCATCGGCGATCGGTTGCCGATGGACAAGCTGTTGCCGGGGGTGACCGAGGTGGTGCACGAACTGGCCGGCGGTATCTCCGGTGGCACCGATGCCGCTTACGCGATCATGACCACCGATACCGTTCCGAAGCAGGCCGCGATTCATCACGCAGACAAGTGGAATGTCGGTGGCATGGCCAAGGGCGCGGGCATGCTCGCACCCTCGCTGGCCACGATGCTCAGTGTCATCACCACCGACGCCGTCGCGACCGCGGAGCAGCTCGACACCGCGCTTCGTGCGGCCACCCGGTTGTCCTACGACCGACTCGACGTCGACGGCGCATCCTCCACGAACGACACGGTACTGCTGCTCTCCTCCGGGGCGAGCGGTGTGAGCCCGTCGCAGGAGGACCTCGACGCTGCTGTTCTTGCGGTATGCGACGACCTCGCCGATCAGATGATGGCCGATGCCGAGGGCGTCACCAAGCGAGTGAAGATCACCGTCTCGGGTGCAGTATCCGAGGACGAGGCTCTCGTCGGTGCGCGGACGGTCGCCAGGGACAGTCTCACCAAGACGGCCCTGTTCGGTTCGGACCCCAACTGGGGCCGTGTACTCGCGGCGATCGGTATTGCTCCGATCGAACTCGATCCGGATCGGATTGCCGTGTCGTTCAACGGCAATCCGGTGTGCATCGACGGCGTCGGCGCTCCGGGTGCGCGCGAGGTCGACCTGTCCGGAGTCGATATCGCCGTGACCATCGACCTCGGACTCGGGTCCGGTACGGCCACGATCAGAACGACGGATCTTTCCCACGCCTACGTCGAAGAGAACTCGGCGTACTCGTCATGACTGCTGCTGCGACGCAATTGACGGCAGCGCAGAAGGCGTTCACGCTCGCCGAGGCACTGCCCTGGCTCCAGCGCTTCTCGGGCAAGATCGTCGTGGTGAAGTACGGCGGGAACGCCATGATCGACGACGATCTCAAACGAGCGTTCGCCGCCGACATGGTGTTTCTACGCACCGTCGGAATTCACCCCGTCGTCGTGCACGGCGGAGGCCCGCAGATTTCGGCCATGCTCACCCGGCTGGGCCTGACGGGTGAGTTCCGCGGCGGATTCCGGGTCACCACACCGGAAGTCATGGACATCGTTCGGATGGTGCTGTTCGGGCAGGTCGGCCGTGAACTCGTCGGCTTGATCAACAGTCACGGTCCGTATGCCGTCGGAATCTCGGGGGAGGACGCGCACCTGTTCACCGCGACGCGTCGTTCGGTCCTGGTCGACGGCGTCGATACCGATATCGGTCTGGTAGGCGACGTCACCTCGGTAGATCCGAAGGCGATCTTCGATCTGATTGCCGCAGGCCGTATTCCGGTGGTCTCCACCATCGCACCCGACAGTGACGGCGTGGTGCACAACATCAACGCCGACACTGCTGCTGCTGCTCTCGCCAGTGCGATCGGGGCCGAGAAGTTGGTCGTGCTCACCGATGTCGAGGGTCTCTACACGGCGTGGCCCGATCGCAGTTCCCTGACCTCTCGAATCGACGCGTCGGAACTCGACGCATTGCTGCCCACGCTCGATGCCGGGATGGTTCCGAAGATGGAAGCGTGCCTGCGGGCCGTTCGTGCCGGCGTGCCGTCGGCGCACGTCATCGACGGTCGCGTCGAACATTCGGTTCTCGTGGAGCTGTTCACCGGTGAGGGGATCGGCACCATGGTCACCCCCGATCAATTGTCTACGTCAGGAGTCACGTCATGACCGGCACGCAGTCCACGGTCGATCTACAGCAGCGGTGGTCCACGTCGCTGATGGACAACTACGGTGTGCCGCGCGTAGCGCTCGTTCGAGGCGAAGGCGCTGTGGTGACCGACGCCGACGGCAAGCAGTACCTCGACCTGCTGGCCGGTATCGCCGTCAATATCCTGGGCCACGCTCATCCTGCGGTGATCGAGGCGGTCACTGCTCAGCTCTCCACTCTGGGTCATACGTCGAATCTGTATGCGACGGAACCGGGTATCGAACTGGCCGAGCAATTGCTCGCACACCTGGGTGCGGGTACGACGGGACGAGTGTTCTTCTGCAACTCGGGTACCGAGGCCAACGAGGCGGCGTTCAAGATCGCGCGTCTGACCGGTCGTCCTCACATCATTGCCGCCGAGAAGGCCTTTCACGGACGGACGATGGGTGCACTGGCGCTCACCGGACAAGCCGACAAGCGAATTCCGTTCGAACCCATGCCTGCCGGTGTCCAGCACGTGCCCTACGGAGACATCGCCGCGCTCGAGGCAGCCGTCGATTCCGACACCGCCGCAGTGTTTCTCGAACCCATCATGGGGGAGGGCGGCGTGGTCGTTCCTCCGGACGGGTATCTCGTTGCCGCACGTGAGATCACGGCGAGGCACGGCGCGCTGTTGGTCCTCGACGAGGTGCAGACCGGTATCGGCCGCACGGGCTGGTTCTACGCCCACCAGTCGGTCGGCATCGTGCCCGACGTGATCACCTTGGCCAAAGGGCTGGGCGGGGGTCTGCCCATCGGAGCCTGCATCGGTATCGGGGCGGCGGGGGAGTTGTTGCATCCGGGCAAGCACGGCACCACCTTCGGCGGCAACCCGGTCTGCGCCGCTGCTGCGTTGGCTGTGTTGCGGACCATTGCCGCCGACGACCTCGTTTCGCACGCCGACAGTCTCGGCAAGACCATCGCTCATTCCATCGAGGCTCTCGAACACCCTCTCGTCAGCCATGTTCGGGGCTCCGGGCTTCTGCTCGGAGTGGTGCTCACGGCCGCAGTTGCGCCTGCGGCCGAGGCGGCGGCCCGTGACGCAGGCTTCCTGATCAATGCAGCGCAACCAGACGTATTGCGGCTCGCACCGCCGCTGATCATCACCGAAGAGCAGGCCGCGTCGTTCGTCTCGGCACTACCGGCAATTCTCGACGCAGCACAGGAGGCACACCAGCCATGACCGTTCAGCACTTCCTTCGCGACGACGACATCACCCCGCAGCAGCAGGGAGAAATCCTGGCGCTCGCGGCCGAGATCAAGCGGGCTCCGTTCTCCAAGCGGCCGCTCGGGGGGCCGAAGGGCGTCGGTGTGATCTTCGAGAAGAATTCCACCAGAACTCGGTTCTCGTTCGAGTTGGGCATTGCGCAGTTGGGTGGCCACGCCGTTGTGGTCACCGGAAGCGACACTCAACTGGGACGCGAGGAGACTCTGCAGGACACCGGCCGCGTGCTGTCCCGCTACGTCGAGGCGGTCGTCTGGCGTACGTTCGGCCAGAAGCGGCTGGAGCAGATGGCAACGGGTGCAACGATTCCCATCGTCAATGCGCTGTCCAACGAGTTCCATCCCTGCCAGGTCCTCGCCGATCTGCAGACGCTGATCGAGCACAAGGGAAACCTGACCGGGAGGACGCTGGCGTACTTCGGCGACGGTGCCAATAACATGGCACATTCGCTTCTCATCGGCGGAGTGACCGCGGGACTCGATGTCAGGATCGCCGCTCCGAAGGAATTCGCACCACTCGGTTACGTCCTCGATGCCGCACGTGCGCGCGCCGAGGAGACCGGAGCGTCCATCACGGTGACCGAAGACCCCGACGAGGCCGCCGACGGTGCCGACGCTCTCGTCACCGATACCTGGACATCGATGGGTCAGGAGAACGACGGACTCGATCGAGTCGCTCCGTTCCGGCCCTACCGCATCGACTCCGAGCTGCTGTCGAAGGCGAAATCCGATGCGGTCGTGCTGCATTGCCTTCCTGCCCACCGCGGCGAGGAAATCACCGACGAGGTGCTCGACGGTCCGCACAGTGTCGTCTGGGACGAGGCCGAGAACCGTCTGCACGCGCAGAAAGCACTGCTGGTCTGGCTCCTCGAGCAGGCTCGGCGACCGTGAGTGACGACGTCACTGCGGTTCCGCTGACCGCGTCGACCCGCGCGGGCAGACAGGCGCGGATCATCGCGTTGCTGGCCACGCATCAGGTGCGCAGTCAACCGCAGCTGGCGTCGTTGCTCGCCGCCGAGGGGATCGACACTACCCAGGCGACGCTGTCGCGTGACCTCGAAGAGTTGGGTGCGGTGAAGTTGCGCGCTCCCGACGGCGGCGTCGGGGTGTACGTGGTCCCCGAGGACGGCAGCCCGGTGCGCGGGGTGTCGGGCGGAACCGACCGTCTCCTGCGGCTGTTGGGGGAGCTGTTGGTGTCCACCGATCACAGCGGAAACCAGGCAGTTCTGCGGACACCGCCCGGAGCTGCGCATTACCTGGCCAGCGCCCTCGATCGTGCTGCATTGCCGGAAGTCGTGGGAACGATCGCCGGGGACGACACGATCCTGCTCATCGCCCGTGAACCGACCACCGGCGGCGAGATCGCCGACAAGATAGAAAAGCTCGCTCGACGCGGAAACTGAGATCCGGTCACTCCGCACTGCACCACACGAACCACGAAGGAGCGTCATCACCATGGCCGAACGCGTCATCCTCGCCTACTCCGGCGGACTCGACACCTCTGTCGCCATCAGCTGGATCGGACGGGAGACCGGCAAGGAGGTCGTCGCTGTTGCCATCGACCTCGGCCAGGGCGGTGAGGACATGAATGTCGTCCGCCAGCGCGCATTGGACTGCGGCGCAGTCGAATCGGTCGTCGTCGACGCCAGGGACGAGTTCGCCGACGAGTACTGCCTGCCGACGGTGCAATCCAACGCGCTGTACATGGACCGGTATCCGTTGGTTTCGGCCATCAGCCGCCCGCTGATCGTCAAGCATCTGGTGGAGAACGCACGTGCGCACGGCGGAACCGTCGTCGCCCACGGATGCACGGGCAAGGGCAACGATCAGGTCCGGTTCGAGGTCGGCTTCAACACGCTCGCTCCCGAGCTCGAAGTGCTGGCACCGGTACGCGATTACGCGTGGACCCGGGAGAAGGCGATCGCGTTCGCCGAGGAGAACGACATTCCGATCAACGTCACCACCAAGTCACCGTTCTCCATCGACCAGAACGTGTGGGGACGAGCAGTGGAGACCGGCTTCCTGGAAGATCTGTGGAACGCGCCGACGAAGGATGTGTACGACTACACCGAGGATCCGACGGTCAACTTCCAGGCACCCGACGAACTGATCCTCACGTTCGACAAGGGTCGCCCGGTCGCCATCGACGGCCGTCCGGTGTCGGTGCTCGGTGCGATTCAAGAACTCAACACCCGTGCGGGCGCTCAGGGTGTCGGCCGATTGGACGTCGTCGAGGATCGGCTCGTCGGCATCAAGAGCCGTGAAATCTACGAGGCTCCCGGTGCGATGGTCCTGATCCGTGCGCACGAAGAACTCGAGCACGTGACCCTCGAGCGCGAACTCGGCCGCTACAAGCGTCATACCGACCAGAAGTGGGCCGAGCTGGTCTACGACGGCCTGTGGTACTCGCCGCTCAAGGGTGCACTCGACACGTTCGTTCAGCACACGCAGGAACACGTCTCGGGCGACATCCGCTTGGTGCTGCACGCGGGCGGAATCATCGTCAACGGCCGTCGCAGCGGGGAGTCGTTGTACGACTTCAACCTCGCTACCTACGACGAGGGCGACACGTTCGACCAGTCGGCTGCCAAGGGATTCGTGCAGCTGCACGGGCTCTCCTCCAAGATCGCAGCGAAGCGGGACCTGGGCCTGTGACCACTTCGAGCAACGCACACGGAACCAACGAAGGCTCGCTGTGGGGCGGGCGCTTCGCCTCCGGCCCCGCGGCTGCCATGGCTGCCCTGAGCAAATCGACACACTTCGACTGGGTTCTCGCGCCCTACGACATCCGTGCGTCCATGGCGCACGCTCGGGTTCTGAACGGTGCCGGACTGCTGACCCCGCAGGACCTCGAGACCATGCTCGACGGTTTGCAGCGGCTGGCCGACGACGTGGCGTCCGGTGAGTTCGTCGCGGCCGAGTCGGACGAGGACGTGCACGGCGCCCTCGAACGCGGTTTGATCGACCGGGTCGGACCCGAGGTGGGTGGTCGCCTGCGCGCCGGCCGCTCACGCAACGATCAGGTCGCGACCCTGTTCCGGATGTGGTTGCGCGACGCCGTCCGTCGGGTGGCGGTCGGTGTTCTCGACGTCGTGGACGCATTGGCAACTCAGGCTGCGGCTCACCCCACCGCGGTCATGCCCGGCAAGACTCATTCGCAGGCGGCGCAGCCGGTGTTGTTGGCGCATCATCTGCTCGCACATACCCATCCGCTGCTGCGTGATGTCCAGCGGTTCGCGGATTTCGACAGGCGAGCGGCGGTGTCGCCCTACGGTTCCGGCGCTTTGGCCGGCTCCTCGCTCGGTCTGAGCCCCGAGAAGATCGCCGCCGAACTCGGGTTCGATTCGTCCGCCGAGAACTCGATCGACGCCACGTCCTCGCGTGATTTCGCGGCGGAAGCCGCGTTCGTATTGGCGATGACGGCGGTGGACCTGTCTCGGTTCGCCGAGGAGGTCATCTCGTGGAGCACACCCGAATACGGTTACGTGACTCTTGCAGATGCATGGTCGACGGGCAGCTCGATCATGCCGCAGAAGAAGAATCCCGACGTCGCGGAGTTGACTCGTGGCAAGACGGGCCGCCTGATCGGAAATCTGACCGGTCTGTTGGCCACCCTCAAGGCACAACCGTTGGCGTACAACCGGGATCTTCAGGAAGACAAGGAGCCGGTCTTCGATTCGGTGGCTCAGCTCGAGTTGCTGCTCCCGGCACTCACCGGTTTGACGGCGACATTGGAGTTCCACACCGATCGCATGGCCGAACTCGCGCCGGCCGGGTTCACGCTCGCCACCGACATCGCCGAATGGATGGTGCGGCAAGGGATTGCGTTCCGGGTAGCGCACGAGGCAGCGGGAGCCTGCGTGCGCGCGGCGGAAGCGCGGGGCGTCGGGCTGGTGGATCTGACCGACGACGAGCTCGCGTCGATCGATCCGGCGCTCACTCCGGCGGTGCGCGAGGTGCTCACCGTGGAGGGCTCCATTTCCTCGCGTGATGCTCGCGGCGGCACCGCGGCGGTTCAGGTGGCGCACCAGCTCGGTGGTGTGCGGGCGACTGCGTCGACGTTGCGCGCGTGGGCCGAGGTGCCGGTATTGCGGCACTAGTCGACATCCTCGCCGATTCCACGAGTGTGATGTGAGAAGCTTTCGTCACGCGAAGACCGATGTCGGTCGTTCCGTCGGGGCCGAACGCAGGAGTGTATTTGTGGGACTGAATGCAGACGCGGTACGTGGTCCACTGCGGCGTGCTATCGCAACGGCCCAGAACGGCCTCGAGGTCATCCGGCTGGGTGGACTCGAGACCGAGGTCGATCCGTCGCCTTTCCGGGTGATGGACCGCGAGCCGATGTATCGGTTGCGGCGTTACTTCCCCGACGACGTTCCCGTGGATAGTCCTCCGGTGGTGCTGATTCCGCCGATGATGGTCTCCGCCGACGTGTACGACGTCACCACCGATCAAGGTGCGGCCGGCATTCTGCACGGCATGGGCATGGACCCGTGGGTGGTCGATTTCGGTTCGCCCGATACCGAAGAGGGCGGATGGAGCCGTACTCTGGCCGATCACGTCGTCGCCATCAGCGAGGTCGTGGACAAGGTGCACGATCACACCGGCCGCGACGTTCACCTCGGAGGGTATTCGCAGGGCGGCATGTTCTGCTACCAGGCTGCCGCCTATCGAGGTGGGCGAAACCTGGCCAGCCTCATCACGTTCGGGGCTCCGGTGGACACCTTGGCCGGCTTGCCGTTGGGTATCCCGGCCGGTGTCGCCACTCGGGGCGCAGAGTTTCTCGCCGACCACGTATTCACGCGCCTGGCCGTGTCGGGGTGGATGGCGCGGACGGGATTTCAGCTGCTCGACCCGGCGAAGACCGTGCGGTCTCGTTTGGATTTCCTGCGACAGTTGCACGATCGGGAAGCACTGTTGCCTCGGGAGCCGCAGCGCCGCTTCCTGGCGATGGACGGCTGGGTGGCGTGGTCCGGGCCCGCCGTGGCCGAGTTGCTCAAGCAGTTCGTCGTGCACAACCGCATGATGACCGGCGGTTTCGTCATCAAGGACAGGTTGTTGACGCTTGCCGAGTTGACGGTGCCGGTCTTGGCGTTCGTCGGCGAGGTGGACGACATCGGACAGCCGTTGGCGGTGCGCGGAATCCGGCGTGCCGCACCGCGTGCTCAGGTATTCGAAACGACTTTGCGTGCAGGACATTTCGGTCTCGTGGTGGGTAGCACGGCAGCTGCGCAGACATGGCCGACCACCGGAAACTGGATTCGGTGGCGGGAGAACCTCGGACCGAAGCCCGAGGCCGTGCGCGTCATGGAACACGAAGAGCACTCGGACAGCGACAGCGGAGTGTCGATCACCAACAGGCTGATTCATACCGCTGCCTCCATCGCCGAAGTGGGAGTCGGTGTAGGACGCGGATTGGCCTCGGCCGCGACCGGTGCCGTGCGCGGCACTCGTGAGATCTCGACCGAGGCCGTGCGCACCCTTCCGCGGCTGGCACGGCTGGGGCAGATGCAGCCGCACAGTCGGGTCTCGTTGGGCCGCTTGATCGCTGAGCAGGGAAGAAAGTCCCCGCTCGGCGAGTGCTTCCTCTTCGACGACCGTGTGCACACCTACGACGCCGTCAACGTGCGTATCGACAACGTGGTTAGAGGTCTGATCAGTGTCGGTGTACGGCCGGCATCGCGCATCGGTGTGCTGATGGAGACCAGGCCGAGTGCCCTCGCCGCCATCGCAGCTCTCTCGCGCATCGGCGCTGTTCCGGTGTTGCTGCAGCCGGGTAGCGACCTCACTGCCGCGTTACGCACCGTGGACGTCGACACCGTGATCGCCGATCCGGAAAATGCCGCGGCGGCCGTTCCGGTCGCGCCCAACGTACTGGTGCTCGGCGGCGGCGAGACGCGGCGGCTCGATGTTCCGGACGGCTACGAAGTGATCGACCTCGAAGCCATCGACCCCGACGCCGTCCGGCTACCGGCCTGGTTCGAGCCGGATCCCGGTCGCGCTCGCGAACTGGCAATGATTCTGTTCACCACCACCGACCGTGGTCTCGAACCGCGCTACATCACCAACCATCGCTGGGCGCTGTCCGCATTCGGTACCGCGACGACGGCCGCTCTCGGTCCCGGCGATACCGTGTATTGCCTTGCACCGCTCCATCATTCGGCGGGCATACTCGTGACCATCGGCGGCGCGCTTGCCGGCGGATCGAGGATCGCGCTCTCCCGTGGTCTCGATCCCGAGCGCTTCAGGGAAGAGGTGTACCGCTACGGCGTCACTGTCGTCAGCTACACCTGGACGATGATGCAGCAGATCGTCGACGACGGGCGCTTCCCGGTCGACACCGGTCACCCGGTTCGGCTGTTCATCGGCTCCGGTATGCCGGTGGGATTGTGGCGTCGCACCCTGGCGAAGTTCACCCCGGCGCGAGTGCTCGAGTTCTATGCCTCCACCGAGAACGACGTCATTCTGGCCAATGTCGCCGGGACGAAGATCGGCTCGAAGGGACGCCCTCTGCCCGGCAGTGCGCGAGTGGCCCTGGCGGCGTACGACCCGATCACCGGCCGACTCGAAGAGGACGACGACGGATTCGTGCGGCAGTGCCGCGACGACGAGATCGGGCTGCTCCTGGGCCGCCCGAGCGGTGACGGTGAAGCGACCAGCCATGTCATGCGTGGGGTCTTCGAGCCCACCGACGCGTGGATACCCACCGAGAACCTGTTCCGGCGTGATTCGGACGGCGATTACTGGCTCATCGATCGTAAAGACACCGTTGTTCGCTCGGCGCGGGGTCCGGTGTACACCCAGCCGATCGTCGACGCCGTCGGCGATCTCGACCAGGTCGGTTCGGCCGTGGTCTACGGGGTTCGTGTAGCCGTCGACGGGCCACGGTCGATCCGCATGGAAGCGTCGGCCACCGAGGTTGCCGTGTGTGCTGTCTCCCTGCAGCCGGAAGCGGTGATCACCGCTCGCGCTCTCACCGATGCCCTGGGAGTTCTGCTTCCGGACGAGCGCCCGGCGATCGTCCACGTTGTGTCCGACATCCCGGTCGGTCGCGCCTATCGACCCAACGCGTCTGCATTGAAGCAGGCAGGAATTCCTACTCCGAGCGCACGATCGTGGTACTACGATCCGGAGTCGAACAGCTACCGACGACTGACGAAAGCTGTTGTGGCAGAACGCTTCGTGGGACGTCAGGCCACCGCCGAGAAGTCTTCCTGACATGAAGGTACGGCCGGCGGCCCCGACGACGGAAACAATCGGCGTTCGGTAGCGTGAACGAAGACCATCACTCCGACTCGGTCGGAGCAGACAGAAGGACACCTGTGGCAATCGACTCGACTCTGCTCTCCATCCTCGCGTGCCCTGTGGACAAGGGCCCGCTCCTGCTCGTCGAGGACGAATTGCTCTACAACCCGCGACTGCGTCGCGCATATCCGATAGAAAATGGCATTCCGGTGTTGCTCGCCGACGATGCGCGCGATGTCGACGACGCCGAGCACGAGTCGATTCTGGCGCGCGCCACGTCCTAGATCACTTCGTTCATGGTGTCCGCCGACGCAATGTCGCTGCCGCACCGGTCAGCGCTGCCACGGTGAACATCACGACCACGGCGATGTCGGCCCCCATGCGCCTGGTTGCATCGGGGTGGACGGATATTTCCTGCAGGGCGTCCACCAGGTAGCTCAGCGGCAGAAGGTTGCTGACTGCACCGAGCCAACTCGGCATCTGATCGCGGGCCACCAGGAGCCCGCAGAGGAAGAGCTGCGGGATCACGACGACCGGCATGAACTGGACCGCTTGAAATTCGGTACGTGCGAAAGCGCTGCACAACAGCCCGATCGCCACTCCGAGCATCGCCCCGAGTACCGCGATCACCAGAACCCACCCGATCGAGCCTTCGATGTCGAGCCCGAGCAATCCGAATGCGAGTGCGCACGCGAGCAGCGCCTGCCCTACAGCGGCGAGCGAGAACGCCGAGCCGTAACTCGCAAGCAGGTCCATCTTGGACATCGGTGTGGTCAGCAGGCGTTCGAGTGTTCCCGTGCTGCGTTCACGCTGCATCGAGATCGACGTGAGCAGAAACATGACGACGAACGGCAGAATGCCGAGCATCGTGATCGCAATTCGATCGAACGACGATTGTTGGTTCGGCGGAGCCGGGACGTCTCGGTACAGGAAATACAGCAACACCATCAGTAGAGACGGCACGAGCAGGACCATGGCCACCGATCGGTGATCGGCTCTGAGCTGGCGCAGGATTCGACCCGTACCCGCTGCGTAGATTCGTGCGTTCACGATGTCTGTTCCGTGGATCTGATGAGCGAGAGGAATGCGCGGTCGAGGTTCGTTTCCTTCGTCCGCGCCAGTAGCGCTTCGGGGCTCGATCGGTCCAGGACGGCACCGTCGCGCATCAGTACGAGCTGGCTGCAGTGCTCTGCCTCCTCCATCACGTGGCTCGAGACCAGCACTGTCGTACCTGCCGCTGCGATTGCGGCGAATCGTGACCACAGTTCCGAGCGAAGGACGGGATCCAACCCGACCGTCGGCTCGTCGAGGACGATGAGTTCGGGTTCGGCGACCAGCGCGCTGGCCAGGGAGACTCGGCTCAGTTGGCCACCGGAGAGCTCACCCGCCCGCGACGCCGCATGGTCGGTGAGTCCGACAGCCTCGATGGCGGACGCCACCTCGGAGTGGCGGCGACCGTACAGCGACCCGAAGTACTGCACGTTCTCGCGAACGGTGAGGTCTCGGTACACGCTCGGTGCCTGCGTCACGTACCCGACAGTCCGGCGCAGGGAGGCAGAGCCGGCCGGGCATCCGAGCACTGTCACGGTTCCGCCGGCAACGATCTGCGTGCCGACGATGGCGCGCATCAGCGTGGTCTTTCCGCAGCCCGATGGGCCGAGGAGGCCGGTGATGGCAGCCCGCGGAATCGTCAGGGACAGATTGTGCAGCACCGTTCGGTTGCCGCGGCGAACCGTCAACCCTGTGATCTCGACGGCATGTTGCCCGGTGAACGCCATGTCGGCCTCCAGACTCTCATCGATCGATGCAGTCATAGCCCCGTCGATGCCTCGAGGTCAAGGGTTCAGCATCATGGGACGGGTGAACGCTGGTGACTTGGAAATCGGAGAGCCGGACGACGCAGCCCGACGTATCCTCGGGGCCACCGTCCATGCAGGCGCGGTGTCGGTGCGCATCGTGGAGGTCGAGGCATACGGCGGTCCGGTCGACGGTCCGTGGCCCGATCCCGCTGCGCATTCTTTCCGTGGTCCGACACCCCGAAATTCCGTGATGTTCGGTCCGGCGGGTCGGCTGTACGTCTATCTGAGTTACGGCATGCACCTGTGCATGAACGTCAGTTGCGGGCCGGACGGGACGGCTGCTGCCGTCCTGCTTCGAGCCGGGCAGGTAATTGCAGGTCACGACCTCGTCGACGGCAGGCGCGGTGGCGGAAAGTCGCGAACAGCGCGGGTCGAGGCCGGGTGGGCTCGAGGGCCCGGCAATCTCGGACGAGCACTCGGAGTGGGACTCGCCGACAACGGGACCGATCTGTTCGACGCGTCGTCACCGATCACCCTCGAGCTGCCCGAACATCAGCTGGGCGACGACGCGGTGAAAGTCGGCCCACGCGTGGGCGTGAGCGTGGCAGCAGACAGACCGTGGCGTTTCTGGCTACCGGCCTCGCCTGCAGTGTCGAACTACCGGCGCAGCCCTCGGGCTCCCCAGCCCGGCTTGCGTGAGGGCTGAACGAGGCGGCGGCAAGTGCATGCGGGAAGATCGACGTCGTGAGCGAGAACATCATCGACGAATTGACCTGGCGCGGACTGATCGCGCAGTCCACCGACGTGGAAGCACTGAAGAAGGCCACCGCGGACGGGCCGATCACGTTGTACTCCGGTTTCGACCCGACCGGACCCTCGCTCCACGCCGGCCACCTCGTTCCGCTGCTCGCCTTGAAGCGGTTCCAGCGGGCCGGTCATCGGCCGATCATTCTGGCGGGCGGCGCAACCGGACTGATCGGTGATCCTCGCGATGTGGGGGAGCGGACCATGAACTCCCGTGAGGTGGTCACCGAATGGGCGTCGCGGATCCGGGGGCAGCTCGAACGGTTCGTAGACCTGGACGACGGCCCTACCGGTGGCGTGGTGGTCAATAACCTGTCCTGGACAGGGGAGCTGTCCACCATCGACTTCCTCCGAGACGTGGGCAAACACTTCTCGATCAACGTCATGCTCGCGCGGGAGACGGTCAAGACTCGGCTCGAGGGCGACGGCATGTCGTACACCGAGTTCAGCTACATGTTGTTGCAGGCCAACGACTACGTCCAGCTGCGCCGGGAGTACGGCTGCAGTCTGCAGATCGGTGGCTCGGATCAGTGGGGCAACATCATCGCCGGCGTGGAACTGAACCGTCGGCAGGACGCCGAACAGGTTCACGCGCTGACCGTTCCCCTGGTCACGTCGTCGGACGGCAAGAAGTTCGGTAAGTCCACCGGTGGTGGCAGTCTCTGGTTGGACCCCGAGATGACCAGCCCCTACGCCTGGTACCAGTACTTCGTGAACACCGGTGACGCCGATGTGGTCAAGTACCTGCGCTGGTTCACCTTCCTGTCCCAGGACGAACTGGCCGAATTGGAGACAGCAACCGAGGAGCGACCGCACGCGCGAGAAGCTCAGAAGCGACTGGCAGCAGAGATGACGACTCTGGTTCACGGCGAAGAGGCGACTCGCTCGGTCGAACTCGCCAGCCAAGCACTGTTCGGGCGGGCCGAGCTCACCGACCTCGACGAGAGCACTCTGGCGGCGGCGTTGCACGAGGCATCTGTGGCCGACATCGAGGTGGGTGCTCCGACCACGATCGTCGACCTCCTTGTCGCGACAGGGTTGAGCGAGAGCAAGGGTGCTGCGCGACGGGCGGTCAAAGAGGGCGGGGCAGCGGTGAACAACGTCAAGATCGCCGACGAGAACTGGACACCGTCGAGCGACGACCTCTTGCACGGACAATGGTTGGTGGTCCGGCGCGGGAAGCGGAACTTTGCGGGAGCACGCGTGGCTCGCTGAATCCAGGATCGGCCAGTGGCCGGAGTCACATTGATGTAATTTGGTTTGGACATCCGCTCGAGGGGCAATCCATCGAGCGCGACCAGGCTGTTCACACCGATTGTGTCCGAACGACCTGGGGATTTGACGCGTTGTTATCCGGGGCGTAACTTTGTCCAAGTCAGAGCGACACGGACGCCAGCCCAGACCGCAAGGCCTGAGCGAAGCGGACGCGCTCTACACAATCTGGTTCGGATACTACTTCGGTTGTGTCTTAACCGCGGATCGAAGGCCAGTTTGACTGAGCCTGAACATCCGATCTAAGCTGGAACGGTTGCCCCGGACACCGACGAGATCATCTCGGACGTGAATGGTGTGTGCGTGTTCTTTGAGAACTCAACAGTGTGTCGATGAATGTCAGTGCCGAATTTTATTTGGTGAAAGCATTCGATGTATCAGCCATCCGCTTGTG
>NZ_NOYS01000016.1:0-529 GCF_002258475.1 Rhodococcus sp. 06-1460-1B
GTGCGGCCACAACGGGCGTCGGTTCATGGTGAGATCGTGTCGGCTGCAACGGGCGGGGCGGCGATCGTGCATCTGATGCTATTCCGCATCCTTTTTCAACAACGTCGTACTGATCCTCAGTCAGAAACCAGAGGCAACCCAGGTCGCCGGATTCCGCGCCTGGCAACAACGCGGACGGCAGGTTCGCAAGGGCGAGAAAGCGATCCGGATCTACGGCTACAGCTCCCGCACCGTCACCGAGACCGACCCCGACACCGGCGACGAAGAAACCCGCAAGGTGCCCACGTTCCCGATTCTGTCGGTGTTCGACCACTCCCAAACCGACCCGATCGAGGGACACCCCCAGCCCGAGGAAATCGCGCAGCTTCTCACCGGCGCCGATCCGGACGCGATCTACGACCGCGTGGCCGCGATCATGACCGGGCGCGGATGGACCGTCACCCGCGAGGCGATCCCCAGCAGCGCGAACGGCTACACCACCACCGACGGCTCCCACCGGATCGTCGTCGACGCAGCCCTCGAACCCGCA
>NZ_NOYS01000023.1:0-130858 GCF_002258475.1 Rhodococcus sp. 06-1460-1B
ACCTCAGCTCGAAAGCGCCTAACATACAACACAACTCGTTGATCATGAACCGGATGGTTCACCGATCCGAATTACACCACCCCATGGGGCACTATCATCGTCGACCCGTAGCCGGTGTCGCCGATCGCGCCAGTGAAGGCCACTCGCGCACTTGTCCCACGCTCAGCTTCGACCTGAACCCACCATCCATAGAAGTATGTCCAACAGCCGAATGGTGGAGATGTCGATCAGTTCGCTCGGCGCGGTGTCTCTGATCCATGTGTCGAGTGATGAATCGGAGCTGCGTAGCTCCGATCTCAGCCATGCCCAGCTGCCCTTGCTGTCCTGACCAGTCAGGCTGGTCACAACGCTGTCCCACACTGGAATCAGTTCAGGTCTTTTCCGGGCGATAAGTTTGCTGGTCGTCGTCTTGCCGATTCCGTCATGTGCGCCCCGCTTCGGAGTCGAGGACTGACGCAACAAGCGCCATAGCTGCGCCGCAGACGACCCCGTGCCAATAGTGGACTCTTGCGAATCCGCGAGGGTGAGTCCTGTGGGGATCGCTTCGAGTAGTGCACTGCAGCGGTCGGCGTCCGGGCCAAGAATACGCAACGCTGACTGCGCGGGAACATTGACGCTCAGTAGCGAGACCGCCACCAGGTCATCGGAGGTGAACACGTCCCGGGTCGCCGTATCGCCGCCGCCCCGAAACCTCTCGAACTGCGAGCCGCTGAAGCTCGGCCTTCCTTGAGAATCGAGCGCAAAGTACTGCTTCCACAATCGAATTGCGGTTCTCGAGTCCCGTTGCGTGATGAGATCGGGCATGTGTGGATCGTCCCTGGCCAACTCGGTCTCCTACTTCGTGGATCATCGGTTTTCGAGCAGCGTTGCCACCACCCCACACAGGTGCCTGACTTCAGCAACCGTCGGTGCCAACTCATACGCATGGTGGTGGCAAGCATTGCTCAGCCTGTTCCACGCCACCGACGCGGCGTCCGCGCGTTCCGTGGTGTCCAACGACCTCAAGATCACCAACCGCGATCGCATGCTCGGCCGTTCGATATCCACGCCTAGAGCCACGCAACGCTCGATGACCAATTCCTCCAACGCCTGGCGAGCGAGGAACGCGGCCAAGCGTGCAGACCCGCCTGCAGCACCATGACTTCCGTCGAGCAGCAATTCCGCGTTCCTCAGCGCTACTGCCGGCGACGTTAAAGTAGTCATTCGGCGAGGATCCCGTCGACCATCTTCTTCAGATCGTTGACCACTTCCCAGGTGATCGGTCGATCGGCACCGTTATGGGTACCGGCATTGGCGATGTGGAGCGTCGGGAAGCGTTCGGTGCGGAAGCCCAGCCACTGCGATAGATCGCGTTCGGAATCCTGGTGCACGGCCAGCGCAATCTTGTTGCGCGTCTTGTGCACTGACGACCACCGCTCCTCGGTCACCATCCGCGACGCCCCCGCACGGTGTTGCTTTGCGTAGAACACCTGCTGCGCGGCCGATTCCAGAGCCAATCGGAACAAGCCGGGTGCAACTCGCCGCTTGACGTCCTCGGGCACATACTCGTCCAACACCAATGCTCGCACATCGTTGAAATACCGGGTTGCTTGATTCTGTGTCTCGGAAACACTGATGTTGGAACCTGGTTCGCGCATCACTTCGACGAGCCGCGCATCGACTGCGAGTTGCCTGATCGCAGTGGCCAATCGGTCGTCGTGCGAGAACACGATGACCTGCCTGGTCTTCGCGAGCGTCGACAGCACCTTGATGAAGCCGTCGATCTTCGCTGGATCCATCGCCTGGATCGGGTCGTCCAGCACGATGAATCGGAAGGGACTGTTCGGCGTAGTCGCTCTCGGTATGAACAGCGCCAATGCCAACGCATGCAGCTCGCCCTGACTCATCACCGACAGTGCCTCGGACTCCACGCCGTCGACCGAGCCGGTCATCACCACTCGCCTGCTGGTGTTGTGGCCCACCAAGTTGATGGCACCGATGTCGACATTGCTTTCCTGACGCAACTCCGCCCAAATGTCGCGTGCCTGCTCGGCAATCGGAGCAAGCCGCTGATCCCTCAATTGCTTGGCATGCGAGGCAATCCACTTCTTGGCGGCGTCGACGTTCTTGACGACCTCATCCGCCTCTCGCGCCGTGGATTCGAGAGTTGCCCACGCGGCCAGACGTCCAGCAATCGGTGCCCACGTGTCCTCACGCTGATCAGCCGCTTCCTTGGCCTCGGTGCGCAGCGCCTCAGCAGACTCGATGACCGCGGGCATTGTCGTCGCCAAGTGATCCGCCATACCGGAGGAACTCGACGGTTGCTCTCGCGCCACGGCGACGGACTTTCGATACTCGGACAAGGAAGGCAGGTCGACGCCCTCCACCGCGGTGGCGTCGGCGATTTCGTTCCCCAGTTCGACTGCGGCGCGTTGCGCTTGGTCGAGTCGGCGGCGGCTGTTCTTGTAGGCGGCCAGTTTCTGGCTCTGCTCGACAAGCTGCGCGCGCGAGTGCTCGGCCCACGCATCGTCGAGCGTCCCCGTCGCGCAGACCGGGCACTCGATAGTGCCCGTCTCACTGTGCAGTCGCAGTGCCGCATCGAGCAGATCGTTGCGCTGCTCCACCGCCGACAGTGCCTCTTCAGCCGAATCCGCGGTATCGGCCGCAGCTGCCCGGAGCTCGGCCACTACCTCGTCGACACGCTGCTGCGTCGGGGCGCTCAGCGCTGCGAGCCGCTTCAAACCGATGAGCGCGGGCGATGCCGATGCGTCGGCTCCGGTGGCGAGCGCCAGCACCGCGTCGAGATCCGCAACCCGCTTCTTGACCAGGGCTGCAGCAGTTTTCGCACGATCATCCGATGCATCCGACAACGAGGTCTTGAGCTGGCGCAGGCTCTCTGCTGCTCGTTGCCGGGGCCCCTTGATCTCCTTGAGTACCGCTGCCAGTCGCTTCTCGGCATCGGTGATCTCGTCGAGTCCGAGGAGTTTGGCCAGGGCGTCGTGCAGGGTGGACGGCGTCGCGTCGAACAGTCCGCCGATTTCGTCGTAAGACAGGATCGGGCGATGTAATTCGACGGCAGACTTCCACCCAAGTGCATGGGTACCCGTGCTGCGCTTCTGCTTTCCCACCTGAGTCCAGGTGGAGCATCCCTTCAGCGCGGCATCGGAGGTCCAGTCGACACCGACTACCGTCGGTTCGGACCCTTCGATCGTGAGCCCTACCCGCACCTCACACGGATCTCCCTGATGCAGATTGCGCCAGGTGTCGGCCCACAGCTTGGCCTTGTTCTCCCAGCGGTAACTCGAACCGGTGATCGCGAATTCGAGGGCCTCGGCAAAGCTCGACTTTCCCGATCCGTTGCGGCCACTGACGATCGTGATGCCCGGCGCGGGGTGTAGCTCCAGCGCTGCCTTGGGCCCGATACCGCGGAATCCCGCGACAGTGATCGAGGTCAGAAACGCACCGACCGGCTCTTCGACGAGCTGACTCCCCGACGGCTCCGGAACGTGCGGGGTCGAGATGCCGTCGAGAAGCTCCTGCAGTGACGTCGGCCCTTCCAGGGCCGCGAGAACGAAGTACTTGGCCTCGTCGGACAGGTCATTGTCCGCGTCGATGGCGTCGATCACCACGTCGACGAGTGGCCTGTCGACTGCATTGTCGGCAACCGGCACCGGCACTCCCCTGTTCGTTCTGATGGCTAACCAGACCCCACAGTTCCATACGGGACCGACAGTTCGCAGGGACTTCTCGTACAACCGGCGTGAGCAGTACGAGCGACTGATTCACGCTCCCGGAAGTAGCGCGTTCACAAGCCTCCCAGCCTCCCTCTCCAACGACCTCAGTCCCCGTTTCTACAACTGATTGACGACCGTTCGCTTCACCCGCGTCCCGCGCAATCTGCGCAAACGATCGTGGTTGGACTCCGTCGACCCCTGGCTCTTGATCAGCACCATCGCCTCCCGCACATCGACCGCTGCTATGCACCGTAAGACCACGTCGAGCATGTCGGGAGGGACTGCCGTACCGAGCCTCGTGTCGCTTGCCAGGGTGATGGGACCACCTGATTGCCAGAGTCGCCATCTACACGTGCTTCGCGTGATGTGTCCCGGATAGCTGTCGGTTGTTTCCAATTCCAAGCACGCGTCGAAGCGAGAGAGTCCGAGAGCGCAGCAGTTGCCTGGTCAGACGTCTCTATCGGGATCCGCGGCGACTGCAGTCGGAATTGTCGGTTGATTTGCAACAGACCAGGGGACCGCGCCGGGGGCAATCGAGGCGTGCGAAGCGAGCAGGAGCCGCTGAACCGACTGGCTCTCCAGGTCCGGCGCGCGTAAGCGAAGTGAGATCGGATTAGCGCCCGCGTTGTAGCTGGGGTTCCAGCTGAGAGAGACCCCAGAGTCTTCCAGAAGTTCACGGAAATAGTTGTACGCGGGTGACTCCGCGTCGCGGGATCCATCGGGATCGGGCAAGTAGACGTATGCGCCGTCCTGCCTTGGCCACAGCGGTGCCCAGACTCTGCGGCCCACGCGAATGCCAACGTAGGACTTGGGTGAATAATCGACGAAAATCTTACCGACGTTTTGGGTCGCCCAATCGCGAAACAGACCGTGAAATTCCCACGCCAAAGTGGTCATGCCTTCACGCCAATCCTCCTCAGTTCGGGTCGCACCACCAGTGACAGCCAGCGGTGTGCCGCTGAGGTCGAGATTTGGATTCTGGACGACTAGATCCGAAATCATTACTACCTCATTGGCCCCTCTCCACGATCGCAACTCCACGACGAGCAACGGAACTAGGTCAGCTAATTCCTCGAGAGCAGTTCGAAAGCGGCCCGATGCACTTTCAGCCACCAAAACTGCGACGTGCTTCTTGTCCGAGAATCGCCGACGGTTCCTCGCCCAGTAGTCAAACACCCGAAAACCATGGTTGGCATCCACCTCGCCTAGCTGCACTTCGATACTGTAGTAAGTGTCGTCGGATGCAGCGAGTAAATCCAGGCTCCCGCCACCGGTCTGAGTCTGTTCCTGCTCGACGATCGTAAGCGGTCCTAGACCTAGTCTCGACAGGTCAGCGGCCAGCCAGTCTTGCAACCAGTGCTCGCTACGTCCAACGGAACTAAGCAGAACAAGTTGACCCGAATGTATTGGCACATCTCCAGCGACTGACATATTCAAAGCCTAGCTAATACCTGCGGTGCTGTGTTGTCGTATGCGGCTCGATATCCCAGAATTTCCTCCGCCGTCGAAGACTCGGCACGGTGCCTTCTCAACAATTCGGATCAACGGCTTCCGAATCTCAGCTGTGTTCCGCCGCCAATCAACGCTGACTACTCGTACGAAGTGATTCTGAACGGTGAAGTGTTCGTCGATTCGGCCGTCGGGAAAAGCAAAACTCCCTCCGCCGACGACGCGATCAGGTCCGCGCCCGTCTGTCTCATCAGGTACGCACAAAGCTGATAGCGATGCGCAAAGTTGAACGTGAGGGACATCGAGAACTCCACGGAGTCTGTCGGTACCCGATGCTTCGATGGCGGTATGTCACGACTCGACGAGGGGTTCCCGCCGCCCACGGCCTGTGTGCAGTGGTGTCAGCACCGCAGCTACGACCTGCATGTCCTCGACGACGGTGTGGAGGTGGACCTCGATTGGTGGAACGGCCACCTCGACCGCGCAGGTCACGACCTCCGGCTGCGCGGCCGCAACCTCGACGGAGAGATCGTCGAATACGGTGGTGCCACGTTGCAGCGCAACGATCTTCGTATCGGAACCGATCTGGCTGTAGGCGAACATGATTCGCTCGGCTTGTTGTTTCTCTGCGCGGCGTGGCAGGGCAGCCATCGGCACCGAAGAGCGATGCGACGATTCCCCGACGTCATGAACCCGCATCTCAGCCGTCCCGACGAGAACCCCGTCGCGAAAACGCTTGCCGTGCTCGACAGCTGCGTACGCAACCGCGCAGTGCCCGACCATCCGAACTCGACCTGGTCCGGATGGCCCGATGCACCGGGCGTCGGGATGTCCCTGATGGCCACGTTCCTGTGGGCTGTGAAGGCGTCGGTCTACGGCGGCCCGGCGCAGCTGATCGACCAATACGGAGTCTCGACCCTCATCCACGAAGGATGGCTCGAAGACCCGTCCGTCACCGGCTTCACTCGACGCCGTTACGACCGCTACGTCGAACTCATCACCGCATGGGCCACCGACATCGGCACGAGCCCCGAGCTCGTCGAAATGTGGCTCGTGCAGCGCTGGAGCGCCCGACTGAACGAAGCACGACACGGTCGCTACACCGCGCCCACATTGTTCTGAACGACCGAGCTCGGATCGATGACCCTCGACCGGAACAATCTTCTTCCCAACGTAGGTGCGCGAGTCTCTCTGCACAGTGAGACGACCTCGGTCGTCGGCTACGTGAAGACAGGCCGACACACGGCTCGTCGGACAAAACCGTTCACGGTGGGTTCGGCCTATGGCACTGTGCAGGGGTGGATGCTCCCGACAAGCCAGCCCATACCCAGCATGTGGTGCTGGCCATGGATCACGGTCAGTTCTATCTCCGTGGCGGCGAGGCCGATCCGAGTGAAATGGCGCTTCTGGAGCGAGCAATGGCCATTCAACCCAGTGCAAGTAACGGGTCGACGGTAGTGGTGCTCAGTCCACACCAGAACAACTTCGAGATGCCCATCGACATCGAAGTGTTCGGCACCCGCCCACACAGCGACGAGAGCAGCTGGCAGCAGGTCTGCGAGGAACGGCTCGAAATCGGACCTGATGGCATATTGCAGATCGACTCGACTCCGATGAGTTCCGTCGAGTGTTCCGTCCCACCCGGCCGTTACGTGGTGCAGATCGCAGGTCGCAATTTCGTGAACTACGGCTGGCCGGGCAGTACGACGCCCGGTGACGAGTGGCGCGTCCGCTTGTGGCCAGACGACGGCGTGGAACCACGCCCCGCCGTTCGCTGGGACATGCCCGGTTACGGAGTCCCCCCTGAC
This sequence comes from Rhodococcus sp. 06-1460-1B, assembly GCF_002258475.1. Taxonomy (NCBI): domain Bacteria; kingdom Bacillati; phylum Actinomycetota; class Actinomycetes; order Mycobacteriales; family Nocardiaceae; genus Rhodococcus; species Rhodococcus sp. 06-1460-1B. The sequence continues at coordinate 6,971 of NZ_NOYS01000023.1, forward strand.
ACCGAACCTCCCCCGGAACCCGAACCGGACGACGACCGTCCCGCATTCATCTGGCAATTCGCCAGTGACAGTGAGCCCGGTCGGTTGATCGAGCGCAGCGAACTCGACGCCCGCGCCGCAGAACGCCGCGCAGCCGAGTGGGGTGGTGACCCGATCCCCCAGGTCTCGACCTACAACGGTGGCCAGGGCCTGGTTCGGCTCGACAGGGATCTGATCGTCGATATTCTCGAAGCATCGGAGACCACCGCGCGCTCCATTGCCGTGTGGTGCGCCGAAGCAGCCACCGACCACGCTCGTCTGTCTACCGCATCGTGGGTGAGTCCCGCTCTTGCCGCACTTCGCGAAGGCCGCGCGATGCCCGCGCCGTTCGACGAGATAGCCAATATCGGTCTGGCGTTCGCCCAGCTGGATTCGGCCGACCAGGAAGCCGGCGACGAAATCGTCTCCAGCTCTGCCAGTTTCGTCGGACGACCCTCTCTGTCGACAACGCCGGGGAACCCCTACGACTATCCGACAAGCCCGCGGCACATGGCGATACCGGCGCTCTACAGCGCGCAGGACTCCGACCCCTACCGCGCCGCGGTGGAGACCTTGCACCACGCATCAGCCACGTACTCCGTCACCGTGGCTGACCTACACGCCCGACTCAAGGAAGAGTTCTTCGGCCACTGAGACTTCAGCACCAACTCGTCGAGCGTTGTTGATGGACAACAACAGCGTCGAAACTATCCAAGGGCGCAACTGGCGACGGCTTAACCAACATCATGTCGCGCACCAGACCGGTCCAATTTGGTTGCCTCACAGCCAATTTGGGCGGCCAACGTCTGTATCAGTATGCCGGCTGAGTATCGATACGAATCAGGGAACGAGCACCACTCCCACGCCGGGGATGAGGGCATTCGACGCATCAGGATTCTCGCGGTCGTGGGTCACCGTTACGAACACCGGACCCGCACCCGTTCGAGCCGTCACCTCGGTCGGCAGGCGATAGGCCTGCGAACCACCCTGATTGGCAGGTTGAGTCCGATCGATCTCATCGTTCCAGTGTCGCAAGCCGGCGGAGCCCACTTCACCGGTAGACAGGTTGCGCCAGTTGACCGTCAGGTGCCGGTACGCGAACTGGTAGTAGTACGGCCGGATGTCGGCGGCAGCGAAGCGCACCTCACCCGGCTTCTCACCCACCGTTGCCTCGATCGGGATTGTCTGGATAAGTCCGCCTGGGACCCCTGCCGGGACGAATTCCGGACCGGTGACGACTGGTACCAGTAGCTCGGACGTAGTGGGCGCGGCCGTTGCCGTACCGACGCCCACCCCCAGGACCAGTGGTACCGAGAGCGCTAGGGCTACTGCGACATTTCGAATCGAGCGCTGCATTACGTGCCTTTCGTGTGTTGTCGGATCAGGGAACGAGCACGAGTCCAGCGCCGGGGAGAAGGGTGTCGAGATACGGAGAGCCCCATTGGCCGCCGTTCGAGTAGCCCTTGGTGTGCATCACCGTCACCACGACAGGACCCGGTCCGGTATTCGCGACCACCTCAGATCGTGCGAACGCTGTTGCGAGGCCCGGCGAACGCGACAGATCTACACGCAGCGGTCGGAGTCGGCTCCTCCGGCCAGATCTATCACCATCTCAAGACCCTCAGTTCGGCGAACATCGTGGAGCAGCACGGCCGCGGAGGCTATCGAATCGCTGCCAAACGAGTTGTACCACTACTGGGTTCGATGCTCGCTGCCGCGGATATCGCTGGCGATCTGGGCACCTGACCGCCTACGAAACCGCGGGTCAGGGCACGAACAACAGACCCAAACCGGGGATGAGGGCGTTCGATGCCGGCGGGGCTTGCCACTGCTCCCGATTGTGGGTGACCGTCACGACCACCGGGCCCGCCCCGGTCTGCGCGGTCACTTCGAGAGGCAGATTGACCGGATATCTCGGCTCCGCGTTGATCGGTAGTGATGGGTTCTCGAGGGCTTCCCAGTGCCGCACATCGACCGCTCCGACGGCTCCGGTGTCGAGATTGCGCCAGTTCACCGTCAGGAAGCGGTAATTGAACTGGTAGTAGTACGGCCGGATGTCGGCGGCAGCGAAGCGCACCTCACCCGGCTTCTCACCCACCGTTGCCTTGATCGGGATCGTCTGGACAAGTCCTCCTGGGACCCCTGCCGGGCCGAATTCGGGACCGGTGACGACTGGTACCAGTAGCTCGGACGTAGTGGGCGCGGCCGTGGCCGTACCGACGCCCACCCCCAGGACCAGTGGTACCGAGAGCGCTAGGGCTACTACTCCGCGTCGTAAAGATGTTCGCATTGTTTGCCTTTCGATACGCGTTCGGATCAGGGGACGTAGATGAGACCCTTGCCCGGGATCAGGGTGTCGGCGTAGGGCTCGCCGTCGTAGTAATCGCGGTAGTGGGTCACGGTGATCTCGACCCAGCCACTTCCGGTGGGCAGAGCTACTTCGCGCGGGTACTGCTCACTGTGTAGCGGCGGCAGGTCGTTGGGCGGGCCCGGGTTGGGGTTGTCCTGCCAATGCCGCAGTCCCGCGCTTCCACGAAACCCGATGTCCCAGTTTCGCCAGTTCACGCCGAGACTTCGGTACGGATACTGGTCTGCATACGGCGCGATATTCGCCGCGGACAACAGCAGAACACCCGGCTCGGTACCGACCGTGGCCTTCATCGGAATGGTCTGGAACAGCCCACCCGGCACTGCGCCCGGAGCGATCTGAAAACCGGTGACGACCGGAATCTGGAGCAACGTGGTCTGTGGCGCTGCCACGGCCGTCACCGCTCCGATGCCGAACACCAAGGGAACAGTGAGTGCCGTCGCTACTACCGCTCGCCGCAATGACTTTGGCATACTGCATACCTTTCGCTCATGTCGCACCACGAAATACCGGATCGCACGTATCACCGAACCAAGAACCCCAGGTTGAAGCTGAAACATCAAGTGGTTCTTGACTCTTTCGTCGACCCACCCTCGCAGCAAATGCGACAAAAGGACCACTCGTATACCGATTCGTGACGGGGTCGTGACACGAAAGACGTTAACAGACCACTTGGCCCGTTCGATTCATTGATCAGAGGTGACGCACTCCGCAGCCACCGGTGAGGACGAACCAATGAGTCGAACCCGCAGATTCGTGGCCACATGCGCAGTGATCGCAGCGACCGCATTTGCAGTCACCGCCTGCGGCTCCGAGGAGCAGCTGAGCACCGAAGCAGCGCCCGTCACCAGCGCGGCGGCTCCGTCGGCCAACGCGTACTCCGACTCCGACGGTGGCAGCGGCTCAGGCGGATTCGGGCAGGCTCCCGACGTAGTCACCCCAGTACAAGCAATCCCCACCGGCGAGGGCCCACCAGCCGTAGCGCCCGCGCCCAACCGTGACGACGCCAACGTCGATGCACGTGACTTCGAGCAGGCCGGCAGCCAATACTCCTTCCAGTCCCCCAGCGGGAACGTGTTCTGCGGATTCAACTCCTCCAATGCGCCTGGGACCATTGTGGGCTGCCAGGTCCGCTACTCGGTGCCGGGCAACACCGGCCGCGAGTGCCTCAACACCGAGAACAACACCTACGGGGCGAAGATCAACCAGGACGGCACCGTCGAACAGATCTGCACAAACCAGGGGATCTTCGTCGGCGGACCTGAACGCCCTCGAGTCTTGGAATACGGCCAGATCATCGGCGTCACCGGCACCTTCTGCCGCTCCGACGAAGCCGGCATCACCTGCTACGACGGCGACGGAGGCTTCATGATCTCCCGCGACGTCAATATCGCATTCTGATGAGGGAGTTCTGGAAACTCACGCTGACCGCAGTGCTCACCACAGCTGCACTGACGGCGTGCAGCAGTCAGGAAACACCCGCTGCTGACCCGGCCCCATCCACCAGTGCGGCCGTGCAGATGCCGGCACCTCCGCAGGTGACCATCGCGGCACCGACGGACTCCGACAGTGACGATGCCGGTACTGCGACACAAGCGCCTCAGGCAACCGAATCGAAGCCGACGGCTGCCGATCCGGCGAACAACACCGCACCCATCACGCCAGTGGACCCGGCCACCTACTCGGTGCCCGACAATCAGGTTGCGTGGAAGTCCCCGTCCGGCAACGTGTATTGCAAGATCGGGTCGGGCCCATTCTCCTCCGGCTGTCAGGCCGCCGATGCTCCGGTGCCTGCAGGTGCCGAAGCTGATTGCGCACCGAACACCACGTTCACCGTCGGCATGCTGTCGAAGGGCTTCTATCTCGACCCGGGGCACGTCACGCCCACGTGTTTCAACCAGGGGGTGTTCGGTGCCGAGGGGCAGAAAGTGTTGGAGTACAACACATCCATCACCTCCAACGGTTTCACGTGCTTCTCCCGCGTCGAAGCGATGATCTGCGACGCGGGAGGTGGACACGGATTCGTGCTCTCGATGCAGCAGGCGACATCCAACTGATCAGCGAGCCCCGTCCAGACGGGGCCTCCATGACGGGGTCGCGGCCCGCCTCGCCATAGCCCGGTAGTCGATCTACCCGACCGCGGTGCCCTCGAGTTCGACCAGCAGACTGGGGATCGCGAGCCGGGTCACCCCGAGCAGGGTGCTGGTCGGCTTGACGCCCGCCGCGCCCAGTCGCGCTGCCAAGTCGCCGTAGTGCGGCAGCAACGCGTCGACATCGGTGGTGTAGACGTTGAGCCGAACGAGATTTGCCAGGGACATATTCGCCTCGGCCAGAACGGCTTCCATGTTGTCGAGGCACAGGGACAACTGCGCACCCATGTTTTCGGGGTGCTGAGGTGAGCCGTCATCGCCCGTCGACGTCTGGCCGGAGAGGTAGAGCGTCCGAGCCTGCCCCGAGACGACCTCCCCCTGGTTGAATCCCATGTCCACCGACCATCGCACCGGATTGACTGCCGTTCGTTCCATCGACGCGCGCTCCATTCGATCGTTCGGGTGTGTGTGCACCGTCGAGCCTTGCACGGAATTCGGTCATCGTCGGCGTTATGGGCCCACACGGTCTCGGGTACTAACGGCGTTCAGGCGACATCCAACCGATCAGCGAGCCTCGTCCAGCCGAGGCTCCAGGACGAAGTCGTCGAGATCGGCTCGCCTCGTCATCTCCCAGTAGTCGACGATGCGCCACGGCAACGTCGAGACCACACGTCCGGCGTCGTTGCGATACCAGTTGCCCATGCCGCCGTGCGACCAGATCATCTTCGCGTGCGCCTCGTCGTGCTTGCGGACGTACTCAGCCTCCACGTCGGCTTTGCACTCGATGGCTCCGATTCGCTTGTCCACCATGTCGATCAACACATCGACGATGTAGCGCACCTGACATTCGGCGATGGTGATGTAACTGCCCCCGTGGCCCAGTACCGTTCCGGGACCGCAGGTGATGAAGAAGTTCGGGAAGTCCGGGACGGTGATGCCGAGATAGGCGTGCGCATCTTCCGGGCCCCAGATATCGCGGATGGACTCCCCCGATCGTCCGCGTACGTCGATCGGCGTCAGCAGCTTGTGGGTCTCGAACCCCGTCGCGAGGATAACCACATCGACCTCGGTCTCCGAACCATCCCGCGCAACAACTGAATTCGAGGTTATAGACGCGACGGCGTCGGCGATGAGCGTGACGTTGTCGCGCTTGAGCGCGGCGTACCAGCCGTTGTCGAGAAGCATCCGCTTCCCGAAGGGCGGGTAATCGGGAAGCGACTTCTCGATCAGGTCGGGGCGACCCTCGAGCTCCGCTTCGATGTAGCGAGTGAACACGCGTCGATGGGCGTCGTTCATCGGGTTGATCGAGCGCTGCGGATGCTCCCACTCGGGATCGACCTGCAGCGAGCTGTGCACCCGATCGTTGAAGTTCCAGGCCAGCCTTGTCCGGTACCAAAGCCTATACAGCGGAACGACATCCATCAGGTAGTTGGCGTCGTCGCCCATCTCGGTGAAGTACACATCGCTCGACGAGACCCATTGCGGCGAGCGCTGAAAGACCGTCGCATGCCCCACCGTCGACGCGATGGCCGGCAGCACCTGCATGGCACTGGCCCCGGTTCCGACGATGGCGACGCGCTTGCCGGTCAGATCCAGATCGGCCGGCCAGTTCGCCGTGTGGAAGATCGGCCCGTCGAACGACTCGAGCCCGGGAATGTGAGGCACCTTCGGTCGATTGAGCTGACCGGTCGCGGTGATCACCACGTCGGCGGTCAGGGTTTCGCCATCGACGGTACGGACGGTCCAGCCCTGCCGCTGCGCGTCGTACTCGGCGGTCGCCACCTCGGTGTCGAAGCGAATGCGTTGCCGCAGATCGTGTTCGGTGGCCACATCGCTGAGGTACTGCCACACCTCGTCGCGCTTGCCGAAGTGGGTGCTCCAGGCCCTCGGGGCGAAGGAGTAGGAGTACAGGTGACTGGGGGTGTCGACACCCGCACCGGGGTAGATGTTCTCGAACCAGCCGCCGCCCACATCGGAGTTCTTCTCCAGCACAACGTGGTTGATGCCCGCCTCGTGCAGCTTGATGGCGGCGAGCATTCCGGAGACACCGGCACCGATCACGATGACCGACAGATCGTTCGGCGCGGCCACCGGAGTGTCCGAGGCGGTGAAGCCCATGTCCTCGGCGACCATGACGCCGAACTCGGGAGGAACCTGCTCACCGACGGCCACGCTGATCATCTCGACGAGGTGCTCCGAATCGGGCGAGGGCACCGCCATGGGCTCACCCTCGTGGAACGCGCAGATCGCGTCGAGCGCTGCGGCGCGGATGCGGTCGGCAACTGCGTCGTCGAATCCGCCCGTGTCGTTGTTGTCCATGCCTCGACTACGCGTGGGGCGGTACGGATCGGCGAGCCACCTGGGATCGCCGGTCAACTGATAGAGCACCGCCACCAGCGTGGGCAGGTTGGCTGCGGTGAGAGCCCGCGAGAGTCGGTCCCGATCGACTCCACCCACGGTCTCCGCTGCCGTTGCTGCGTCTGTGGACACCGGTACCTCCTGTTGCGCGCTGCTCCATCCGACTCCGACAGCTCAACTAACCACGGTTAGGTAAATCTGCGCAAGGGTTTCGAGATCCTCAGATTCACAGCATCTTGACCCTTGACAATGTGGCCCACGCCACACGATGCTTCATGGCACTACCTAACAGCGGACAGGCGAAGGGACACACCCATGGAACTCACCGAGGCGATGCGCACCACCGGCACCTGCAGGCGGTACCTCAGCGATCCTGTTCCCGACGAGGTGTTCAAGGCCGCGTTCGACGTCGCCCGCTTCGGCCCGCAGGGCGGCAACCGTCAGCCCGTGCGATGGATCGTCGTACGCGACGCCGCCCGCAAGCAGGCCCTCGCCGATCTCTACCTCCCGATGTGGGACGCCTACTTCGCCGGCATCACCGGCGGAACCGTCGCCGTCGGCGCATTGCCCAAGACCGTGCAGGACGCCGACTACTTCGCCCGCCACCTCCACGAGGTACCCGCCATCGTGGTGGTCTGCGCCGCGTTGGACGGACTGCACCCCACCGACCACGAACTCGGCCGACTCTCCGTCGTCGGCGGCGCATCCATCTACCCCACCGTGCAGAACCTGTGCCTGAGCCTGCGCGATCAGGGCGTCGCGACCGCGGTGACGACGTTGCTGTGCCACGAGGAGCCCGCTATTCGCGAACTGCTCGGGATCCCGGACGACTACATCACCGCCGCGCACATCGCGGTCGGGTATCCCGAGAAGTCGTTCCCGCGCAGGCTTACTCGTGACCCGGTTGAGCAAATCGTTGCGGCAGAGACGTTCTCGCAGCCGATGTTCGACTCCGCTGCCCTCTCCCCTGCCCTTTAACAGCTCGCATCTCGAGGAGTCCGCCGTGCCCGGTACCGCCATCCACCACCGCTCCCCCATCGGCCGCGCCACCATCGGCGATCAACTGCGTCGCCATGCGCGGACTCAGCCGAACAAGGTCGCGTTCATCAGCTACGCGGCGGACGGCACCCGTGAAGTCACCACGTACGGCGAACTCGATTCTCGCGCAAACCAGTTCGCCAACCTGCTGGTCGATCTCGGAGTGACCTCGGGCGACCGCGTCGCATCGATGGCTCGTAACAGCGTCGACGTGGTCGTGGCGTACTACGGCACGCTCAAAGCGGGTGCGGCCTTCACCGGCATCAACGTGATGTATCGCGCGGCCGAGGTGAAGCACCAACTCGAACACGCGGAACCGACTGTGGTAGTAGCCGATCCGGCCTACGCCGAGATCATCTCGTCGGTGAAGCCGGACACCACCACCCTGGTGACCTTCGGTACCGAATACGCCGCACTGACCGCGAACACCCCGTCCACCGAGCCGGACGTCGACATGGACGAGAACGACGTCGCGATGGTCATCTACACCTCCGGAACCGAAGCGGCACCCAAGGGCGTGATGATCCCGCACCGCAACTTCCTCATCTCCACCGCGCCCGCGTGGAGCTGGGGCCTGCGCACCGGACCGGAAGACACCTGGCTGTTCGTCATGCCCTTCCACACCATCGCCGGACTCGGCTCGATGACAACCCTGACGCTGATGGGGGCCACCCTCGTACTGCCCGCAACGGTCGATCCGGCTCAATCGCTGCGCATCATCGCCGCCGAGAAGATCTCCGTCATCGCGCAGACGCCGACGTTCTATCTGGCCCTGGCCCGTGACGAGCAGTTCGGACCCGAGACCGTCAGCCAGGTCCGGCGCTGCCTCACCTACGGTGGCCAGGTGTCGCCGCACACGATCAGCGCCTGGGCCGCCGCCGCACCCGAGGCCATCTGGGGCACCTACTGGGGACAGTCGGAACTCTCGCAGCTCGGCTCGGTCGGCTGGTTCACGACCCTCGACGACATTCCCGACGGCGACGCGTCGTGGATCGGCAAGCCCGTCACCCACCTCGAGATCAAGGTGGTCGACCCCGCGGGCAACGAGAGCGAGATCGGTGAATTGCTCTGTCGCACTCCATCGGTGATGCTCGGCTACTTCAAGGACCCCGAACGCACCGCCGAGGTGTTCCGGGACGGCTGGGTACACACCGGCGACATGGTGCGCATCGACACCGACGGCAACCTGTTCTTCTACGATCGGATGAAGGACATGATCAAGTCGGGAGGGATGAACGTGTCGTCGCAGGAAGTGGAACGCACCATCCACACGCACCCGGATGTGCTGCGCGCCGCCGTCGTCGGAGTGCCCGACCCGTACTGGTCCGAGGCCGTGACGGCCTTCGTCATCGCACGCGACGGGGTGACCGCCGACCCGGCCGCGATCATCGAGTACTGCCGCACCGAGTTGGCGTCGTACAAGGCCCCGAAGTCGGTGCACATCGTGGCCGAACTGCCCGTCGACCCGCAGGGCAAGATCCTCAAGCGTGAACTGCGGCTGCTGGCGGCGGTCGAGGAGACCGTATGACGCAGCCCGCCGAGGTCAGTCCCCTGCCCCGTCAGGTGCGCACTCGCCAACGGCGAGACGACATCGTGGCCAACGCCGCGAATATCTTTGCGCGTGAGGGCTACTCGAACGTGGGTATGCGCGACATCGCCGACGCTGTCGGCATCAAGGGTGCCAGCCTCTACCACCACTTCCCGTCCAAGGAAGACATCCTCTTCGCGATCTGCCTGACGGTCACGCAGGAGCCGGCCGAGGAGAACCTGCCGCTGCTCGACGCGGCCGGGACCCCTACCGAACGCCTGTCGTCTCTGGTGCGTGCGCACCTGGTACATCTGAACCGTCGACGGGTGGAGTACATCGTCGGGCTGCACGAGTTGGCCTCACTCACCCCCGAGCACCGCACTGTCATCGAGGATTACCGCCGCCAGTACCAACGACGCGTCCGCGACGTGATCACGGCCGGAATGCGTAGCGGTGAATTCACTGTCCCGGATGCACGTCTGGCGTCGTTCGCTCTGACCGACATGCTCAACGGCATCAGCAACTGGTTCCACGACGGCGGCGAACTCAGCATCGACGACGTCGCCGACAACTACGTCGAATTGGCCGTTCACCGCATTCTGGGGGCATCACATGGCAATTGACGGTCACTGCGACCCACGCTTCTCGGGCGTGCGCGAGAAGTTGGCGGCCAACCTCGACAGCGGAGAGGAACTCGGCGCGTCCATCGTGGTCGACATCGACGGCCACACCGCCGTCGACCTCTGGGGCGGCTATCGCGATACCGAGCGCACACTGCCGTGGGAGTCGGACACGATCACCAACGTGTGGTCGACGACGAAGATGGTGACGTGCCTGGCGGCGTTGATGCTCATCGACCGTGGAGTGCTCGATCCCGATGCGCCGGTCGCGACCTACTGGCCCGAGTTCGCAGCCGCAGGCAAACAAAACATCGCGGTCCGGAACCTGCTGTCGCACACCTCCGGAGTCTCGGGATGGGACAGGCCGTTCAGCGAAGAGGACCTCTACGACTGGGAACTGTCGACCTCGCGTCTGGCTGAGCAGGCCCCATGGTGGGATTCGCGCACCACATCGGGGTATCACGCGGCCAGCCAGGGCCACCTGATCGGAGAGGTCGTCCGCCGCGTCACCGGAAAATCGTTGCGGCAGTTCGTCGCCGACGAGATTGCCGGTCCTCTCGGAGCCGACTTCCAGATCGGTGCCGCCGATAGCGACTGGGCCCGGATCGCCGATGTGGTTCCGCCGCCCCCGCCGACCGATGATGCCGTGCCCGATCCGACGATGGTGCGTCGCAAGACCTTTCTCGGACCGTTGGTCCAGGCCTCGTCCGCGAACACCGCGGCATGGCGTGCCGCGGACATGGGTGCACTCAACGGGCACGGCAACGCACGATCGGTCGCGAGAATCCTGTCGGTCATCTCCCGAGGCGGAACTGTGGACGACATACGACTGCTGAGCCCGGAGACCATCGACACGATCTTCGAGGAGCAATCGAACGGAGTCGATCTGGCACTGGGCATTCCGTTGCGCTTCGGCCTGGGTTTTGCCCTCCCACAACACGAATCGATTCCCTACATCCCCGACGGCAAGATCTGCTTCTGGGGAGGCTGGGGCGGATCACTGACCGTTCTGCACCCAGATTCGAAGCTGACCATCTCCTACGTGATGAACCGAATGGGGCCCGGAATCATCGGCTCGGACCGCGCGGAGCAGTACGTCCGGGCGGTGTACGAGGCGATGGTCTGACGGTCAGCGCTCGGACGACTGCAAGAACTCGAGCACCGCGGCCATGTCCTTGGCCCCGAGTCCGGAGTCCAACGCTCCGTCGAGAACGTTCCCGACGGTGGTGGCCTGGGGAAGCTCGAGCCCGTGGTCGCGGGCGAGCGCGAGTCCGAGGCCTACGTCCTTGTGCAAGAGCGACAACGGGAACGCCACACCAGCCGCGGCCGGATCGAGAAAGTGTTCCTTCTTGTAGCCCACGTACGGCGCAGCCACCGCACTCGAGCCCAACACCTCGTACAGGGCGGCCGGTGCCAAACCAGCCGACTCACCGAGAATCAGTGCTTCGGCAACGGCCTGGTTCAGTGCTGCGAGAACCGAATTGACGGCGAGTTTCGCCACCGAGGCAGTGCCGGCCGCACCGGTGTGGAACTGCGCGCGCGTCACTGCCTCCAACACCGGCTTCAGGTAGGTGAACTGTTCGTCGTCGCACCCGACCATCGTTGTGATCTGCCCGGTCTCGGCCAGGCTCACACTGCCCGATACCGGGGCGTCGACCACCGCGGTGCCCGATCCTGCTGCGCGCTCGGCGAACTCGCGCACTGCAGTCGGTCCTACCGTTCCCATCACCACATGAAGGTGTTCCGCCGCACCGGCTGTCGCGATTCCGTCCGCACCGAACAGCACCTCCTCGGTCGCTGCCGCGTCGGGCAACATGCTGAATGAAATCTCGGCTCGCGCCAGATCGGCGGGCGTCGTGGTGATCGTCATTCCCAGATCGACCAGTTCGGCCGGCGCGGTATCCGCCGTCAAGTACAGGTCGTAGGCGGTGACCGTGTGGCCCGCCTCGAGGAAGCGGCGCACCATGTGGGTACCCATGCGGCCGACTCCGGCGAATCCGATGTGCATTGTCTCTCCTAGCGTGGGGCGGGCCACAAAGTGTGTGCTTGGGTGTCGATCAGGACGTCGGTGCGTCGCCGACTCGCACCAGAAGCTTCTGGGCGTCACCGTTCGGGTCGAGCAGCCGCTCGAATCCGTCGGCGACGATGTTCTCGACGTCGATGATTTCGCTGACGACCTTCTCCACCGGGTAGCGTCCCGACGCGACCAGCGCGATGATGCGCGGCCAGTCGTACACCGGGTAGCACCAGGTACCCACCAGAGTCAGGTCCTTGTTGGACATGGCCATGGGATCGATCGTCGCCGGCTTGACGTGCAGACCGACCTGCGCGACGGTTCCTCCGGAGCGGACGCTGTCGAGTGCGGCCGTCAATCCGTGCTGGTGACCCGAGCATTCCGCTGCGGCGTCTACTCCGATACCGCCGGTCAGCGCGCGAACGGCGGCGGGCACGTCCTGCACCGTCGGATCCAGTACCTCTGCGATACCGAATGCCTCGATCAGCGCGCGGCGCTTGGCATTCGGCTCCGACACGATGATCTTTGCCGCGCCCGACGCATGTGCATACAGAGCGGACAGGGCACCGATCGGTCCCGCTCCGGTGATGAGAATGGTGTCCCCAGCGCGCATCCCGGTGCAATCGACGCCGTAGGCGGCCACCGCTGCCGGCTCGATCAGCGCGCCCTGGACATCACTGACGCTGTCCGGCAGCACCGATACCTGTTGTTCCTGCACCGCAACCAGTTCGGAGATTCCTCCGCCGCCCCAGCTCAGACCGGTGCAGGCCATGATCACACACAGATGGTTCAGTCCGCGCCGGCAGTAGTAGCACTTACCGCAGGTGACGAGCGGCATGACCGACACGCGATCGCCCACTGCGACCGACTCGACGTCGGAGCCGATCTCGACTACGCGCGCCGAGAATTCGTGTCCGAACACCTGCGGCGCTTTCGCACCGGTGAGTGCGTGGGGTTCGGTCGGAATGACGATCGGACCGAAGGCGTACTCGTGCAGGTCCGTTCCGCAGATGCCGCAGAAGAACGGTCGAAGCAGAACCTCGCCCGGGCCCACCTTCGGGGCCGGAACGTCTTCTACCCGTACATCGTGTCGGTCGTGAAATACCGCAGCGCGCATTAGCTTTCTCCTGAAGTCGAAAATCTGTGTGAAGGGACGAGATCCTGCGTCAGACCGCGGTGATTCCGCCGTCGATGGTGACTGCGGAACCGGTCTGATAGCCGACGTCCTCGCGCAGCAGGAAGACCACCAGCTCGGCGATCTCCTCGGGAGATCCGTACCGCCGCAGCGGTGTGTCTTCGATGAACCGGTCGCGCTCGAAGTTCGGATCGTCCGGATTGACCAGGCTTTCGGACCTCGACATCAACGGAGTGTCGACCGGTCCGGGGCAGATGCAGTTCACCCGAATGCCGTGGGCCGCGGATTCTGCTGCAGCACTGCGGGTCAGCCCCAGAACGGCGTGCTTGGTCACCACGTAGTCGGAGCGATCAGGAGCGCCCTTGAGGCTGAGAATCGAACCGGTGTTGACCACCGCTCCGCCGCCGGACCGCTGCAGCAGCGGAAGCACGTTCTTGAGCCCGAAGAACATGCCGTTGAGGTTGACGTCGACGACCGATCGCCATTCGTTCTCGGTGGTATCGACGATGGACTTGTGCACGCCCTCGACACCGGCGTTGTTGAAGAACAGTCGCGGTTCGCCGATCAGCGAGGTCGCAGCATCCGCATACGCCTTCACCTGATCGTGAACGGACACGTCGGCGGCGAACGGATGGATCTCGCCCTCCGACTCCGCTGCCGTTCGCTCTGCGGCCGCCATGTTCATGTCGACGGCGAGCACCCGGGCACCCAACGACGCCAGCCGATGCGCCACTGCCCGGCCGATACCGCTGCCGGCACCGGTGACGATTGCACCCTTGTTCGTGAACTGTGACTGTTCGTTCATCGGTGACTCCTCGGGAGAATTCCGGCCGCGCGGTAGCTCTCGGTCTTGTCCAAGAAACTCTCGAACGTGGATCGGAACCCGAGGAAACCGGCCTCGCGGCTCTTGGTCATATCGGTCAGGCATTCGATGTCGCGGCCCAGGTCGCCGTCGGTATGCCACCAGGACGCCAGACGATCGACATCTGCTTCGACCAGATCGTGCTTCGCCGCGATCTCGGTCCATACCTTCGCGGCGTCACCCATGCGTTCGTCGAGCGGCTTGGGGGCATCGGCGAAACCGACGGGTTCGACGCCGAACGCCTCCGCGATCTGGGGCCACATCCAGCGCCACCGGAACACGTCACCGTTCGCGATGTTGAAGGCTTCGTTCTCGCCCTCGACATGTGTTGCCGCCCAGATCATCTGCTCGGCGAGAAGGTCTGCATCGGTGATGTCGGTCAAGCCGTTCCACTGGGTATCCGACCCGGGGAACACGAACGGCGCACCGGTCTCGCGGCAGATCTCGGCATACACGCCCAGCGTGAGCGCCATGTTCATCGCGTTCCCCACCGCGTAACCGAAGACGGTGTGCGCTCGGTGCACACTCCAGGTGAACCCCTGCTCTTCCGACGCCGAGAACAGTTCGTCCTCTTGGGTGTAGTAGAAGTTCGGGTTCGGCAGCCTGGGTTCGCTCTCGTGGAACGGGGTTTCGGCCATGACACCGGTCGCGTAATCGTCGAACGGGCCGAGATAGTGCTTCAGGCCGGTCATCAGCGCGACGTGACGCAGCGCGGACTTGCCCTTCATCGCGCCGAGGACGTTTCGGATGATGCTGCCGTTGACCTCGATGTTCTCGGCCTCCGAGTCCTGCTTCATCCAGGCCGTGATGAACACGATCTCCGGGTCGACGCCGTCGAGTGCTGCAGCCAACGACTCCGGATCGAGCAGATTCGCCGAGACCGGCACCACGCCCTCGACCGGATTGGTCGTGCCGCGGGCCAGACCGTAGGTGGTCCACCCTGTGTCGACGAGCTGACGCGAGATCGTCTGGCCGGCAATCCCGGTGGCACCGATGACGAGCGCCGCCTTGCTGGGCGCGCTCATCGGAGCGCCGGATCGATGAGGACCTTGCCTTCGACCTTGCCGGTCGAGAGCCGCTCCAGCGCCGCGGGCAGATCTGCCAGCCCCACGGGCGCCTCGGCCAGCTCCTGGCCGAGCGGTCCGGTGTTCAGAATGTCCAGTGCGGCAGGTAGATCGGTGTCGCATACGTGGGCCAAGGTGGTCTCGAGAGTGATCTCTCGGAAAACGAGCGAATGCACGTCCAGCTCCGGTTTCTCTTTGGGAATTCCTACTGCGAGTACGCGGCCGCCATCGGCCACCATGGTCAACGCCGAGACCAATTGGCCGGGCGCTCCACTTGCTTCGATGACGACGTCCGGCTTCTTTCCGCCCAGTGCCTCGATGATCTGCGCGACGAGGTCCTCGGACGGAGTCAGCGTGCGATGCGCTCCGAGGCGCGTCGCACGATCGAGCCGCTTCCCCGGGAAGTCGACGACGGTGACATCGGCTTCCACCAGGTGCTTCAGGCCGGCGAGGACGAACGAACCGATGGCACCGGCACCGATGACGACGACGTTGTCACCGTCACGGGCACCCGAGCGCCGCGCAGCGTGAATGCCGACGGCCAATGGCTGAGCGAGTCCGGCATAGTCGACGGACAGTCCTTCGGGCAACGCTCGCAGTGTCTTCGACGGGACGCTCGCGAACTCCGCCATGCCGCCGTCGACGTTGAGTCCGAGGGTCTTGTAGGTCGCGCACTGATTGGTGCGGCCTTCTTTGCAGCGTCGGCATGTGCCACACCAGATTCCGGCCCCGGTAGCCACCAGATCTCCGATCTTGTTCTCGGAGTCGGGGTCTGCTTCGACCACCTCGCCGACGAATTCGTGGCCGAGGATCAACGGGCCCTGATGTCCACTGTTGGGGTGCCGCCGCAGTACCGGGAAGGTCTTGGGTCCGGCCACCCATTCCGAGGCGTCGGTGCCGCAGATACCCGAGCGCAGAACACGGACGAGCGCTTCACCCGACGCGCGTCGCGGAACCGGAACCTCCTCGACGCGGATGTCGCGCGCGCCGTAGTACACGGCCGCCTGCATGGTGTCGGGCACAATTCCTCCTGGACGAATTTCGAATGTGATGCACGCAACTTCTTAAGTGTAGAGTAACACTGCACATGTTCAGTTCCAAGCGGTTACGGCACGAAAACCTGTGCGAGAAGCTGGAACAGCGGAATGACCGAGCAATGAGACAATCGATGCACTACGGTCCGTCCAGTGGGTGCGTACACCCGGCATCAGGGGGCGACGTTGAATGCAGAGGTGGGAGGCGACGGAAGAATGACCGAAGAGAGCGTCGAGGTCGAATCGGCCGAGACAGCCGTTCAGATGAACGCGCAAATGGGCTTGCGACTGCGTGGAGCGCGCGAGAAGGCGAACATGTCGTTGCGGGAGATGGCACGTCGAGTTCATCTGTCCCCCAGCTTCATCTCTCAGGTCGAGCTCGGACGGACGGCACCCTCGGTGGGCACGCTGTACGCCATGGTCACCGAGTTGGGTCTCTCGCTCGACTCTCTGATGGCCGAAGACGTAGCACCGCATGACCTCGAATCTCCGCGGCCTACACCGTCGACTCGGCCGAAGCTCGCGGACCGAACCGAGGTAGCCCACGCGAACGGCAGTGCGCGAGCGTCCTCGGTTCAGCCGCTCCCAGAGGTGGGAGCGCTTCCCGGCCTGCAGCGGGCCGACGAACGACCCGAGTTGTACCTCGGTGGTGTCCGCTGGGAACGACTGACACCGGACGACGACCCGGAGGTGGAGTTCCTCCGAGTCACCTACCCGGCCGGGACCGAATCCTGCCCCGCAGACAACCTGATGAACCACGGCGGCAAGGAGTACATCCACATCCTGTCCGGACGATTGGAGATTCAGGTCGCTTTTGCCCGCCAGGTGCTCGGACCGGGTGACAGTCTCCACTTCGACTCGTCCATTCCGCACCGGCTGAGCAACCCGCACGACGAGACCTGTGTCGCAATCTGGTTCGTGGTCGGTCGGCAGAAATGATGCGGTCTCACACCGCCGTGTAACCGCCGTCGACCACCAGCGCGGCACCGTGCACGAAGCGGGCCTCGTCACTGGCCAGGAACAGCACCGCGTTGGCGACGTCCTCCGGCTCACCGACGTGACCGATCGGATGCTTGGGCTCCATGATGTCGAGGTAGCCGCGCAGCCCGCCTTCGCTGCGTTCGGCCAGTTCACGCACGAACGGAGTCAGGATGGTGCCGGGGTGGACGGAGTTCACCCTGATGCCGTCGCGTCCGTACGTCACCGCGTCCTTCTTGGTCATGATTGTGACCGCGCCTTTGGCGGCGTGATACGGGGCCATCTCGTGCGATCCGACGAGTCCGTAGATCGACGAGATGTTGACGATGCTGCCGCCGCCGTTGGCCCGTAGGTGCCCGATCGCGTGCTTGGTGCAGAAGAAGACACCCTTCACATCGACCGCGAAGACTGCGTCCCACTCTGCCTCGGTGACCTCGTGGGTGGGCTTGTCGACACCCGAGATACCTGCGTTGTTGACGAGGATGTCGAGCTTCCCGAACTCCTCGGACACCTGCTCGAACACCGAGGACACCTCGGCCTCGTCGCTGACGTCCAATCGCCAGAACGCCGCCCGACCGCCCTGTTCGTCGATCAGGCGGACGGTCTCCACTCCGTCCCTCTCGGAGACGTCGGTGACGGCGACGGCAGCTCCGTGCGCAGCGAACAGCGTTGCCATGGCACGCCCCATCCCCTTGCCGGATCCGGTGACGATGGCGACTTTGTCGGTCAGACGAGACATGAAAGGTCCTCGGTGTCGTATGGGTTTCGGGATTTCAGAGAGTTGCGTCGAAGGTGATGTGCACCTTGATGTTCTCGGCCGGCTTCTGTGCCTCGTCGAGAGCGGTCACGGCATCGTCGGCCGCGATTTCACGGGTCACCAGTCCACCGAGATCGAGCCCGCTCCTGGCGATGAAACGCAGCGTCGCCGGCCACACGCCCGGCGAGCCGATCGCGCCGCGGATGTCGAGTTCCTTGGACTGGATGAGCCCCAGTTTCGCCGGTGCCGATCGTCCGACGTCGATACCGATGTACACCACTCGGGCGCGATGCCCGGCGAGTTCGAGTGCACTGGCCATCACCTCGGGACGGCCCGTTGCCTCGACGACGACATCGGCACCTCGTCCGTTGCTCACCTTGCCGAGCAGTTCGTCCACCTCGTCCGGGGTCACCGCATGTGCAGCACCGAGTTTCAGCGCCGCCTGCCGGCGGCCCTCGGAAGGTTCGACCACGATGGTCGTCGCCCCGAGCGCGGCGCCACCGGCAACCACCCCGAGCCCGATCGGTCCGGCTCCGAGCACGACGAGTACGTCGCTCGCGTTGACGTTTCCGGCGCGCATCAACCCGTAGTAGCCGCAGCTGAACGGTTCGACCAGCGCGCCGCTGGTGAACGAGACCTCGTCGGGAAGCTTGTGCAGCCACGCAGGTTTGACGACGAAGAACTCCGCCGCTGCGCCGCTGATGGAGAACCCGAAGTGGTCCTCGCCGATGACACATTCGCCGACGACACGGTCGCCCACCTGGAAGCCGTCGACGTCGGCACCCACCGTCGCCACCTCACCGGACCACTCGTGGCCGGGAATGATCGGGTACTCGAACGGGATGATGTAGCGGCCCTCGAGCAGTTCGATATCGGAATGGCAGACGCCGACCGACCGTGCGGCGATCAGAACCTCGTCTGCCGCTATCGCCGGGATATCGAGGTCGGCAACCTCGGCCTTGTTCTCTGCGACGAATCTGAGTGCTTTCACTGCTGTCTCCTCTGTGTGACGTTCTTGTGCGGAAGGTCAGTGCGTGCGGGCCGAATTGCGCTGCTGCAGAGCGATGTACAGGACGGCGGCCACGATGACGATGGCGCCCTGCAGCCAGTACTGCCAGGCCGTATCGAGGCGCAGGAAGTTGGCGAGGGCCAGAATCACCTGCAGCAGAAGCGCTCCGAGCAGTACTGCGATCGGCGAACCGCTACCGCCGCGCAGCAGCGTTCCGGCCACGACGACTGCGGTGATGGCCGACAGGGTGAAACCGATTCCCTGGTTCGGGTCACCGACGCCGACCTGACCGACCAGCATGATGCCGCCCAGCATCGTCATCAACGAGCAGCCGATGTAGGCCGCGGTGACGGTGAGGCCGGTGCGGACGCCCATCTTTTCGGCGATGACGCTGTCCGATCCCGAAGCGCGAAGCGCTATTCCGGGCCGAGCGAAGCGCAGAACGGCACCGAGCGCCACGGCTGCGAGTACAGCGACCACGAAGGCCACGGGAACCGGGCCGACGCTGTAGTTGATGACATCGAGAATGGCGAAGTCGACGTATCCGTCGATCTCCGGTCGGAGCAGCAGCGAGATTCCCTGAATACCGATGTAGGTCACCAGTGTCGCTGCCACAGCGGTGAAGCCGAGGCCGCGGATCAATCCGCCGTTGATTGCGCCGACGATGATCGCGGCGGCGACGGCGACCGCAACACCGGCCACCAGACTTCCCACCGACGCCCCGTCGAACCAGAAGAACGACATGATCACCAGCACCAGCCCGGTGAGAGGACCCACCGACAGATCGATGCCGCCGGTCATCACCACCAGCATCTGGCCGAGCGCGATGAAACCGAGCGCCGTGGTGGTGAGCAGTACCGATACGAGGTTGGCTTCACCGAGGAACCGTGCGTTCTGCGTCGTGGCGATCAGGGACAGCAGCACGATGGCCCCGAGCAATGTGTACGCGGGCAGTGATCGAGCGATTTTGCTCGGAGGCTTGTCCACCGCCCCGACTCCCGTTGCCGCCGCAGCACTTCGGTGTCCGGTGGCCGACACCATGGCTTGCATCATGTTGTGCTCGGTCACCGCGTCACCGCTGAGGGACTCGACGACGGCACCGCGGGAGACGACCAGAACCCGGTCGCACAATCCCTCGAGTTCGACGGCGTCGGAGGACAGCACGACTATTGCCATACCGTCGTCCGCGGCCGCTCGTAACTGCGAATAGATCTCGGCGCGGGCCCCGGCGTCGACGCCCTGCGTCGGCTCCTCGGCCAGAACGAGCGTGGGCTCGGACAGCAACGCTCGGGCCAGGACCACCTTCTGCTGGTTGCCTCCGGAGAGGTTCCCTACCGAGGTCTCGACGCTCGGGGCCTTGACGGTCAGGGCCTTGGCCATCGCCGTCGTGAGTCGACTCTCGCGGCCCTTGTCGATGATGCCGTTGGACACGAATCGCCCGAACGCGCCGAGGGCGGAATTCTCCCGGATCGAGAACTCCGGCAACACACCTTCTCCCGCGCGATCGGCAGGCATGAACGCGATTCCGGCGCGGTGCGCGTCGGCGGACGACTTCAGCGTCAACCGATCACCGCCCAACCGAACGGTGCCGGTGGATTCGGAGAGACCGGCCAGGGCACGGAGCAACGCCACCTGACCGTTGCCCGCGACACCGGCGAGACCGACGATCTCGCCCGCACCGACCGTGAACGAGATGTCCTCGAAATCGGGGCTCGACAGATTCTCGACGACGAGGCCCTCCGCACTCGGGCCGGTGCCCTTCGGCGGGAACACTGCGTCGACGTCGCGTCCTGCGATGAGCGTGATGATCTCGTCGTCGGTGAGGGACTGTGGATCGTAGGAGCCGCGCACCCGGCCGTCGCGAAGAATGGTCATCGTGTCCGCCAGTTCCCGGACCTCGGGAATGCGGTGGGTGATGTAGACGACCGCAACCCCGGCTGCGGCGAACCGACGAACCTGCTCGAAGAGCAGATCCACCTTGTCCTGCACCAGTGGTGCCGTCGGCTCGTCCAGAATGAGCACCTTGGTGTCGATCGCGAGTGCCTTGGCGATCTCGATCAGTTGACGCTCGGCAATGGGGAGGTCGGCGCACTTGGTGTCCGGGTGGACCGTGCATCCCACCACCGCCAGCTTCTCGGTGACCCACGGCCCCATCTCGAAGACCGAGGGGCGCAGATGGCGGGGAATGGCGAGAACGAGATTCTCGGCGACCGTCAGGTCCGGCAGCAACGCGGGAGTCTGATGGACGATGGAGATGCCGAGGGCGAGTGCGTCGGCAGGAGTCAGGTCGGTCCGCTCGTTGCCCGCGACGACCACCGATCCCGACGTCGGGGTCAGCGTTCCGGAGATGATCGACATCAGAGTGGACTTGCCTGCGCCGTTCTCACCCAAGAGCGCGTGCACCTGCCCCGGCCTGATGTCGATGTCGACACCGGCCAGTGCGGTCACCGGGCCGAACGTCATGCCGATTCCGCGGACCTGAAGGTACGGCTCGGCGAGAGTGACTGTGGACGTGGATCTCTCGTTCATCGAAGCTCCTGACAGCACTGGCTGCGGTGTGATCGGACGTGTCATTGCAGTACCTCTCCGATGCGCTGCGGATCGAGCGTGCTCGACAGGAGCGCGTCCTCGGGCAGATTCGGCTCACAGATCGGTGCGCTCGGTGCGCCACTGATCGAGTCCTCGAAGGCAACCGGCACATCGACTTTCGACTCGGGTGCGACGCCTCCGGTGGCCTCGGCCACGACGTGCTGGACGGCCAACCGGACCATGTAGGTCTGCGAGGTGACCGTGAACAGCTCGAACCCGGGATTGGCGTCCTTCAATTGCTCGTACTGGCACGACAATCCGTTGGAATCGGCCGACGCGATCAGCGGAAGCGGACGGCCGGCCTGCTGAAATGCCGTCATGATGCTGGTCGCGGCGAAGTCCGTCATGACCGCATCGATCTGCGGGAAGCGCGACAGCATCGTCGAGGTGGCCTGCTGGGTTTCCGCGGGCGTCCAGTTGGTGACGGTGAACGGCTGGTCGCCGATCAACTTGATACCCGGATGATCGGCCAGGACTTCCTGCATGCCTTCGTATTCCGCGAGATCCTGAGAGTTCGCGGGCGGTCCGCCGAGGAACAGAACGTTGCCCTCACCGTTGGGCAGCGACTTCACCAGCCACTCGGCATACAGGCGGCCGATCGCGCCGAAGTCCGCGGCCACGAAGGTGGTGTACTCCGACCCCTCGGAGCCACCGGGAGAAATTCGGTACGGAACGACGGCGACGCCGGCCTTGTACTCGTAGCGCAGCGCCGGAAGAACGGCCTTGCCCGAGTCGGGGAACACGAGCATTCCGTCGACGCCCTGAGCGCCGAGGCTCTTGATGTCGGCGATCGCCTTCTGCGTGTCACCCTGGGCATCGGTGGTGATGAAGTCCGTGACGGACGAGCACTTGGCGAGTTCGTCCTGCAGTTCGGCGAAGTTGGTTCGCTTCCAACTGTTTCCACCGCTGCCGTCAGCGAATCCGATGACGGCAGAGTTGGGGCCGCACCAGTCCGGCCGTGGCTCGCTGCTGGACACGGTCTCGAAGCCGCCCACCGAGCAGCCCGCGATCAGGGCGGCGACAGGCAACAGCGTCATCATCCGCAGGGTGTAGGTCTTGAGCTTCATCGATGGTGTCCTCGAGTCAAGGGGGAAGAACGAATGTCGTAGCGGGGCAGGTCCCGTGTGCCGGCGGTCATGACACCTCGACCGGCTTCCTGGGTTCCTCGACGGCAGCCGTGCGACGGGTGCGTCCGGGCCGGAAACCGCTGTGGAAGGCCACACCGAGGCCGAGCGCGAGAGCCTGGATGAGGATCTGCCAGCCGTACGCGAGTCCCAGAGTCGACGCCAAACGGTCGACCTGGGTGAAGAAGACTGCGGCGATCAACGAGGCGAGCACACTGCCCTTACCGCCGAGCAGCGATGTGCCACCGAGAACCACTGCGGCCACCGACGGCAGAAGGTAGGTGTTGCCCTCGCTGATTCCAGGAGTGTTGACGATGCCGGTCAGCAACACGCCGGCGACGGCGTAGAGCACGGCGGCCACGGAATACGCGCTCAACGTGTAGCGCAGCGGTGCGATGCCTGCCGCGACGGCCACCCGCGGATTGGCACCGACGGCCTCGAAGATGCGTCCGGTCGGGGTGAGGCGAACGACGACCCCGACGATGATCGTCAGGACGACCGCGACGACGACGGTCACCGGGACTCCGAGCACCGTCGATCCGATGACATCGGACAGTCCGGTCGGGGTACGACGTGCGGCACCCTCGGAGACCGCCCAGGTCGCGCCGATGAGCAGTGCATTCATACCCAGAGTCGCGACGATCGGAGCAACACTCAATCGCGCGACGACGAAGCCCGAAACCGCTCCGGCCACTGCGGAGATGAGCAGTGCTGCGATCACGGCCATGACGATGGCACCGGTCGTACCGCTACTGGCGAGCTTGGTGACCACAACGACCGACAGTGAGAACACGCCCGGTACCGAAAGATCGATACCGCCCTGCTGCACGACCAGGGTCTGTCCGATCGCGACGACCGCGAGGATCGCCGCGAACGGCAACATCGCCGATATCGCGCCACTGCTGACGCTCTGCGGCGCGAGCAGGGCGCTGATCAGGAACAGAACTACGGTGGCAATTCCGATGGCGACAGCGCCTCGAGCTCGTCCGCTGAGGGCCGTCCCCACTACGCCTGCCGACGATCGTTCGTTTCCTGGAGTGGGCTCGACGCCCGCCGAGGGAGCCGGTTCTCCAACCGATTGACCATGTGATGTCACGAGAGTTCTCCGTTGATCGGGCGATGAGGGTGGTGGAGCCGGCGGCAGGTTCTGTAGCGAGCAAGTCAGCTGTGCGCGTCGCACGCGGCACATCGCGTCAGAATGTCCACCATTGCTGCATGAATGTCCTGTCCTGATTGAACTGTGCAGTGGGTCACTTTGTCAAGCAGGTAATGCCGTGCACCACTCCGCGCACGCTTCGATCATCGTTCACCTGCATTGATGCCACGTAAGACGCCGATTCGTCCGGTACGGCTCTGCTCGACGAGCCGTCGAACACGCGCATCAAAGGTGTTCTGTGACAGTTGACACTTGCTCTTCGGCTGCCTACCGTCGTCACCTACCGGCACATCTGCGGCCGCTCGACTTTTCAGGAGAATCCCCATGACACAGGCACAGGAACTCGATATCGACGCCATCAAGGCCACGATCTCCGAGCTCGAGAACAAGCGCTACACGGCAATCGTCGACGGCGACCTCGATGCCTTCGCGAGCTGCTGCCACCCGAACCTCGTCTACACCCACTCCGACGGCAGCCGCGACACGGTCGACTCGTACCTGAACAAGGTCACCTCCGGCTTCTACGTCTACCACCGCATCGACCACCCGACCGAGGACATTCTCGTCTCGGGCGACACCGCGATCGTCGTCGGCGAAATGAACGCGAGCATCACCGCCAACGGCAAAGAGAAAGAACTGGTGAACAACTCGATTGCGGTGTGGGTCAAGGAGAACGACCAGTGGCTGCTGCTCGCCTACCAGCCGACTCCGCGTCCCTCGCACTGATACACACTCGACTCACCGACACACCGGAGGTACGGATGCTCGAATTCGAGCACGACTCACTCGCTCAACGCGTTCTGTTCGGAGCGGGCAAGGCCGCATCCAACCTCGCTGCCGAGGCCACTCGACTCGGCGCAACGTCGGTCATGGTCATCGCAGGCCCCGCCGAAACCGAGCTGGCGACATCGCTGTGCCGCGAGATCGAGCCACGGTTGATGTATTCCGAAGTGGTGCAGCATGTTCCGATCGAGACTGCGGAGAAGGCGCGCGCCGCGGCCATCGAACACGAGGTGGATCTGCTGGTCTCCATCGGCGGAGGTTCGACCACCGGTCTGGCGAAAGCGGTCGCCCTCACCAGCGGCATTCCCATCGTCGCCATTCCCACCACGTACGCGGGCTCGGAGGCCACGAACGTGTGGGGACTGACCGAGGCGTCACGTAAGACCACCGGTGTCGACGCGCGAGTGCTCCCCACCACGGTGATCTACGACGTGCTCTCGCTGCTGACCCTTCCGGTGGAATTGAGTGTGGCGTCCGGACTCAACGCCCTGGCGCATTCCGTCGACTCGATGTGGGCTCCTCGGGCGGATCCGATCAATTCCACTCTCGCAGTGGAGGCCATCACGGCTCTCTCCAGCGGACTTCGAGACATCAAGCGAGATTCCTCCAGCCAATCCGGCCATGAGCAAACCCTTTACGGCGCTTACCTTTCTGCGGTCGCCTTCGCGTCCGCGGGATCCGGATTGCATCACAAGATCTGCCATGTGCTCGGAGGCACGTACAACATGCCGCATGCGCAGACCCATGCGATCGTGCTGCCACACGTACTCGAGCACAACGCTCCGTACGCACCCGCGGCCGAGCAACGCATCGCGGCGGCTTTCGGGACCGCCACTGCGGTGGAGGGACTGTGGTCGCTCCGCACCGAACTCGAGGCACCGACCGCGCTGCGTGACTACGGCCTGAAGGAGTCCGATCTCGACGAGGCCGTTGCTCTCGTTCTCGAGGCAGCTCCCGCGTCCAATCCGCGGCCGGTCACTGCCGAATCGCTCATGGTATTGCTCCGTAATGCTTGGGCAGGAACGACTTCCGAGAACGAGGACCGCTGACATGGGTATCGGCAACCGCACCGACGTCTCATCCGAGCAGAGTGGCCGAGAGCGTGCGCTGACCGACAAGGTCGTCGCCAGCTTCGCCGACACCCCCGATCCGCGACTGCGAGAACTCCTCACCGGGTTGACCGAGCATCTCCATGCGTTCATTCGAGAAGTCCGACTGACCGAGGACGAGTGGGCCAAGGCCATCGAGTTCCTCACCGAAGTCGGTCACATCACCGATGACCGGCGTCAGGAATTCATCCTGCTGTCCGATGTTTTCGGTGCCTCGATGCAGACCGTGACCGTCAACAACGAAGCGATCGCCGGTGAAACGGAGTCGACGGTGTTCGGTCCGTTCTTCGTCGACGACGCCCCCGCAATCGAGTCGGGCGGAGACATCTCCCACGGCGCACCGGGCCAGGCATGCTGGGTCGAGGGGACGGTCACCGATATATCAGGTGAACCCGTTGCGAATGCCCGGATCGAGGTGTGGGAAGCCGACGACGACGGTTTCTACGACGTCCAGTACTCCGACGGACGGGTTGCCGCTCGCGGTCACCTGTTCTCGGACGACAACGGGAAGTTCGCGTTCTGGGGCCTCACTCCGACTCCCTACCCGATTCCCTTCGACGGCCCCGTCGGACGGATGCTCGACGCCGCCGGACGCTCGCCGATGCGGGCATCGCACCTGCACTTCATGGTCACCGCCGAGGGTAAACGGACACTGATCACCCACATCTTCGTGCGCGGCGACGAACTGCTCGATCGCGATTCGGTGTTCGGCGTCAAGGATTCGCTCATCAAGGACTTCGTGGAGCAGCCTGCGGGAACCCCCACCCCCGACGGCCGAGAACTGGGCGAAAACACCTGGTCGAGGGTCGAATTCGACATCATTCTCGCGCCGGAGCATTAGAGACCACGCCAACCCGGGCGGCGCCCGCCGCTCCGTGGGGAGACATCTCCTGTTGAACCGACACTGCACACGGATTTGTGCTGTCGAGCAGCGGGCGATGTGGAACTGATCCCCACGGGGCTCAGGCAGGAATGAAATCCCGGAGCACGGGAAGCCTCGTCGCCGAGCGATTCGCGAGTGTGGGCACACAACCCAGCAGTCCCTTGGTGTACGGATGCGTCGCTGTCGTTGCTATGTCGGCGGACGCCTTCTGCTCCACCAGCTCACCGCGGTACATCACCAGCATGGTGTCGGAGAATTCGAGACACAGCTTGATGTCGTGACTGACGATGAGCAGTGCAGTCCCCTGCTCCTGGGTCAGGTTCTGCAGCAATTCCATCGTTCCGCGGGCCAGCGACGCGTCGAGTGCACTGGTCGGTTCGTCGGCAATGAGCAGTCGGGGTGATCCGCACAGCGCCAGGGCCGTCATCACTCGCTGGCGCATACCGCCGGACAGCTCGTAGGGCCGACTGCGCATCACGCGACGGGTATCGGAAAGCCCGACTTTGTTCAGCCAGTGCTCGGTCAGGTCCACTCGTTCGCGTTTCCGGGTGACGCCCACTCCGGCGAGGACGTGCTTGAACTGTCCCCCGATGGTCCACACGGGATCCAGCGCAGTCATCGCATCCTGGAACACCATCGCGATGCCGTCGGTTCTGCGCGGCACACTGCGGCCGGTCGACGGCTGCGCCGGCTTTCCCTCGAATTCGAGGAGCGTCGATTCGATGGTGGCACCCGCGGATACATCGATCAAACCCGCGATTGTCATGGCCAGCGTCGACTTACCCGAACCCGACTCGCCCACCAGCGCCACCCTCTCACCGGGTGCGATCTCGAACGATGCCTTGTCCACCGCGACCACAGCCGAGTCACCGGTTCCGTACGTCACGGTGAGGTCTTGGACATCGAGGACCGGTCGGCCGGTTACCGGCGAGTAGTCATCGGTGTCATGATCGCGATGGGTGACCGAAAGCGATTCTGGCTCTGCGGTTGTCGTCATAGATAACTCCTGCCGATACGCTGTCGATTCGAGGACGGTGTCCATGGTCGCGGTTCGGTGTTTCCCACAGCCTCGTCGACGGTAAACAGCACATTACGCAGCCCATGCGCCGCCCACACAGCGGCCTGAGCAGGGATTTCTTCATAAGTTTCTTGGTTAAGGCCGCAGCGCAGGCAGCGAAACCAGCACCGATGTCCGATATGCTCGCAGTCATCACTGGTGATCTCGACGTCGCGGCCACCTCGGCTCTCCCATGCGCATCCCCGAAAGGCGATGACAGATGACCCGCCCCTTCTTCGATGACGAATCCGGTTCTGTCGCAGCTCATCTACGCAGACAGGCCGACGAACAACGAGCACGGTATCTCCGCGCCCAGACGAACCGCTCCGAGAAGTTCGTCACCTCACCCCGCCGTGTGTACGAGCTGATCAGGTCGGGGATCCGCCGAGGCACGATGCCCCACGACGAGATTCTGTCCGAGCAGCATCTCATCCAGTCGCTCGGCGCAACGAGAAACGCTGTGCGAAAAGCACTTCAGATGCTCGCAGACGATGGTGTCGTGCTCCGCGCGCGCCGTGCCGGTACGTCGATCGCCCACGACATCGTGGCGGTGCGAGAAGGCGAGGTGGGGCCGAGGGCCTGGGCCGGAATGCCGGACGAGGGCCGCTTGACGGTCGAAACGTTGGAGTGCAGACGTATTGCCGCGCCCACCGTCATTCAAGAATTCATCGGCACCGAGGTCGATTCGGTGATTCTCCTCGAGCAGATCGGCCGCATGGGTGGAAAGCCTCTGTATCTGCGTGTCGGCTACTGCATCACGGATTTCGAGATCGACGAATTCACCGAACGCATCGAGAGCAACCACTCGGAGTATCCGCCCATCGCCGTCGCTCATCGACGAATCTTCGGCACCACCTACGGCGGGAGCAGCTCGGTCGTCGAAGCGATCTCCTGTCAGGAACGGGCGGCCGAACTGCTGGATATGCAGGTGGGTGCGCCGGTATTGCTGCGCGAGTTGATCACTCGCGACACCGATGGCCGCCCGTCCGAACTGAGCTTCACGCACTTTCGGGCAGACCGTGTCGCCATCATCGGATCGACCGAAACGGCGGCCACCTCGGCCCTGGGCTGAGGTGACCGCCGCGACGGTGGGAGTTCAGAAGTCCAGCAGGTTGTCTCGCAACTGTTCGTGCGCATAGCCGCTGCGAACCAGGCCACGCCGACGCAGCGCCGGTATCAGCCCGTCGGTGACCTCGGTGTAGTAGCGGCGTCCGAGCTTCCCGGTCATCAGAAAGCCATCTCCACCGACCGCATCGATGACATCCTCCATCTGCTCGGCGACGGTATCGGGTGTCCCCACCAACGGGACCGACGTGATCGACCACGTAGCAGCCAACTGTCGCAGCGTCTTCGGAGTGCCGTCGTCGTTGGTCTTGCTGCTACCGGACCCGGCGAGGAAGTCCGCGAGGGTCGTACGGTGACCATTGGTGGTGAGCTCAGGCGGCGGGGCATCGATGTCCATGGTCGACAGGTCGTTACCCGTCACCGCAGAGATGTGCGCCAGTGCAGCATGCACCCGCGCATCGGTTGCTTCACGTGACCGTGCGTCGAGTTCGTGCGCTTCGGTGTCGGTCTCACCGAGAACCGGGGACACGATGTAGAGAATCTTGATCGAATCCGGGTCGCGGCCTGCGTCCGAGGCCATGGCTCGAACGTTGTCGCGATAGGCCTTCATCGCTTCGAGCCCCTGAGCCTGACAGATGATGGTGTCGGCATTGCGGGCGGCGAAGGCGCGTCCGCGCGGCGATCCGCCGGCCTGGCAGATGACCGGCCTGCCCTGCGGCATCGGGAACGTGTTGAGCGGGCCGCGGGTGCGATGGAACTTACCCACATAGTTGGCGTCGTGCACCTTCGTGTGATCGACGTAGGTGTTCGACGCGGCATCCATCACCAGAGCGTCCGGTTCCCACGAGTTCCACAGCGCATCCACGGCCTCGACGAACTCCTCTGCCCGCTCGTACCGTTCGTCGTGGGGCGGTAGAGCATCCATGCCGAAGTTCTGTGCGGCGCGGTCCTCGCTCGAGGTCACCACGTTCCATCCGACCCGTCCGTGAGACATGTGATCGAGGGTCGAGACCACCCGCGCCAGCAGGTACGGCGGATAGAAGCTGGTCGACATCGTCGTGATGATCCCGAGTCGAGACGTGGCGGCGGCCAACATCGGCACCAGGGCAACGGGATCGTGCTTGGGTGCGTATTGCGCCTTGGCCAAGTCGAATTCGGTCGTGCCGCCGTAGATATCCGAGACCATCGAGGAGTCCTCGAGCATCAGATAGTCGAATCCCGCGCGTTCGAGCGCCCTGGCCATATCGACGTGGAACCGCCCGTCGGCCCACGTATCGGAATCCGACCCCGTCCAGTGCGAACTCCACACCGGCGGGCGGAAGCTGGTGAACCACCCCAGATGCATGCGTGGTGTGCTCATCGTGCACCTGCCAGGTGCTCACGGAGGTTGCGACCCCGGTACCCGGTGCCGGCGACACCACGGCGCGAGAGCTCGGGCATCAGCCCATCGCACACGTCGTCGACGTACCGGCGGTTCAGTACCCCGCCGCCACCACCGAAGAACAGGAAGCCGTCGCCGCCGACCTCGTCGATCACGCTCTCCATCTCGTCCGCCACGCTGGCAGGAGTGCCGACCAACCGCAACGATTCGGTCCGTTCAGTGGCGACGGTTTCCCGAATGCTGCGTCCGGCTGCCCACTTACGAAGATTGTCCAAGATACTGGTGCTCCCCTCGGTCTTCAGATCGTCCGGAATCGGCTGATCCACATCGAGAGTCGAGAAGTCGATGTCTCCGGACAACATGATCAGGCGGCGAGCGATCGCCGCGTCGGTCGGCTCGTAGTAGCGCTCAGCCTTGCGCTTGGCGTCGTCCTCGGTCTCCCCCAGAATGGGCGTCACCATGTAGAGGACCTTGATGTCGTCGGGGTTGCGCCCGAATTCTTCCGCGCGCGCCCGCACGGTCTTGCGGTACTCGCGCATCGCATCCCGGCCCTTGGGCGCAGCGACCACCAGATCGGCTACGCGAGCAGCGAGATCGATACCGGACTTCGATGCACCCGCCTGGCACAACACTGGCTTGCCCTGTGGGCTCGGGAGCGTATTGAGCGGACCACGCACCGAGAAATGTTCTCCCACATGGTCGATAGTTCTGACCTTGGTGTGGTCGACGTAGGACTCGAGACCGGGAACGATCGGTGACGCGGCATCGGCGTCCCAGGATGCCCACAATTGGTTTGCGACGTCGACGAATTCCTCGGCGATCTCGTATCGGGCATCGTGCGTCGGCAACGTGTCTCGGCCGAAGTTCTGTGCGGCGCGATCGCCCGTGGAGGTCACGATGTTCCACCCCATGCGGCCACGACTGAGATGGTCGAGGGTCGACAGCAAACGGGTGAGCAGGAAGGGCGGATAGAAGCTGGTGGACGCGGTGACGACAATGCCGATTCTGTCGGTCTCGAACGCCAGACGCGAAGCCAATGCCATCGGGTCGTGTTTGGGCGCTCGCGGTGTCCACTTGAGCTCGGACTCGAACGTGCCCCCGAAGATGTCGGTCAGTGCCGTCGAATCTTCGAGCATCACGAAGTCTATTCCTGCTCGCTCGAACGCCCGGACGGTGTCGACAGCGAAAGTGCCGTCGGCCCAGTCGGTTCCGCCTGTTCCGGCGAAGGGTCCGGTCCAGTCGGGCACGAGGTAGTTGGTGAACCAGCCGAGGGTGAACGGTTGTGACATCGGTCCTCTTTTCCATAATGGTGGTCATGAATGGTCGGTGTGGGTACGGCGGATTCCTCGGTGACGACCACCTTGGATTCGGGTGACGACATCGCCACGGTCCGCCAGGGTCGAAGTGCGAGTAGAACTGCCAGTGCCGCAACGGGAATGCTGGCGGTGAAGGCGAGCGAGTAGGACGCCTGGGCGGCGACGGCTCCGGCGACGAGTGGGCCGAGCATGGTGCCCACGTCGAAGGTGACCTGGTACACCGCGATGGGGCTGCCGCCGCGGCCGGCCAGCACGTCACCGACGGTCGCGGCGCTGGCGACCATCGCGCAGGTGCCGCCCACGCCCCACAAGACCATGGTCAGCACGAGGATCGGCAGTGTGGGAACGATCGCGAGCACGACGAGCCCGAGCAGG
This sequence comes from Rhodococcus sp. 06-1460-1B, assembly GCF_002258475.1. Lineage (NCBI taxonomy): Bacteria > Bacillati > Actinomycetota > Actinomycetes > Mycobacteriales > Nocardiaceae > Rhodococcus > Rhodococcus sp. 06-1460-1B. Next base: position 38,682 of record NZ_NOYS01000023.1, read on the forward strand.
ATCAGACCGGACCCGAACGCCAGCATCGGTCGTCGGCCCCAGCTGTCGACGAGCCGTCCCGCAGGTTTGACGACCACGATCTGGACGACGGCCCCGACCACGAGTACGAGACCCGAGACGAACGGGCTGCCGCCGATCACCGTTGCGACGAACAACGGAACGAGGGTGAACCGCACCCCGTTGCCCACCCAACCGTTGGCGAAGTTCGACGCGATCGAGGCCCGAAATCCCCGTTCACCGAGCGCGGCTCGCAGCGTCATCTGTTCCGGCCGGGTACTCGTATCGTGCACGACCCCGTTCGCGACGTCCGTCCTGTCGCTGGACCGGAACGCGAACCAGACCACGGCAACCCCGACGACGAGCGTCACGGCGTGGGTGAGGAACGGGGCCCGCAACGAGACGAGGGCAACCGCGCCGCCGATGACCGGTCCCAGCACTCCCCCGATGAGGAAGCCGGACTGGAAGACCGACGCAGTTCTGCCTCCGGTGTCCGGAGTGCTGTAGCGAAAGAGCAGTTGCTGGCCGGCAACGGTGAACATTGCGGTCCCGACACCCCCGACTGCTCGGAGCAGTAGAAGCGAGAGAAACGTCGGAGCGAAGGCCGCCGCAAGGGAGGACGTCGCCGCCATCAACAGGCCGGCGGTGAGAATCGTCCGTTCGTCGAACCGCAGCAGCAGTCGAGATGCTCCGAACGACGCCAGCACGCGGGTGAAAGCATAGATACTCACCACCGACGAGGCAGCGAGATCCGTTACTCCGAAATCTCTGGCGAACACCGGAATGACCGGTGCCACAACGCCGTACCCGAGACCGATGCACACGTTGACGAACGCCAACGCATACACCGGCCCCGGCACCACCGAATCTCTGCGCAGCAACCGCATCAGAAGGACATGAGATTCTCACGAAACATGTCGTGCTCGTATTCGGTGCGGACCAGGCCACGTCGTTGCAGTGCAGGGACGAGGCCTTCGGTGATCTCACCGACGTAGCGGCGACCGATGTTGCCGGTGATGAGGAACCCGTCCCCACCGACGAAGTCCATCGTCTCGCCCATCTGTTCCGCGACCGAATCGGGAGTGCCGACGTAGTGGACGTTCTTCATGGTCCAACCCAATGCCGCTGTGCGCGGCGTATTTCCGTAGGACAGGAAGTCGCCGAGGGTCGTCCGGTGCCCGTTGGTGGACAGTTCGGGGAACTCCTCGTCCAGCTCGTACGTCGACAGATCTATCTCGGTCAACGCCGAGATGTGGCCCAGCGCAGACTCGATGCGCGAATCGACGTCGGCGGACATCCGCTCCACCTTGGCGCGGGCATCGGATTCGGTATCGGCCAACACCGGCTGCGTGATGAACATGATCTTGCAGCTGTCCGGATCCCGACCGGCCTTCTCCATCCGCATCCTGATGTCGTCGCGGAATGCCTTCATCGCGGCCGGGTCCTTCGCGGCGCTGAGAATCGTCTCGGCGTTGCGCGCCGCGAACTCACGTCCACGCGGCGATCCACCGGCCTGACAGATCACCGGCTCGCCCTGCGGCGACCGCGGAACGTTCAGCGGCCCACGCGACGCGTGGTACTTACCGCGAAAGTCCGTCACGTGCACCTTGGTGTGGTCGACGTAAGTGCCGTTGTCCCGATCGAGCACCATGGCGTCGTCCTCCCACGACGCCCACAACTGCTTGACCACGTCGACGAATTCGTCTGCCCGCTCGTACCGTTGGTCGTGCTCGGCGAGTTTGTCCATCCCGTAGTTCTGGGCCGCGCGATCCTCACTGGAGGTCACCACGTTCCAGCCGACGCGGCCTCTGCTCAGATGATCGAGCGTCGAGAATCGTCGAGCCAGCAGCCAGGGTGGGTAGAAGGACGTGGAGCAGGTAGCGATGACGCCGATGTGCTTCGTCGCGGCCGTCAGCATCGGCACGAGGGTGACCGGGTCGTGCTTGGGTGCGTACAGGCCGTACTTGAGGTCCACCCTCGAGGACTGCTCGTAGGCGTCGGACACCATCGAGGAATCCTCGAGCATGATGTAGTCGAAGCAGGCACGTTCGAGTGACCGTGCGAAATCCACGTGCAATTCTCCGTTGGCCCAGGTGCGTCCTTCGTCGCCCGCCCAGGCCGAATTCCACGGCGGGTTGGAGAAGTTGGTGAACCACCCCAGATGAAATTTGGTCATGCCGTGCTCCTTGTTCTCGATACGGATCGGGTACTTCTGTGCGGCCGAGAAAGCTCGGCAGGTTCGTTCGGGTGCACGCCGCGCCACCCCGACGGCACGCTGGCGACCAGAGCAGCCACCGCCATCGCAGCCACGGCCACCGTGAATCCCATTGCCAAGGAATCGGACTCGCTGGGCGACACACTCTGTCCGCCGCCGGAATACACCAGCTCGCGCCAGGCAGGCGGCAGTGCGGAGACCACCAGCACGAGGGCCAGCGCGGTACTGAGCGTGACGGCGGTGTTGTCGAGAGACACTCGAAGACCGTTGGCCATCCCCGAGCGGTTCTCGGCCACACCCACGTTGATGGCCGACGCGTTCGCGGTCTTGAAGAGTCCGCCACTGATCCCCAAGAGGAACAGGATCACCACGAGGGGTACGCCGCGCGCCGGGCCGGCGATGTGCACCGCGAGCACCGTCAGAACCAGAGCGGTGCCAAGCGTCGAGACCGTCGTCAGCACTCGCGTCGACACCCGGATCGCCAGCATCCCCGCTATCGGCGACATCACCGTGGTCCCCACCGCGAGGACCGTGATCTGCAGGCCCGCACGGATGGGGCTCTGGCCCTCGACGCTCTGCAGGTACAGCGACATCGTCACTGCGACGGCACCTTCGGCCATGGTGACCAGGAACGACGCCGTGTATGCGCTGCCCCGAAAGCGATCGATCAGCAACGCTGGATCCACGATCGGATCGGCAGCGCGCTTCTCCCACCACCAGAACACAGGAAGGGCGAGAACAACACCGACCAACGGGATCACGGACGCCCAGTCGCCGAATCCGACGCTGCCACCGCGATTCACCCCGTAGACGAGTCCACCGAGAATCACCATCGAGCCGGCCGCGCCCGCGTAATCGAAGGGCACCCCGCGTGCCGGACGCGCCGTTCGGCGCAGCGTGATCGCAGCCCACACGGTTCCGGCCACTCCGAGGGGAACTACCACACCGAATACTCCGCGCCAGCCGACTGTTTCGGTCAGCACACCGCCCAGCAGTGGGCCGACAGATATCGCCAGCGACATGATGGTGATGTTCCAGCCGATGCCGATCGAGAGCATTCGCGGCTCGAACGCCTCGACGAGCAGGGCGGTGGTGTTGGTGATCACCGCTGCAGCGCCCACGCCCTGCAGGACGCGGAGGACGATGACCAGGGTCGGGTCGCCTGCGACCGCGATGGCGGCGGCACTGACCGTCAGGCAGGCCAGCCCCAGCAGATAGACGGGACGCCTTCCGACGAGGTCGGCAACCTTGCCGAGGACCAGAATGAACACTGCCGTGGTGAGCAGATAGGCGAGCATGAACCAATCTGTCTGCGCTGCAGTAGCTCCCAACCCCTCGCTCATGTCCGGCAGCGCCACGGGGAGCATCGAGACCGACACGAACGTGATACTCATGCCCAGTCCGGTGACCGACAGCACGCGCCACGGGTAGGAGTTCGATCGTATCTCCGGTGACGCGTCTGTCGCTGCAGTGACGATCAGAAGTCCATCAGGTTGTCGCGGAACAGCGTGTGTGCGTATCCGTCTCGAATCAGACCGCGCTTGCGTAGCTCGGGCGCAAGACCGTCGGTGATCTCGCTGATGTAGCGGCGATGCACGTTGCCGGCGATGAGGAATCCGTCGCCGCCGACCTCCGCGGCGATGTCGCCCATCTGTTCGGCGACTGCGTCGGCGGTACCGATCAGGGGAACAGACTTCCTGATGTCCGAGCTGGCCGCCTCTCGAAGCGTCATCCCGGCCGTGTTGGCACCGATCAATGCCATCGTGGCCCTACCGGCGTTGGTTTCGACTGCAGGAATCGGGGCGTCGAGATCGAACTTCGAGAAGTCGATACCACTCGCGTACGACATCGACGCGAGGTTGACATCGATATCGTTCCGAAAGCCGGCCAGTGTTCGCTCGTGCTTGTCCTGCGCTTCGCGGTCGGTTTCACCCAGGACCGGGTTGACGATGAACATGATCTTGCACGAATCGGGGTCCCGCCCCTCGATGACCATCCGAGCGCGGACGTCGTCTCGGTACGCCTTCATGGCCTCGACACTCTCGACCTGAGCGAGAATCGTCTCGGCATGTTTCGCCGCGAACCCGCGGCCCGCAGGCGACCCACCGGCCTGGCAGATCACCGGTCGGCCTTGGGGAGTCGGTGTGGTGTTCAGTGGACCGCGGGAGGAGTGATACTTGCCCTCGAAGTCGATGTTGTGCACCTTCGTGAAGTCGGCGAAGACACCCGCCTCGCGGTCGAGCCGAACCGAGTCCGGTTCCCACGACGACCACAACTGCTTGACGAGTTCGATCCATTCGTCGGCCATCTCGTAGCGGTGATCGTGCTCGAACATCTCCTCGTAGCCGAAGTTCTGTGCCGTCCGAACATTGTGCGAGGTGACCAGATTGACGCCTGCCCGGCCGTTACTGAGATGGTCCAGAGTGGCCGAGGTTCGTGCCGCCATGTATGGCGGATGGAACGACGTGGTCATCGTGGCGATCAAGCCCAGACGCTCGGTGTGCTGACTCAGAATGGGCAGCAGCGAATTCGGGTCCTGCTTGGGTACCGACCGGGCGTTGGCGAGCCACCACTTCGAGGATCCACCGAACGAGTCGGGGACGAACGCGCCGTCCTCGAACATGATGTAGTCGAATCCGGCGCGTTCGAGTGACCGCGTCATGTCGATGTACAGCTCGGGGTGGTTCCATTCGGTGCCGCCCTCACCCGACCACATCTGGTTCCACGACTGGACCTGCCAGCTCAAGAACCAACCAAGGTGGAACATAGCTTCCTCTTTCCAGATCCGAAGTGTGACTAGAAGGCGCGAAGGTTCTCGCGGAAGTGTGTGTGCTCGTACGACGTTCGGGTCAGTCCGCGACGCTTGAGCGCAGGTACGAGTCCGTCGGTGATCTCCGCGACGTAACGGCGATTCATGGGTGCGCCCGCGATCAGGAAGCCGTCGCCGCCGACCTCCTGCATGACGCCGTCCATCATGTCTGCGACGTCGTCGGGGGTTCCGACGAATTCCAGTGTGTCGATAGCACTGTGGGCGGTGATGCGGTCCCGCAGAGTCTGGGTGCCGTCTCCCCTGAACTCGGCGAAACTGCTGCGATGTCCGTTGCTCTCGAGATCGGCCGGCAGCGGCGCGTCGAGATCGAACTGGCTCAGATCGATGCCGGACAGGTGTGAGCGTCCGGCGAGCAGGCCGTCGATGTTCTTCGATGCCGCATCTGCCCGACGTTGCTGCTTGGCCTTGGCCTCCGCCGTCGTCTCCCCCAGGATCGGGGAAATGAGGTACATGACCTTGACGTCGTCGGGATTTCGACCCGCCTCGATCGCTCCCTGGCGAATGTCCTCGCGGTAGCGCCGCATCTTCTCGGTGCCATGAGGATTGGAGATGATCGCGTCCGCGTGTTTGGCTGCGAACTCCTTACCCTTGTCCGATCCCCCGGCCTGGAGGAACACCGGCCGACGCTGCGGGCTCGGAATGGTGTTCAGCGGACCACGGGACTTGAAGAACTTGCCCTCGAAGTCGATACGATTGACCTTCTCGTGGTCTGCGTAGATGCCGCCTGCCGAGGTGTCCGCATGCACCGCAGCGTCTTCCCAGGAGTCCCAGAGCTTGCAGGCGAGCTCGACGAACTCGTCGGCCATGTCGTACCGAAGATCGTGCTCGGGCATGTCGAAGCCGTAATTCTGCGCGGCACGAGTGTTGCTGCCGGTGACGATGTTCCAGCCGATTCGCCCGGCAGCGATGTGGTCGAGTGTCGACATCAACCGGGCGACCGTGTACGGGTGGTAGAACGTCGTGGTGAGCGTCGGCACGATACCGAGGTGCTTGGTGGTGTAGGACAGGATGCCCGCCAGAACCGCTGGATCATGTTTGGGCGCAGCGGTAGCCGTCGCCAGGTAGTACTCCATGGAGCCCTTGTAGGTATCGGAGACCTGAACCGAATCCTCCATGATGAGGAAGTCGAAGCAGGCCCGCTCGAGCGAGGAGGCCAGGTCGACGTACTGATCGGGCATCATCCAGTCGGTGGCGCCGGTACCGGACCATGGTTGGTTCCAGGACTGGACACCGAAACCGGCCCCGAGAAACCATCCCAGGTGAAATTTGTTGGCAGTCATGACGTTTCTCCAGTCGTGGGAGCTGTGGGTGCTCAGAACTCGAGCAGGTGATCGCGCAGATGTTCGCCGGTGTACTCGGTGCGCATCAGCCCGCGTCGTTGCAGGGCCGGAACGAGGCCGTCGGCGATCTCGCCGATGTAGCGCCGGTTGTGCGGCTGGCTCCAGATCAGGAACCCGTCGCCGCCGACCTCGGCCATGGCGTCACCCATCTGCGCGGCAACGGCATCCGGGGTCCCGACCAGTTCCATCGACTCGGTTCGGTACGCGACACATGCCTCGCGCAGTGTTCGGCCATCGGCCCAGTTGCGGAAGTTCTCCAGCGTGGACTGGTGGCCGTTGGTGTGTACGTCGTCGGGCATCGGCTTGTCCAGGTCGAACGTCGAGAAGTCGATCTCCATGCTCGCCGACCAACCGATGAGGACACCCGCCGGGTTGGCGCGCACCGCATCGGCTTTGCGCTCCTGGCGGGCCAGCGCATCCTCGTGTGTCTCACCGAGAATGGGTGAGACCACGTACATCACCTTCGCCGAGTCGGGGTCCCGCCCGTGCAGCTCCATGCGACGCCTGATGTCGGCCCGGTACTCCTTCATCGCGGCAACGCCTTTGGGAAGGGCCATGATCATGTCGGCGTGTTTGGCCGCGAAGTCGCGGCCTGCGGGTGAGCCCCCGGCTTGCGTGATGACCGGCCGGCCCTGCGGTGACGGCATGGTGTTGAGCGGACCACGCGAGGAGTAGTACTTGCCCTGGAAGTCGATGGTGTGGACCTTGGTGTGGTCCACGTACGTCGACGTCTCGCGATCCATCACCACCGCGTCCGCGTCCCACGAATCCCAGAGCTGCTCGACCAACTGCACGTACTCGTCTGCTCGCGCATACCGCTCGTCGTGCGGCGGGAGTGCGTCCATTCCGAAGTTCTGCGCGGCTCGATCCTCGCTCGAGGTCACCACGTTCCAGCCGATACGCCCCGAAGACAGGTGATCGAGTGACGAAATGGACCGAGCGAGCATGTAGGGCGGGTAGAACGACGTGGACGCCGTCAGCGCGACGCCCAATCGGCTCGTCGCGCGAGTGAGCAAGGGAGCCAGAGCAATCGGATCCCCCTTGGGCGCCCAACCGCCGGTCTTCAAGGTCGCTTCCGAACTTCCGCCGTAGGTATCCGAGACCATCGACGAGTCTTCCAACAGCAGGAAGTCGAAGCACGCGCGCTCGAGTGTCTTGGCGAAGTCGACGTAGAAGTCTCCGTTGAGCCAGTCTCCGCTGTCGCTGCCCTCGAATGCGGTGTTCCAGGTCGTCGGCACGAAGCTGCCGAACCAACCGAGATGAAATCTGTTGTCTGTCATGTGAAAGTCCTCGCTGATAATTCGTCCGCGATGCGTCGTGGTCGACTACACCGTGTTCATGTTTCGACGAACCGCGTTCTCGGTAGCCGTCTGATTTCGCCGCCGTTTCGCTGCATCGGCCCCGGTAGCTCGGCCGGTGATCGGGATATGACCACCGACCGAACTACCTACGGTGCAACGATTTCTAGGTGCCGAGGGTCAGATTCGAGTAGTCGATTCGGAAGTCGGTGCGCTGCACGAAGCCGTCGATGCCCGCCTTCAGCGCCACCGACGGCCGCACTCGGGCGATGAAGATGTACGGGGCCTGCTCGGTCATGCGGAGCTCTGCCTCGTTCCAGAACACGCCGGCCTCGGGGCTCAGGGCGTCGCCTGCGTCGAGACCCTGCTGCACCATTCCGAGGAACTCGGGGTCGTTCCAGAGAGCGACATTGGAACCGCCACCGGGCTGAGTGAGCAACTGGAGTGAGTACGGCGGAGTCATCGTGACCGATGCGCCGATACTCAAGCTGGCCTGCACCTTACCGTCGAGCGTGTCGGCATTGAGTTGCGCTGCAGGTAGTTCCGCAATGGTCACATCGATGCCGGCTTCGGCAGCGAACGACTGAATCTGGATCGCGGTGTCCTGAGCGGCCGGGAGCTGATTGTTGACACTGAGGGTGAAGGCAAGGCCGTCTGGTAGTCCAGCCTCGGCCAACAGCGACTTCGCACGTTCCGGGTCGCTGTCGAACTTCGGAAGGTCGCTGCCGTCCCAGTTCGGTGCCTTGTCGTCGAGAACGTGGTTGTACTTGTACGCCCGGCCGAAGAACACGTCGGACATGATCTGGTCGTACGGGATCGCGTAGGCCATCGCCTGACGCACACGCGCATCGGCGAACGGAGCAGTGGTGGTATTCATCGAGAACAGCAGGTATTGATTGGACGTCGTCGTCGGGACGGTCACGGCGTCGTTGCTCTCCAGGGTCGCCTGATCCGAAGAGCGCAGCGCCAGTGCCACATCCGCGTCACCGCGCGTGACCATGTTGGCTCTGGTCGCCGGGTCGGCCACCACACGCCGAATCATGCGCTTGATCTCGGGTTCACCCAGAACGAAGTTGGGGTTCGCTCGCATGACGATTTCCTGACCCGGCGTCACCGACTCCAACATGTATGCGCCGTAACCGAAGTTGCCGCGCATCATGTCTGCCGCACCCCACGCGACCGCGTACGGATCCTCGGGAGTGGAATTCTCGATCAGATAGTTGCTGTCGTAGATCGATCCGATGTTCTCGGCAAGGTTGGCCAGCAGGGTCAGACCGTAACCGGCCTTCTCGACCGTAAAGCTGACCGTATACGGATCGATCTTCTTCAACTGGGTCGCCGGGTCGACCAACATCGGCTTGAAGTAGCCGGCCATACCGCCGCCCGGGGTCGCGAACTTACGCTCGAAAGACCACAGAACGTCGTCGGCATCGAGCTCGTTTCCGTGCTCGCTCATCACTCCCTGACGCAGATGGAACGTGTAGACGAGCTGATCCGGGCTCACCTCGTAACTGTCCGCGAGGTACGGCTCGAAATTGTAGTAATCCTGCACGAGCGCATCCGAGCCGTCTTCCTCCACGTACGGCTTACGGATCAACTGGGCGTGCATGTTGTTGGTGACGTCCTGATTGTCGGTGCCGGCGGTGTAGCCGTAGTCGCGCACCACATTCGACGCCTGATCTGGGGTGACGACGACGATCTCGCCCGAGGTCGATGCCGAGGCCTGGCTGCCGCCACCGTCCGAGCACGCGCTGAGCGCGAGCGCGCCGACGAGCAACGGCACTGTCCATCGGATTCCGACCGACAATCGATGAGAGATTTTCACGTGGGTTCGTTCTCCTTGCTGAGTGCACGAATGCAGGTGTCATCACCGGTCGAGCCGACGGCTTCGATCGCGGGAGGTCGTGGACGAGAGAGATATGCGGACGTCGCTGTCCGTTACGGCTGTCAGTGAGAGCGGCGAGTGCCCTTGGTCAGTCGGCGGCCGACGACGGCAACGGAGGCCACTGTCAGGCACAGGGCGAGGGCAGGTGCGCCCGCCGACCACAACTTGCCGATCGCGGCGTCGCCTGCGCCGCGGGTGATCATCGAGCCCCATTCCGGGGTGGGCGGCGGCAGTCCGACACCGAGGAAGCCGAGTGCAGCAGTGAGGATGATCGTCATGCCGAACACCACCGATGCGTTCTGCAGCGCTGGAACCGACGAGTTGGGCAGGACGTGACGGAACACCAGTTGTGTCTCGGACAGTCCCGCCTGACGAGCCGCGTCGAGGTATGCGTCGCCGCGCACTCGGAGCACCTCGGTGCGGACGAGCCGGGCTTGAATCGGCGCGAGAATGATCGACAACGTGAAGATCATCGTGATCGACGACGTCCCGAAGAACGAGACCACCACCAGGGCGACAATCACCGTCGGGACGGCTTCGAGCAGGTCCAGGAAACGAGCGGCGGCGCGGGCCAGGAAGCCGCCGAGACCGCGGCCCGCCTCGTTCATCCCGATGATCAACCCGATCAGGATGCCTCCCATCGTGGCAGCAATGGTCACTGCGAGAGCGATGGTGACGTCGATTCGTGCGCCGGCAATGGTCCGCGAGAAGACATCGAGACCGTTGGAATCGGTTCCCAGTAAGAACTGTGAATCCGGCGAGAGCGACGGCGCGCCCACAACTTTGGTCGGATCGAACGGCACGATCCACGGGCCGATCAACGTGACGAGCAGAATTAACGCCAACGGCACCGCCAGCGCAACCGTGCCGATCGCGGCCGGGCGTCGCCGCTTCGACGGCGTCGCCGAGTCTGTGCCGGCTTTCTTCGGTATCAGGGCAACCATCAGGAACCACCTCCTGCTCGACCCGGCTTGCGCCGGGGATCGAGCAACATGTTGATCAGGTCGACGCACAGGAAGACGAGCAGTGAGATCGCCGCGACCACGAGCAGAAAGCCCTGCAGCGCAATGAGATCCGTCGCAGCCACTGCCTCCACTGCGTACCGCCCCATTCCGCCGAGGCCGAAGAGGGTCTCGAGGATGACCGCGCCGCCGAGCAGCGACCCGAACACCAGGCCGAACAATGCGACGGTGGGAGGCAGCGCGCGGCGATATGCGCTGGCGTAGATGTACTTTCGTGCCGATCCGGTGGCGACCTTGAACAGTGTCGGCTGCGCGGTCAGGCTGGAATCGAGTGCAGTCAGCAGCTGCTTGAGCAGAATCGGCGTCACCGACACGACGAGTACTCCGATGGGAAGAAGCAGATGCGAGAACATCGAGGACACGACGACGGAGTCACCGCGAAGAAGGGCGTCGAGCAGAGGGAAGGACGTGATCGGCTCGGGTTCGGTGAGCCCTGCCCTGATCCGGCCCGAGGGTGCCGGCACCACCTGCAGGGTGGCGTAGAACAGGAAGATCCCGACCACACCGACGACGAATTCGGGGACCGCACCGGCAGCTTGGCCGTACCAACGCACCACTCGCGCCGCGACCGACCGGGGCTTGGCGACCACCACCGCTGACAGGGCGAGCGTCACGGTGATGAGAACGGTGAAGGCAATTCCCGCCAGTTCCACCGTGCCGGGCAGCCGGTCTGCGATGTCGGTCGTGACCGGTCTGCCGGTCATGATCGCGTTGCCCAGATCGAAGTGGAGAAGATTTCCCAGATAGGTCATCAACTGCGACCACAAACTTCCGTCCAGACCGAGTTCCGCTTTCGTCGCCAGATAGTCCGCCTCGGTGGCCTCGGGACCGACAACCTCACGTGCAGGATCGCCCGGGATGGCTCGCACCAGGAAGAAGGCCGCAACAGCGAACACCAGCAGGTGCACTGGCAGGACGGCGATCCGGCCTATCCACCACCGGTTACGTCCGAGAAAGCCCGTCATCGCGCAGCCGCCACGGCGAGTTGCTCGACCTGTTCGTCCCCGCGATACGCGTCGAGCAGTTCGACGGTATAGGGATCCTGGGGCCGTTCGACCACATCGTCTGTTGTGCCCTGTTCCACGATCACACCGTTTCTCATGACAACGAGTTCACTCGCGATAAATGCGGTGGCCGGCAACCCGTGGGAAACGAACACCAGGCCGCAGTCCGAGTCGATGCAGTACTGCCGCAGCATGTTCAGAATTGCTCCTTGAACGGAGACGTCCAAGGCGGACACCACTTCGTCGCACAACAGAATGCGAGGTTCGACGACGAGAGCTCGTGCGATCGAGAAGCGTTGCCGTTGTCCGCCCGACACCTCGGTGGGGAACCGATCGGCCATCGCCGGGTCCAGCTCGAGCGACGCGAGCGTCTCGTCCACGCGGGCATCGGCGGTCTTGGCATTCATCCCCAGCAGACGCATGGCGGGCAACCGCACGGCGTCACGCAACGTTCGACGCGGATCGAACGACGACGTCGTGTCCTGCGCGACGTATTGCACCTTGGATCTGAAATCGCGTCGCCCTGCCCGTGAGGACAACACCCCGTTCAGTTCGGTGCCGTTGTACGACACCGAACCTGTAGTCGGCGACAACAGGCCGCACATCATCCGTACCAACGTCGATTTCCCGGAGCCGGACTCACCGACGATGCCGACGGCCGAGCTCGACGTGATTTTCATGCTGATGTCGTCGACAGCCGGTGTGCCGGATCCCGAGCGAACGAAAGTCTTGCCCAGCTGTTCGACGTCGATCTCGGCGTACGCTGTGCGCGAATTGCCACTCATCAAGATCCTCCAGGCGGTTGTCTCCAGCAGATCTGCTGCTTGACTGCACAGCTTTCTCGCGACGCGTTACTGAAAGCGACCCTCGGCGTAACTGAAGTATTACGCCGAGCAAACATGCAGCTCAAAGGGCATGGAATGGGGCTAAACGCCACAGTGACGTAGGTCTCGATCAGCTACCGCTGCCGACGTGGGCGGCGTTATCCGGCTCTACAGGCGCTCCAGCAGGCCTTGTCTGCGGCGTAATAGCTCATTTACTCCTGCGCCATGTTCGGTAATGCAGTTGCAGCAGGCTTCACCTATCTGCAATCGCTGCATTGCCCACCATCACGACAGGAGTGACATGTACGAACGCGCTCGCACCGACGTACCTCGGCCACATCGGCATTCGACGTCATCGCCGACGAAAGGCGTTGCAGTATGATGCATCTCGGCTGGTTCTTCACCACAGGATTCGGTGTCTACGGCTGGAACCAACCGTGGTCCGGAAACGTCGCGTCGGACATCGGCCGCCCCGATCTGTTCGTCGACGCGGCAAAAAGCCTGGAGCGCGCCGGATTCGACTACATCATGCTCGAGGATTCCTCGGTGCTGTCCGACGTGTATCGCGGAACGTTCGAGAGCTCGGTTCGTCGCGGAACCACCGTGCGTTTCGATCCCATGCCACTCGTTCCACTGATGGCCGACGCCACCGAGCGAATCGGCATAATCGCCACTGTCGCAACCACTTTCTATCCGCCGTTCCTTGCTGCCCGCCTGATGTCCACGCTCGATCACGTCACCGAGGGCCGGGTCGGAATCAACCTCGTCACCGCAAGCGCCGACGGTGCCGCACAGAACTACGGACTGCCCAAACAGATCGAACACGACCTTCGCTACGAGATGGCCGACGAATGGGTCGACGTCGTATCGCAACTGTGGGATTCGTGGGACGAGGACGCGCTGGTTCTAGACCCGGCGTCAGGTGTTTTCGCGGATCACGAGAAGATCCACAAGATCGACTTCGAGGGCAAGTACTACGCGTCCCGTGGACCGTTGAACATTCCCCGCGGTCCCCAGGGTCGGCCGGTCATCTGTCAGGCCGGCGGCTCCCCCGCCGGGCGCGCGTTCGGGGCCAAACACGCAGACACCATCATCGCCAATGTTCGCGGACTGGACGCGATGAAGGAATACCGCGAGGACATCAGCCGGCGGCTGGTCGACTACGGCCGCAAGCCCGACGACGTGAAGGTGCTCTTCCTCGTCAGTCCCATCATGGCCGACACCGACGAGGAAGCCATCGTCAAGCGCGACCGGATGCGTGAGGTGCAGAAGAACAACATCGACGGTGTCCTGGCCGCAATGTCGTATCTCAGCAGCACCGACTTCTCGCAATTCGACATCGACGCCCCGGTTCCCGACCTGACCAGATACAACGGCCACAAGAGCACCCTCGAGGACATGGCCAAATCGGGTAAGACGCTGCGCGAGATCATCGCCAACTATCCGACGGTCGAGTCGATGGAACTCGTCGGAACGACCGAGACCGTCGCGCAGAAGATGGACGAGGCAATGGAGTTCGTCGGCGGCGACGGGTTCCTCATCGCCTCCCCCGTCACCCGCAAAGTGATCTCCGAGATCGCCGACGGACTCGCACCCGCGCTGCGTCGGCGTGGAGCAATTCGCGACGGCTACTCCCGAACCACGTTCCGCGAGAACCTCGCCGCCTTCTGAACCGGCGTTGTATCACCAGAAATTCGATAGTGCCCCAGTTCAGAACCCCTGACGCATCCGCCGGAACCAGCGCAATGGCCGCGCAACGTTCGAGTCTCACGGCCGTCACGCTCCTCGTGTTGGCTGGTGCCATCGCCTCGTAGAAAGCGCCAACGAATGAAAATTACTGTTGTAGCGGGCAATCCGAAGCCGGAGTCGCGGACACTCGACGCCGCGCGAGTCCTCGCCACCGCACTGACCGGTGAGCCCGGTGAGACGATCGACGTGATCACGCTCGGTGCCGGACTGCTCGGCTGGGGCGACTCGGCCGTGCAGGCCGCAGTCGAGACCGTTGCGTCGTCCGATTTCGTCGTCTTCGCAAGCCCGACGTTCAAGGCCACCTACACCGGCGTCTTGAAGTTGTTCCTCGATCAATTCGCCGGCGATACCGGACTGAAGAATGTCGTCGCCGTACCGCTCATGCTCGGCGGTGGTCCGGCGCACGCAATGGCACCGGATCTGTTTCTCAAGCACGTTCTCGTCGAACTCGGGGCGGTCGCCCCGGCCCCTGGCCTGTACCTCATCGAGTCGACGTACACCACCGATACTCGGATCGCCGACTACGTCACCCGCTGGGGCGAGACCATACTCGCCGCGGCTCGAACACGAACGGATGCATCATGACCCTGAGCACCACCAGCCTCGACCAGTCCGTGCTGCGAAACGCGTTCGGACAGTTCCCCAGTGGGGTCGTCGCCGTCTGCGCCGAGATCGACGGAGTCAAGATCGGAATGGCCGCAAGCAGTTTCGTTGCAGTGTCGATCGACCCGCCCCTCGTCGCCTTCTGCGTTCAGGACACCTCGACCACGTGGCCGAAATTCGCTGCAGCCTCACGAATCGGCATCAGTGTGCTCGGCGAACTGCACGACGTCGCGGCTCGCACACTCGCCGCGAAGACGGGCAACCGATTCGAAGGATTGACGACCACCACCACCGACGACGGAGCGCTCTTCATCGACGGTGCGAGCATGTGGCTGGATGCCAGTGTCACCGAACAGGTCACGGCCGGTGATCACGACATCGTCCTGCTGCGCATCAACGAACTCGAGGTCAAGGACGGTGTTGCCCCGATCGTGTTTCATGGCAGTAAGTTTCGTCGGTTGGCGGTTGATCTCTGATGAGCGCCGTCGAAAATGCGCTCGAAGCGCTCCGCGCCGGAAAGCCGGTGTTCGTCACCGATTCCGCCGATCGGGAGAACGAGGGCGACGTCATCATGGCGGCCGACCGGATCACTCCCGCATGGACGGCATGGACGGTCCGCAACACCTCGGGGCTGCTGTGCGCTCCGATGAGCGACGCCAGGGCGGACGCTCTCGAACTACCGCCGATGGTGTCGAACAATCAGGATCCGAAGAGGACCGCGTACACCGTCACCGTCGATGCAGCTGTGGGTATCACCACCGGTATCAGCGCTGCGGATCGCGCCCGGACACTGCAGGTACTCGCCGATCCCGGTTCCGTCGCCACCGACATCATCCGTCCCGGCCACGTGCTTCCCCTACGTGCGCGACCCGGCGGCGTCCTGGAGCGGCCGGGTCATACCGAAGCAGCCGTCGACCTGTGTGCCCTCGCCGGACTTCCCGCTGTCGGCGTCATCGCCGAGCTGGTTGCCGACGACGGTTCGATGATGCAGTTCCACGAGATCGAGAATCTCGGTGCGCGGATGCAGCTTCCGGTGCTCACCATCGAGGAACTCATCGCGTATCGGCAGCTTCGCGATCCGGCACCGGTGGCCGGTCCCGCTCGGGTCGAGCGAATGGTGGAGACAGTCCTCGCGACCCCGCACGGCGATTTCGCGATGTTCGGCTACCTCGATCACAAGACCGGAGCCGAACACGTTGCGCTGGTGTCGGGTGACGTCCGAGACAACGCCATGGTTCGCGTGCACTCGGAGTGCCTGACCGGTGAATCGTTTCTGTCGCAGCGGTGCGAATGCGGCCCACAGCTGAATACCGCACTCGAAAGGATCGCGGCCGACGGCGGTGTACTCGTGTACATGCGTGGTCACGAGGGCCGCGGAATCGGTTTGCTGAAGAAGCTCGCCGCCTATCGCCTGCAGGACGAGGGCTTCGACACCGTGCAGGCCAACCTCGAACTCGACGAACCGGCCGACGGACGTGAGTACGGTGGTGCCGCTGCTATTTTGCGGGACCTGGGTCTGACCACGGTTCGCTTGTTGACCAACAACCCCGACAAGATTCGTGGCCTGGAAGCCCACGGCGTCGACGTCAGTGCACGGTTGCCGATCGTCGTGGGTGCCGCGCAGGCCAACATCCATTACCTCGAGACCAAGCGCTCACAAATGGGGCACTTGTTGCCTCACAGCGTGGCTCAGGGTTGGTGAACGGCCGAGCGATCGAGGCCATCGTAGCCTTCTATCATCCATTTTTCACAAGCTCTACTGGACAGATTTCCCATAACCGGCAAACCCGGTGGTTCGATCCCACGTGCCCTAGCGTGCGGGGACCGTGATTCCTCGCGCGTCGAGGATGGGTCGAACACCTTCGGCGAAGTGGTAGGACTCCTCGAGGTGCGGGTAGCCGGACAGAATGAACTCGTCGAATCCGGCGTCGTGGTACTCCCCGATCAGGTTGGCAACTTCCTCGTGCGAACCAACCAGCGCGGTGCCGGCACCGCCTCGAACGAGACCGACTCCGGCCCAGAGGTTCGGGTAGATCTCGAGCGAATCCTTGCTGCCCCCGTGCAATGCGGCCATCCGGCGCTGTCCCTCGGACTGCGACGACGAGTGCAGCGCGTGCGCCGCCGACACCTGTTCCTCGGGAAGCTCGTCGAGCAGCTTTTGTGCGACGGCCCAGGCCTCTTCGGAGGTGTCGCGGCTGATGGTGTGCAGGCGAATGCCATAGGTGAGCTTGCGGCCCTCGGCGTCCGCGAGCGCCTGCACCTTCTCGATCTTGGCGCGGGCGTCGGCAGGAGGCTCACCCCACGTCAGATACGTCTGGACATGCTTGGCCGCGACGGCGAGTGCGGGATCCGACGAGCCGCCGAACCAGAACTCGGGCAACGGGTCCGGTGCCTCCGAAACACGCGCATCGGCCACCTTGAAGAATTCGCTTTCGTGATCGACCGACGTCTCCGTCCAGATCCGATGCACCAGTCCGAGGAATTCGTCGGTGCGGGCGTATCGCCGATCGTGGTCGATCCAATCCCCGAAACGACGCTGCTCGACGTCGTCACCGCCGGTGACGATGTTGAACAGCACCCGACCTTCCGAGAACCGCTGCAGCGTCGCTGCCTGTTGCGCCGCCAACGTGGGCGGCGTGAGGCCGGGACGGAAGGCGACAAGGAACTTCAACCGTCGGGTGCTCTGCAGTAGCGCGGCGGTGGTCAACCAGGCGTCCTCGCACCAGGTCCCGGTCGGAGTCAACACTCCCTCGTAGCCGAGGCGGTCCGCGGCCTGAGCCACCTCCGTGAGGTACCGCAGCGACGGACGACGGAACCCGGCAGGTTCGACGATGTTGGCCGACGCGTGAGATGCACCGACGATGGAGCGGCCGTCGCCAGCGGTGGGGAGGAACCAGAAAATGCGTGCGGTCACGAGTGAACTCCTACGACGTGGTGGGTGATCAGTTGGTGGAGGTGGTCGCGGCGGCGATGGCGTTGTTGTAACGCGTGTCGACGAAGTCTGCGAACGTGTTGCCGCCAGGGATGCTTCCGCTCTCGACGAATACATCGGAGAGCGTCTGCTCGGATTCGATCACGTTGTCGTCCAGAGCAATTGCGGGTCGCTGACTTCGCCCCTGCGCCAATCCACCCGCGGCCGGGTCGATGCCGACGGCCGTCGAGTACGCCGACGCCCACTCTGCCGGGTGTGCGTCCGCCCATGCGGACGCCTTGGCCAGACGAACCACGAAGTCCTGCAGCGCAGTGTTCTTCGCGGGATCGTCCAGAGCCTGCTGAGACGCGATACCGAAGCCATAACCGTTGGCCACACCCTCGGCAGTGGTCAGCGCCTTCGAGCCGTTCTGCACCTGCGCGATGGCGGTGAACGGATCCCAGATCGCCCAGGCATCGACCTCGCCTGAGGTGAATGCCGTCAGCGCATCGGCAGGCTGAAGGAACACCAGCTGAACGTCGTCGGTGGTCAAGCCGGCCTTCTGCAACTGCAGCAGCACGTGTCCGTGCGCCGAACTTCCCTTGCCCACCGCGATCTTCTTACCGCGCAGGTCGGCGAACGACGCCAGAGTCGAATCCGGTGGCACGAGAATCTGATCCCCGCTCGCATCGTTGGTGTAGGCGGAGACGACCTTGATGCGTGCATTGGCTGCAACCCCGAAGACGGGGGGCGTGTTGCCGGTGACCGCGAAGTCGATCTGGCCGGCCGTTGCCGCCTCCACCTGAGGCGGGCCGGAAGTGAAGGTGGAGAACGCAACATCGTAGGGAGCGGAGTCCAGCTCACCCGATGCGCGCAGTAAGGCTTCGGTGCCACCCTTCTGGTCGCCGACATCGAGGGTGACTGTGGCGAGTTGGTCGTTCGAGACCAGTTCCGGGGCTTGGGTGTTGGTGGTATCGCTACCACGCGAGACGCAGCCGGTGAGTCCGACGACCGTCAAGGACAGGGCAGCGAGCACACCGAGTGCGCGCAGAGAACGAGGACGAGCGTGTGACGACATGCGTGAAAGATCCTTGTCAGGTGCCGAATTGGACGGTCAGTGAACTCCGAGAGCTCCGAGCAGATGGGTGCGAAGGCGGGAAAAGCCCGGCGTTCCGCGATCGCGGGGGCGGGGCAGATCGACGGTGACGGTGTCCGAGACTGCGCCGTTCTCGAGCACCACAACCCGGTCGGCCAGCGCGATCGCCTCGTCGACATCGTGCGTGACCAGGAGGATGCCGAAACGGTGCCGTCCCCACAGGTCGAGCAGAAGTGACTGCATCGTCAGTCGTGTGAGTGCGTCGAGCGCGCCGAACGGTTCGTCGAGGAGCAGCAGTTCGGGCTCCCCCACCAACGCCCGCGCCAGCGCAGCGCGCTGAGCTTGCCCACCGGACAATGTGAGTGGCCAAGCGTCTCGCTTCTCGGCCAGCCCCACCTCTTCGAGGGTCGCGTCGGCAGCAGTCAATGCTTCGTTGCCGGTGACGCCTGCGATGTTCAGACCGTAGGAGACGTTCTGGCGAACAGACCGCCACGGGAACAGGCGTGGTTCCTGGAACGCGACTGCAGGATGTCCGGCGACGTGTCGCTCCCCTGTGTGGTCGGTCGACAGTCCGGCCAGGACACGCAGGATGGTCGACTTACCGGAGCCGGATCGTCCGACCAGCGAGACGATTTCGCCGCGCTCGATGGACAGGTCGACACCCTTCAACACGTGACTGGATCCGTAGAACTTGTCGATGCCGTGCAGGGTGGCGACGGAAGTCGTCGTAGTCATGACTCACGCATCCAATCGGTAACGGAGGGCTCGTTTTTCGAGGATTCGTACGATTCCGTCGGTGCCGATTCCCATCAGCGCGTAGACGACGAGCCCGAAGATGATGGTGTCGACCCGTAGGAAGTCCCGCGCGTTGTTGATGATGTAGCCGAGCCCCGATTCGGCGTTGATCTGCTCGGCCACGATCAACGAGAGCCACGCAATGGCCAACGACTGCCGAAGTCCCACCAGCAATTGGGGCGCGATGCTCGGCAGAATGATCGTTGTGAATCGTTGTCGCCACGAGAAACCGAGGACAACTGCGGTGTCGAGAAAGTCGCGATCGATCTGGCGGATGGCCGAGAACGTGTTGAGGTACAACGGAAATGCGACTCCGAGAGCGACGAGCAGAATCTTGGGAGTCTCGCCGATCCCGAACCAAAGGATGAACAGTGGGATCAATCCGAGGTGTGGGAGTGCACGCAGCATCTGCAACGGCGGGTCGACGGTTGCTTCGGCGAGCTTCGACAGTCCGACGAGCGCCCCGAGTGCCACCCCGATCAGGCCGCCCAGCACAAGCCCCTGAACCACTCTCGTTCCCGAAATGGCCAGCGCATCCGCCAATTCACCGTTGCGCAGCAATTCCAGACCCGCGTCGAAGATCAGGGACGGTGCGGGGAGAACACGTTCGGAGAGAACTCCGGCAGCACTGGCGATCTGCCAGAGAACGAGTAGGACGATCGGCGACAAGGCGCGCAGGACGGTCCATCGGTATCGCTGCCACAATGGAGTTTTCGCTGAGACAGGCACCGGGTCGACCTTCGGTACGACGCTGTGCCGCGTGTCCACAGGTCCCGCGGGAGCGGCGTACGACGTCACGACCATGTTCACGTGCCTTCCACTTGATGACGATCAGCTTCGACTCACCACCCTCCGTTACGAGAGGGGTACGGGACCAGGGTTCGAATCAGCGTGAATCTAGGTCGGGCAGAATCGGGCATATGACAGTCGAGCCCATCCACACCGAGCGCCTGACCCTTCGTCTGTACGAACCCGACGACGCAGACAGGGTTCTTGCGTACTACAGCGACCCCGAGGTGTGCCGCTATCTCCTGCACGAGGCCTGGACGCACGCCGACGCCGTTGCAGCGGTGGGTAAACGGATGAAGCGATCCGGATTACACACTCAGGCGCTCGCCATGGTCGTCGAACACGAGGGCACGGTGGTGGGCAACGTCGAGGCGTGGCTCGTGGACGGTTCGCCGGCACTCGTCGAACTCGGCTGGACGTTTTCCCCTGCCGTGGCCGGTCGTGGTTACGCGACCGAGGCGGTGCGCGGCTTGATCGACCACGTGTTCTCGCTGCCGCAGATCCACCGAGTCACGGCGCAGATGGACGGACGCAACGACGCGTCGGCCCGGTTGGCCGCCCGGGTCGGAATGCGTCAGGAAGCGCACTTCCGCCAGAACTGGTGGTGCAAGGGCGAATGGACCGACACCCTCGTGTACGCGATGTTGCGCGAGGATCGCTGACGCACTCGAGTATGGTTTAGAAGTCCGCGACCACTGAAAGATGTGCCAACGTACGCCGGACCACATCAGACCATTCAACGGACCACCTACGCCCACGCTATGGCTTCGGCCAATACGGCCACAGCCGACTGAACTCACGCGGTGTGCGGACCTTTTCGGCAGCTGCGTACCACAGGTCCGGAGTCGAGTTGTGGAGCCGAGATGGAACCTTGAGCGCTCTTGCCGGACCCTTTGCGATATAAACCGACATCGCTACGCCGAATGCCACGGCCAGCCACCCAGACGTTGAAACCCAAAAACCCTCTGCGAGAGCGAATCCGCCAACGAAAGACGCGACAAGCAGAGCACTTGCGATTGCCCTGCTGCGCAATTGGATCCGCTGGAACCCATTACGATGAAGCTGTACGTGATACATATTCAAACAATTCGAGTATTCGCGTTGAACCTGCGCCAAAGCGGTATTTAGGTGCGCACAGCGTTGGACAAGCTCACGATAAACAGCACCTTCGACTACATCAGCCTTGGGCTTGATGGCATTAGCGACCACCGTTGCACGCTTGGCTTTCTTCAAATTCTGCTCATCAACCTTGAAGGGCCTCGCGCACAGCGCTTTCCCAGCAGAAGCCGGAACGTCGAACGAGGCGGCAGCTGCCCTATCGGCCAACGTCATGTCGTCTTTGTGACCAATTGCGGTAAAGACTGGCGTCTCCGATTCAACAATCGCTTTAGCGACTTCGAACTCGTCGAAGGGAGACAACGTCTCGATTCTACCCCCACCCCGAGCCAAGACAACAATATCAGCGTCCGAGGCGGAGTGCCTTGCCAGAGCATTGACGATCGAGTCGGCCGCGCCGCGCCCCTGGAACGTGACACCCCGGTCTTCGACACAGGTGAAAGCCCTGCTTTTTTGGAGCTGGCCGAGCAAGTCGTTAGCGCCCTGAGAGCCGCGCGGCGATATAACAACAATCTTTTTCAGTTTTTGTGGCCACGGCATAGCTGGCGAATACGCAAGGTGATGCTCGAAATCGTCCGCTAGCCGGGAAGGGTCCACGCCACATCTAGCCAACTCCGCGCGGCGAAGTTCTTGTAGGCGTGACAGACTTCCGACTTTCGCATAGTGAGGACCGACTCTAACTACGGCCACATACACCCGCCCATTGCTGTGGTCCATCTTGATGGAACCGTCCACGGTGATCTCATGGCCCGATTTCACATGTTGAATCAACGTTCTACCGTATCGGCGATTCAGGAACCGATCGATGTCCAACGCAGTGCGGGCATCGATTCTTGCATCGACTGCACCGACTCGTCCTTGTTGCTGTATGCAAAGGACGAACCGCAACTCTCGCCCAATTGCAAAGACTTTGCGACACTCACCCTTGACGGATGTGCGCAACTCGGCGAGGGAATCGGCAGCGTGCGACAGTACACCCGCCGGATCGAGAGCCGTCATTCCTAGAATCGCCACGTTGTCGTCGTGCGCTTGCGTAATTGCCCGACGCTCCTCCTCATCCAGATCAATGTTCACTGCGTACTCCCCGTTCGCGTAGCTGTCGCAGAGGAATTTATACGAAGCATCCGACATGATCACGAGTACGAGTGGGGCCGCACCAGAACTGGTGGTGCAAGGGCGAATGGACCGACACCCTCGCGTACGCGATGTTGCGCGAGGATCGCTGACGCACATCATGCGACGTTCACCTCCGCGTCGGTTCCCCGACACCGGCCGGTGACCGCGGTGCGACAGTCTCGGAAAACTTCACTTTCCGAACCCTGGGAGTTTCACGAATGGCATCGCGTCGCAGAGCTGCTCTACTGGGCATCCTCGCACTGATCTCTGTCGTCTCCACGTCGATGGGCGGCGTCGCCACTGCCGCGCCGGCACGGACGGCGTCGCCGCTGTGTCAGGTTGCGGACCTGCTCCCCAGTGGATCGTCGTCTGGCCTCGGTTACCAATGTGCCGAAGCCGGTGCGCTTCTCGATCTGCCGATCGGTGATGTCCGCGCGACGCAACCCTCACTCGGGTACGACGAGGTGTACTACAAGCTCGGTCGCTACACGCTCGGCAAAGACGAGATCAACAAGAAGTTCGACGACTGGTGCGAGGCCAACGGCCAGGAGGAGGCCGCCTCGGCATCGCCTGGTGCGCGACTGGACAATCCGTCGTCGTTCACCTGCACAGTCCCCGTCGGGCAGGAAACGCCCGACACCATCGCGCCCATGAAGACCGTCGTCATCGGGCCGGGCGGCGTGCCATACCTGACCGACGGACACCACACGCTGACCTCGTTCTACGAAACAGCCGACGGTGGGCCGAATCTGCACCTTCGTCTGCGGGTGGTCGCCAATCTCAGCGATCTGAGCCCTACCGACTTCTGGGCTCGGATGGAAGCCGAGAAGTGGGTGTGGAACTACGACGTCGACGGCAACGAGGTTCCGGTGGAGCAGCTTCCGTCGGGAGTCGGCCTCGCCAAGTTCCAGAACGACAAGTACCGCAGCCTGATGTACTTCGCCCGCGACATCGGCTTCAGCCCCGGCACTATCCCCTTCCAGGAGTTCTATTGGGGCGCATGGGTTCGCGACTCCGGAGCCGTCGACATCAGCGGCTGGGACAGCAACAACCTGGCGAGCTACCTGAGCACCGTCGAATCGCTCTCGCGCGCTCAGGTGGCGGCCCCGAAAGACACAGTCATCGACAGCGGCCGCACCGCAGCGGAACTCGGCGCACTGGGCGCATGGAACGACGGCAAAGCAGCCACCAAGGGTGAGTTCGGCAAGCTCTCGGCACCGTACTCGGCCGACAAGCCCGGCAAGCTGGCCTACGCCTTGCAGTACAAAATGGGGCTGCCCCGATAGGTGCATGTCAGGTCGCCGGGGCCGGCGTCGTCATACACCGGCCTGGCGGCGAGACCGCAACCGCAGGGCCACGAAGGCGACGAAGGCAATGGCGACCGTCACGATAACGATTTTCTGCAGGATCTCGGCGTACGAGTCGACCAGGTGCCAGTTCTCGCCGAGCTTGTATCCCGCGGTGACGAAAATGGTGTTCCAGATGAGACTCCCAATGGTGGTGAGTAGAAGGAACTTCGCCATTCCCATCCGCTCGATCCCGGCCGGCAGGGAGATGAAGCTACGAAAGAGCGGGATCATTCGGCCGAGCAGAACTGCCTTCGAGCCGTGCTTGGCGAACCATGCCTCCGAGCGGTCGAAGTCGCTGGCCTTGATCAGGGGAATTCGCGCTACCAATGCCCGTGTGCGCTCGCGTCCGATGAGCGCACCCACCGCGTAGACGATGACCGCACCCAGTACCGAGCCGAGCGTCGTCCAGAAGAGCGCAGCACCGAAAGAGAACGCTCCCTGACTGGCCGAGAACCCGGCAAGTGGGAGAACGAGTTCGCTCGGGATCGGCGGGAACAGATTGTCGGCACCGACGACGACCGCTGCGCCGGGGCCGCCAAGGGCATCCATGACGCCGACCGCCCACCCGGCCAGTCCGTCGAGAGTGCTGGTTTCTGCTGCTGTAGCAATCAATATGTTGGACATGGCAATTCCCTTGTTCGTCTATGTTTCCGGTCGTGAAGGACACGGAAAACGCTACGAACTATGTGGATGCGGGACATCGAGGAAAACCGTCGCCTGCCGCGGGGCTATCTGCACGGATGTGTGTGGTTTACCGCAGTGTCAGCGGCCACTTGCTCGGATACGCTGCTCGTGTGCTGGCCAACCGTGACGTCTACTCACCCGAGCAGGCTGATCGCGCGTCGATCGGCTCACTTCTACGGCGCTGGCTCACGGCACTTTCCGGAGTTCTGCTCGGAATCTTCACCGCGATCGCGGCTCTGTTGTTCTCCGTGGCGGCTTTACTCGCCCTAGCACTGGTGCGTCTCCTCGGCCGGTGGGGAGACCCAATACGGACGGCCGTAGACGAGACTGCATTGATGCTGTCCGACTTCGAGATCCGGCGGATCACACGCTTTCACGGCGCGTTCTCCACGGATGCGGCGGCCCCTCGTCGCTGCCGCTGGTATCTCGGAATTCGTTGGCCTATCGGGCTGCTCGGGCTCGGCGTGATTCTCCTCCTGACGCTGTGTCTCGTCGTCGCCGGATCGATGGTCTCGGCATGGACTGTCAGCGGCAACTGGGGCTTGATCGAGGACTCGAACCGCGTCGACGGCGGACTCATCGCCACAGCCGCACTACCCGGAGTCCTGCTGATTTTCGTCGCGGCAGTCGGAGTGGCGGGGGTGGGATCTCTCGATCGCTGGTTCGTCATCCAGGTACTCGGCCGGCAGTCGGATCGGTTGCTGCACCACCGGGTTGCCGAGCTGACGAGCACCCGCGATCATGTCGTGGACGCTATCGACGACGAACGCCGACGCATCGAGCGTGACCTGCACGACGGCGTGCAACAGCACCTGGTTGCTTTGGGAATGCTCGTCGGCCGGGCTCGCCGCGCTGAAGATCCCGACAAGGTGCACGAACTCCTCCGCCAAGCCCAGGTCGCCTCGCAGGGAGCGATGGACGAGCTGCGCGAGGTTGCCAACCGGGTGTATCCGATCGCACTCGACAAGGACGGCCTGCGTCCAGCTCTCGAGGCGCTGGCCGAGCGGTCCGGTGTGCCCGTTCGACTCTCGTACGAACTGACAGAGAGGTTGCGCCCCGCTGTGGAAACAGCCGTCTACTTCGTCATCTCGGAGGCGGTGACCAACGCAGCCAAGCATGCCTCCCCGAGATCGTTGGAGGTCGACGTCACTCAACAAAAGTTCGATCGCGTACTGGCAACCATCACCGACGACGGGTCCGGTGGTGCCGATCCGTCCGGCACCGGATTGTCCGGACTGGCCCGCCGCGTCGCTGCCATGGATGGCACCCTCACCGTGGACAGCCCGGTCGGCGGCCCGACCGTTGTGACTGCGAGCATCCCATGCGCGTGATCGTCGCGGAGGACTCGACGTTGCTGCGTGAGGGCCTGGTCCGTCTGCTGGTCGACGAAGGCCATGACGTGGTCGCGTCCGTGGGCGACGCCGACGCGCTCCTGGCTGCCGTGGAACTGGATCATCCCGACATCGTCGTCACCGACGTTCGGATGCCTCCAGGCAACAGCGACGAGGGGCTGCGGGCAGCATTGACCATTCGCAGTCGATGGCCGGAGGTGGCAGTGCTCGTGCTCTCCCAGTACGTCGAAAACCGCTACGCGGCAGAGCTGATCAGTGGGCCAGGAGGCAAGGTCGGGTACCTGCTGAAGGACCGAGTCGCGCAGGTCGACGAGTTCCTGGACGCCCTCGACAGAGTTGCCGGCGGCGGGACTGCCTTCGACCCGGAGGTGGTGCGCCAGCTGTTGTCTCGCACCACCCGATCCAATCCCCTCGAACGACTGACGCCGCGCGAGCGCGATGTGCTCGAGCTGATGGCGCAAGGTCTCACGAACGCCAGAATCGCCGCTGGTCTGTTCATTTCGGTGAGCTCGGTCGAGAAACACATCAACGCCGTGTTCGACAAACTCGGATTGGCGAACTCGACTGGTATGAGCCGACGCGTGATGGCGGTGGTGGCCTACCTGCGCACCTAGCCGGGCCGACTACCACCGATCGACGTGCAGCACTGTCTCGATCGGATCCCTGGGCGCGACCTTGAAGGTCTCCCCCGTGTAGTAGGCAGTCGGAATCAGTGCGCCTTGATGGAAGCCTTCGGGAATGCCGAGCAGTTCGGAGATCTCGGCTTCCTTCGCGAGATGGATTGTCGTCCACGCTGTTCCGAGTCCACGCGCCCGAGCAGCCAGCGCGTAGTTCCACACCGCAGGCAACAACGAGCCCCATAAACCGGCCTGATTGCCGGATGGAAGCGTCTTCCCTGCCTTGATGCACGGAATCAGCAGCACGGGAACTTCACCCATGTGCTCGCCGAGCCAACCGGCACTGTCGCCGACGCGCTTCTGAACCGATGCGCGTTCGGGATCGTCCGCGAACAAGGCCGAAGCGGATTGCTTCGATGCCTGGTACTCGGCGAACAGTTCGCCGTAGATCGCACCGATGCGGGCACGAAGATCAGGATCGGTGACGACGATCCACTGCCACCCCTGCTTGTTCGAGCCGGACGGGGCCTGCAGCGCGATCTCGAGACATTCCTTGATCAGCTCCATTGGCACCGGCCGCGTCAGGTCCAGACGCTTACGCACGGTTCGCGTCGTAGTCAGCAGCTCGTCGGGAGTCAGATCAACGATCGGGAAAGAAGTCACCCTTCGATCATGCACCATTCGGCCTCTGCAGGGCCCGCTTGGTCAATTCCTCGTTCGCAGCGTCCCATCGCGCCGCCATGGACAGTCCCCCGTGCCCGTCGCCCTCATCGATGACGAGTGTCGACCCGGGCCAACGTCGGTGTAGATGCCACGGCGTGACAGCGGGTCCGGAAACATCCTTTCGGCCATGGATCAGGACGCCCGGAACATCTCGCAGACCGTCGGCACGATCGAGCAAGGGTGGATCGCAGAACCCGTCGTGCGACCAGTAGTGCGCGGCCAGCCGCACGAAGGCCAGTCGGAACCGGTCGTCATCCCATCGCGGATTGCGCCGAACGCCATCGGTACCGATCGAGATGTGGATGTCCTCCCACAGCGCCCATTCCCGAGATGCGCTGTCTCGCAACGTCAGATCGTTCGAATTGAACAGGCGGTTGTACGCGTCGACGATTCGGCCCTCACCGCGTCGATAGCCGACTCCGGCCTGCTCGGCAAATGTGGCGAAACGATCCCACGCCTCCGGGAAGACCGCGCCGACCCCCTCCGTAATCCAGTCGACCTCAGCCCTACCTGTCGTCGTGACAGCAACGAGCACCATGCCGAGAACCCTTGTCGGATGCGCGAGAGCATAGGCAAGAGCAAGAGTGGATCCCCAGGACGCGCCGTTGACGATCCACGCCTCGGCGCCGAGGTGCACACGCAGCGCTTCGATATCGGCAATCAGATGCGCAGTGGTGTTGGTAGCCAACGACGTCGAGGGATCCGACGCGTGCGGGGTCGACCGGCCGCACCCGCGCTGCTCGAATCCGATAGCTCGAACACGGGACAGGTCGAAGTGACGACGAAACTGACTGGAGTTCAGGGTCCCGCCCGGTCCGCCGTGCAAGTAGACCGCCGGGACGCCGTCGGACGGACCCCATTGCTCCCAGTAGACGCTCTGTCCGTCCCCGACATCGAGCACTCCGTGCAGTGTCGGTTCTTCCTCCGGTGTCATAGCGCCATCACATCATTCGAGAGGCAGCATCTGTCGGATCACTGCCCACGCGGACGCGTCGACCCATGAGGGATTGGACTGCTGCGGCGACCGGAACACCTCGAGCGTCGACAGTTCCGCAACGGCCTGCAGATCCGACGCGAGGATCGGCTCATCGAACAGCGTGATGTTCGTCGAGACCTTCCACTGGGGGCCGGGGACCGGGGTGCCGGTCAACCGACCCGCACCCCAGATCCCGCGCCGCGGGTGGCTGCTGACCCAGAACAACACCGGCTGCCCAGGTGCCATCAGACGAGTTCGATAGTTGTTCGCGACGCACCAATTCTCGTGCGCACGTCCGGCTTCGACCATTGGTGCGAGGTCGGTCTTGTGCGGATTGCACTTGATCACCCATGCGCCGAGCGTCTGGTCCGTTATCGCGCGTGCCGTCACACTCGCCATCGTAATGACAAACTGGGCGACAGCGTCGTTGCCCTGCGCTGGGTCAACTGCCAACCCACCTGGTGTGGATGGCAGCACGTTGGGATCTCCCACTCGCCGGCGACGCCGGTCTGACATTCATTCAGGCGGCGGCTTTCGCACCAGCTCGTGAACCATTTCGTGCCGCCACTAGTCTGGCCTGATGTGTTCCAGCGACACCGAAAGGACACTATGACGACCCTGATACGAGGCGGGAATGCCCTGATCGAGGCACGAGCGTTCGAGGTCATCGTCGACGATGCCAACGGTGTCGACCTACTTGCGTTCCAGGTGAACACGGGTCGAAAAGTACGCAACGACGACGACTTCGTGTTCTTCAATCAGCCATCGTCGCCCGAGGGCGCGGTCCGGCTGTCATCGACGCGGTCGTTGAGCATCGACCTGCGTCTCGTGCCCACCGATGTCGAGGCCATCGTCGTTGCGGTTGCATCGGACAGCGCACTGTCGACTCGCGCCGGAATGACCGTCAGGTCGAGCGACATCGTCAGTCCAGCATCGGGTTTGACGACGGAAACTGCAGCAGTTCTGGTCGAAATCTATCGCCGCGGCGACGACTGGAAGGTGCGCAACGTGAGCGCCGGCTGGGACGCGGGCTTTGCCGATCTCGTCCGCGAACACGGGGTCGACGTCGAGGACACCGATACCCTGACAGTGCGTTCCGTAGCGGGCGAGGAACAGCTCTCGATGGTCAAACGCGAGAAGCTCGATCTCCGCAAGAAACATGTACACAAGGTGTTGCTGACGAAAGATGCTGTGGGACTGCGGGCTCGGATCATTCTTGTCATCGACAAAACCGGCAGCATGAGTAAGCAGTACTCGACGCGCGTAGTGCACAGAGTTGTCGAACGAATGGTTCCGGTTGCAACCCAGCTCGACGACGACGGCGAGCTCGAACCCTACCTTTACGGCTCGTGGTACGCGCAGCTGCCAGTCATCACCGTCGCCGACACAGATTCCTGGGCCGACACCTACCTCCACCTGTACGGCCACCATGGCGGCATCGACTACTCGTCGATCGGCGGAACCAACGACGAACTGCCGATCATGAATCAGATCCTGTCCACGGTCGTCTCTCGTCAGCCCACGTTGGTGCTGTTCTTCACCGACGGTGGCTTCACCAAACGCGGGCCGATCGCGAGCTTCATGCGGACGGCGTCGAGCGCGCCCATCTTTTGGCAGTTCATCGGTGTCGGCAAAGCGAACTACGGCGTTCTCGAAAGGCTGGACACCATGGAAGGCCGGCTCATCGACAACGCCGGGTTCTTCGCGCTCGACGACATCGACAAAGTCTCCGACGCCGAGCTGTACGAACGAATCCTCAGCGAATTCCCGGAGTGGATACGTGCAGCTCGGGCGGCGAAGATAATCGACTGACGACGGACACCCGATCTGATGGAAATGAGACCGCCTGTCGTGGACTCAGGCGGTACCAACCGCGTCATTGCCTTGCGCAGCCGAGACCACCAGATTGTTTGCCGTGAGCCCGTTTCCGTTCTTGACCGCGTCGATCCACTGGTCGGTCGTCGCCACCGCTGCGAAATTGGACTGGTAAAGCACCATCAGCGCCTTGTGGAGTTGTTCGGCTGAGACTGTCCCCGCCTCGTTCGAGAGGTTGATCGCGCCGGTGGCGTCGGACAGAATCTCGACGGCCAGGTCCAGCGCTTCGGCGTCGGCGCTGGTGGCGAGATCGCAGTTGTTGGTCATGTATCCGACGATCGTGACGGTGTCGACATTGTTGCCCTGCAACCACTTCGCCACGTCGGTGCCAGCGAAGACGCTGCTGTACTGCTTCTCGACCCGCTCGAAGGATGGCTGCACGACGGCCTGAATGTCGGGATGCAGTTCGTACGTCGGGGTTCCCTTGACGAAAGCAGGCGAGCCCTCGGGCATCTCGTGCTGCACGATGGCCACCGGAACATCCTGCGCCACAGCCGCTTCGATGGTACGAACGATGTTGGCCAGCGACTCGTCGCGAGGCGGGTACTGAATCTTCAGAACTCCCTCGAAGTATTCCTGCTGTACATCGATGACGATGAGGGCTCTACGCGGTGCAGTCATGAACGTTCTCCTTCAGGTGGCGTATTCGGTCGATACCCATACTTCGGCACCGACCTTGCGTTCACGAGTGGCACGGATGCATACTTTCGATGAAATTGCGCCAATTCGTCGATCGGAGATTCATGCGCATCGCGCTGTACGTGTTCGACGGCATCACCATGTTCCACCTCGCCGCGCCGTTGATGGTGTTCGGCGAGGTGACGCGCCTCGGGCTGGCCCCCGACTGGGAGACGCGGGTGTGGTCCGACGAGCCAGGGTCGATCCGCACCGAGGAGGGCTTCCCCGTCGGCGAGATCGAAGGCCCCGACATCGCCGATTGGGCCGACATCGTGATCGTGACGTCGTGGCCGGAGTCGTTGCCACACATCGGCACTCACCTGTCCACCGCTCTTCGAGGCGCTCACCGACGGGGAGCCCAAATCGCGGGATTGTGTCTGGGGTCGTTCGCCGTCGCCGACACCGGACTGCTCGCCGGACGTCCCGCCGTCACCCATTGGTCCAAGATGACAGAACTGCGCGATCGCAATTCGCAGATCGGCCTCGACGAGTCCGTGCTCTACATCGACCACGGTGACGTCATGACCTCCGCGGGCACGGCGTCGTCGATCGATTCCTGCCTGCACATAGTCCGCAAACACCTCGGCGCGGCAGCAGCAACGCGGGTGGCACGCAGCCTCGTCGTCGCACCGCATCGAGACGGCGGTCAGGCGCAATACATCGAACGGCCGGTGATCGAGGCATCCGAGGACTCCGCGATCGCCGACGTCCAGAGCTGGGCGCTGGAGCGACTGGCCGAGCCCCTGCCGATCGAGCGCCTTGCCGAGCGGGCACGCATGAGCCGGCGCAGCTTCATCCGGCAATTTCAGTATGCGACGGGAACCACGCCCGCGCGCTGGATACTCGACCAGCGGCTCGACGCCGCCCGCAGCCAACTCGAAACGACCGGCCACAGTATCGAGACCATCGCTGCCTCGTGCGGATTCGGCAGCGCCGTCACCCTGCGTCAGAACTTCCACTCGGCGTTCGCCGTCACGCCGACGGCCTATCGGAAGCAGTTCGCGGTGGGTTGTGCAACCACGGACACCGCCGACAGGCGAGGATGAGCAACGTGATCCTGTGGATAGTTGCCGGAGTCGAGCTCGCCGCCATTATCGCGCTCGGTGTGGTTCTCATCGTGTCTCGACGAAAGTTGAAGCACACGCGCCGAGCACTCGACCGCGCTCTCGAATCGCAGCAACGCCGTAAGCGACGTGGCCTGGTGCCCTTCGCGATCAGAACCGCCTTCCACACCACGGACCTACTCATCAACAAGGGATTCGGCGCGACCGTCCGCAACTCCGTCGAAGACCTCGCGGGCTGGGCCAAGGTCGAACGCCCCGACCTGGCACGCATGACCGCCGACGGCGACATCGTGGTCATGTTCTCCGACATCGAAGGGTCCACCGCCCGCAACGAAGAACTGGGCGACCGCGGTTGGGTGAAACTGCTCGAGAAGCACAACAAGCTGATCCGCAAACACGTCGACGACCACGGCGGACACGTGGTCAAGAGCCAGGGCGACGGTTACATGATCGCCTTCTCCGACCCGGCCGAGGCCGTGCGCTGCGGAGTGGAAGTCCAAGAAGCTCTGCTGAAGAACCCAGATCGGTGGGACCGCATCCGCGTGCGCATGGGCGTGCACGTCGGCAGCTCGGTGCGTCGAGGCGACGACCTGTTCGGACTCAACGTGGCCATGGCGGCGAGAGTGGCGAACCAAGCCGAGGGCGGAGAAATTCTTGTCAGCGAGCCGGTGCGTAACGCCATCGCCAGGGCGGACGGCCTGACTCTGGGGACGCCCCGCGACGTCGAACTCAAGGGAATGAGCGGAAGCTTTCAGTTGTATCCGGTGGCGCTGCCGGCACTTCCGAGTGCGGAGACCGGCCACGCGAGCGCATGAATGTCCCATTCACAACGTCTGAACGCGTGAATGTCGCATTGATCCCAACCGGGGGCGAACTGTAGACCCCGGACGGCTGGCGGCTGCTGCTAAGTCCGAAAGTTGTTGCCCCCGAACGAATGAATGGCCCATTCACAACGTCTGAGCGCGTGAATGGGCCATTCATCCCGAAGGGGGGTGGTGAAGCAGGCAGAAGTACTACTGCTTCGCCGACTCCAGTGCCTCGTTGAACGTCGAGGACGGACGCATCACTGCGGCGGTGGCTTCGGGGTCCGGGTAGTAGTACCCACCGATGTCGACCGGGTTGCCCTGTACCGCGTTGAGCTCGCCGACGATCTTCTCTTCGTTCTCCGCGAGGGTCTTTGCCAGAGCTGCGAAGTGCTTGGCCAGCTCGGTGTCCTCGGTCTGCTCGGCGAGTTCCTGTGCCCAGTAGAGGGCGAGGTAGAACTGGCTGCCACGGTTGTCGAGTTCACCGGTCGAGCGCGACGGCCCTTTGCTGTTTTCGAGCAGCTTGCCGGTGGCCGAGTCGAGTGCGTTGGCGAGGATGGTCGCCTTGACGTCACCGGTCTTGGTTCCCAGGTCCTCGAGGCTGACTGCGAGAGCCAGGAATTCACCCAGCGAATCCCAGCGAAGGTGGTTCTCCTCGATGAGCTGCTTGACGTGCTTGGGGGCCGAGCCGCCCGCACCCGTCTCGTAGAGTCCACCGCCGGCCATCAGCGGAACGATGGAGAGCATCTTCGCGCTGGTGCCGAGTTCGAGGATCGGGAACAGGTCGGTGAGGTAGTCACGCAGAATGTTGCCGGTCGCGGAGATGGTGTCGAGCCCGCGGATGAGACGTTCCATCGTGTAGCGGATCGCCCGTACCTGCGACATGATCTGGATGTCGAGGCCCTCGGTCTCGTGATCCTTCAGGTACTTGCGTACCTTGCCGATGAGCTCGTTCTCGTGCGGGCGGTACGGGTCGAGCCAGAAGACGACCGGCATTCCGGACTCACGGGTGCGTCGCACTGCCAAGGCAACCCAATCGCGGATCGGCGCGTCCTTGACGATGCACAGACGCCAGATGTCACCCTCTTCGACGTCCTGCGTCAGCAGAACCTCGCCCGTCGCCAGGTCGGTGATGTTCGCGACGCCACCGGCAGGGACCTCGAACGTCTTGTCGTGCGAGCCGTACTCCTCGGCCTTCTGCGCCATCAGGCCGACGTTGGGAACTGTGCCCATCGTCGTCGGATCGAACTGTCCGTTGGTCTTACAGAAGTTGATCATTTCCTGGTAGATGCGGAAGAAGGTCGACTCCGGGCTGACGGCCTTGGTGTCCTTCGGCCGACCGTCCGCGCCCCACATCTTGCCGCCGCTGCGGATCATCGCAGGCATCGACGCGTCGACGATGACGTCGCTGGGCGAATGGAAGTTCGAGATTCCGCGTGCGGAGTCGACCATCGCCAGCTCCGGACGAGTCTCGTGGCACTTGTGCAGGTCGTCGATGATCTCCTCGCGCTGCGCGCTGGGGAGTGCCTCGATCTTGCTGTAGAGGTCCGAGAGGCCGTTGTTGACGTTGACGCCGAGCTCCTCGAACAGGTCGCCGTGCTTGGCGAACGCGTCCTTGTAGAAGACCTTGACGGCGTGCCCGAAGACGATGGGGTGCGAGACCCGCATCATCGTGGCCTTGACATGCAGGGAGAACATGATGCCCGTCTTGTAGGCGTCCTCCATCTGCTCCTCGTAGAACTCGATGAGCGCCTTCTTGCTCATGAACATGCTGTCGATGACGTCGCCGTCGGTGAGCGACACCTTCTCCTTGAGGACGATGGTCTCGCCGCCCTCGGTCAGCAGCTCCATCTTGACCTCGCGGTCGCCCTCGACGGTCATCGACTTCTCGCCGTGGTAGAAGTCGCCGTGGCGCATGTGCGCAACGTGGGTGCGCGACGCCGGCGACCATTCACCCATGCTGTGCGGGTGCTTGCGCGCGAATTCCTTGACGGCCTTGGGTGCGCGGCGATCCGAATTGCCCTCGCGCAGAACGGGGTTGACCGCACTGCCGAGGCACTTGGTGTAGCGGTCGCGGATTTCGCGCTCTTCGTCGGTCTTCGGGTTCCCGGGGAAGTCGGGGATCGCGTAGCCCTTGTCCTGCAGTTCCTTGATCGCGGTCAGCAACTGCGGAACGGAGGCACTGATGTTGGGAAGCTTGATGATGTTGGTGTCGGGCAGCTGCGTGAGCTTGCCCAGCTCGGCGAGGTTGTCGGTCACTCGCTGGTCTTCGTTGAGGTAATCGGGGAACTCGGCGAGGATGCGGTTCGCAACCGAGATGTCACTGGACTCGACGTCGATGCCGGCCGCGCTGGCGAAAGAACGTATGACCGGCAGAAACGCGTGAGTCGCCAGCATCGGCGCCTCATCGGTCAGGGTATAGATGATGGTCGGCTTCTTCGCTGTCATGTTTCGCCTTTGCCTCAGTTTCGACGTCGTCTTTTGGATGCGTTCGTCCTCAACTTTAATCTTCGTTCTCGCCGCTGTGGGGGGCAGTGGGGTATCACTCCATCTGCGCATCCAAGTTACCGACCAGTAGGGCGCTCAATGGATTTCGAGACCGTGCTCGGTCCCGCCCCTGACCACCGTCGGGCCATCCGATTTGCCCGATTAGGAACAACATCGGCCTCGCCGTCCGTTGAACCGAGTATGACGACCTACAAGACTGTCAATCCTGCCGACGGCACAACCGTCAAGGAATTCGAAACTCTCGACTCGGCCGGCATCGAGCGCGCCCTCGCGGATGCGCACGCCGGTTTCCAGACGTGGCGCAAGACCTCACCCGAGCATCGCGCAGACATCCTGCACAAGGTCGCCGACCTGTATGTCGAGCGCGCCGACGAACTGGCCCGCACCATCTCGCTCGAGATGGGCAAGCCACTGACCGAGTCTCAGGGCGAGGTCGAACTGTCCTCGAACATCTACCGTTACTATGCCGACAACGGCCCCCGCTTTCTCGAGGACGAGACACTCGACGTGCCCGGAGCGGAAATCAGTGTGCTGCAGCGCAAGCCCGTGGGCGCGCTCGTCGGCGTCATGCCGTGGAACTTCCCGTACTACCAGGTAGCCCGATTTGCCGGCCCGAACCTGATGGTGGGCAACACGATTCTGCTCAAGCATGCACCGAACTGCCCGCAATCGGCATTGCTGATGGAAGAGATCTTCCGGCAGGCCGGGTTGCCCGAAGACGCGTACATCAACATCTTCGCGACCAACGAGCAGATCGCCGACATGATCGCCGACGCCCGCGTGCAGGGCGTCTCGCTCACCGGAAGTGAGCGGGCCGGAACGTCCGTAGCCGAGACGGCCGGGCGCAACCTCAAGAAGGTCGTGCTCGAGCTCGGTGGTTCGGATGTGTTCATCCTGCTCGACTCCGCGGACATGGACGCCACCGTCGAATCCGCAACCCGCGCGCGCCTGTCCAACGCAGGCCAAGCCTGTAATGCCGCCAAGCGCATACTCGTCGCCGAGGACGTCTACGACGAATTCGTCGCCAAACTGGTCACCTCCTTCGAGGCTGTGCAAACCGGCGATCCATTGGATGCCAACACCACCCTCGGTCCCCTGTCGTCGCAGACCGCTGCCGACACGTTGATCGAGCAGATCGACGACGCGGTGTCCAAGGGCGCGACACTGCTCACCGGTGGCAAGAAGATCGACGGACCGGGTGCGTACGTGCAGCCGACCCTGCTGACCGACGTCACGCCGGACATGCGGGCCTACACCGAGGAACTGTTCGGCCCCGCAGGCGTCATCTACAAGGTCCAGAACGCCGACGAGGCAATCGAATTGGCGAACTCCTCCCCCTACGGACTGAGTGGGTCGGTGTGGAGCGCAGACCTCGACAAGGCCCGGGACGTAGCAGAACGCCTCGAGGTGGGCATGGCCTTCGTCAACGAGCACGGCACCACACTGCCTGGCCTGCCGTTCGGCGGTGTGAAGCGCTCCGGCGTCGGCCGCGAGCTGGGACCGTGGGGCATGGACGAATTCGTGAACAAGAAGCTCGTCCGAGTCTCCGCCAAGTAGCCGTACTCGCCGATGCTCCCCGGGCAGTTGCTCGGGGAGCATCGCTCTGCTGCGGTCATACTGTCTCGATGATCATCGAACACGCCCTGCTGCATGTCATCCCCCACCGAACCGACGAGTTCGAAACCGCGTTCGCCGACGCGAAATCGATCATCGCGTCGATGCCGGGGTTCGTGAATCTGACCCTCTCGCAGGGCATCGAGCAACCGAACACCTACCTGCTGTTGGTGGAGTGGGAACGACTCGAAGACCACACCGACGGCTTTCGTGGTTCCGACGAGTATCAGCAGTGGAAGGCGCTACTGCATCACTTCTACGATCCGTTCCCCGTCGTCGAGCATTTTGCTCCGATGTACGAGGCGTAAGAGTTAGGTTCGTGTCTCGACCCTCTCGCCGCACCAAGGAGATTTCCGTGGCCAACGCTTCGTCGTTCGTATCCAAGCAGGACGACCTCGAGATCAGCACCTATACCTGGGCGACGTCCGCCGATCCTGCTCGCGGTGTCGTACAGATCGCACACGGGCTCGCCGAGCACGGCAGTCGTTACGCACGCTTCGCTGCCGCGCTGAACGACGCCGGCTTCCACGTCGTCGCGTCGGATCACCGCGGCCATGGCCAGTCGATCGTGGACACCCCCGGCGATTTCGGGGCCGCCGCATTCGCCGGCCTGTGGGCAGACATCGAGCAACTGGGCGAATCACTGCTGACCGACTACCCCGACCTGCCTCTGTTCTTGTTCGCTCATTCCATGGGATCCTTTGCCACCCAGCATGTTCTGATCGAGCGATCAGATCTGTACGAGGGTGTGGTGCTGTCCGGCTCGACGACACTCGACGTCCTCGCCGCCGGAATGGCCGACGCCCCCGCCGGGGACCTGAGCGTGTTCAACGCCGCCTTCGAGCACCGCACCGGTTACGAGTGGCTCTCGCGTGACGAGGCCGAGGTGGACGCCTACGTGGCAGATCCACTGTGCGGCTTCGATCTTCCGGAGTCGACGGTGCCCGCGCTGTTCGGTGAGGCCGAGAAGCTCGCCGATCCCCACAACCTGGAGCAGATCCGCTCGGACCTCCCCCTGCTCATCACGTCGGGAACGGACGACCCACTCGCCGGCGGCGGTCAGTTGATCGAGACACTGGCGTCCCGCTACCGCGAGGCCGGCATGAGCGATGTGACCGTCACCCTGTACCCCGGTGCCCGCCACGAAATCCTCAACGAGACCAACCGTGACGAGGTCACCGCCGACATCATCGGCTGGCTCACCGACCGCGCCGGATCGGTCTAACGCCGTCTCAGCTGCACGGGCTGCCCGTCCTCCGGGAAGGGCAGCGACGTGAAGTTCAGCGGTGCAACGTAATCGGGGTCGACCGTCCAGTCGAACCGCAGCAGCAAGTGATGCATGATCGTCTTGATCTCTGCCCCGGCGAAGAACATGCCGATGCATTTGTGGACGCCACCACCGAACGGCTCCCACGCATAGCGGTGCACCTTGTCCTCGCGGCGATCGGCGGCGAACCGCCCGGGATCGAATTGCTCGGGGTTGGGCCAGTACTGCTCCATGTGATGCGTGAAGTGCGGCGCGACAGAGGCATACGTTCCCGCGGGGACGAACTTGCCTTGCACCTCCGTGTCTTTCACGGCACGGCGGGCCACTACCGGCGTGGGCGAGACCAGGCGCAAGCACTCCTTCATCACCAGATCGACGTTGGTCAGCTCGTCGAGTTGCGCGAACGACGGGGAATCGGTACCCAGCGCCTCGCATTCGGCCCGGCACTTGTCCTGCCACTCCGGATGCTGGCCGAGGTACTGCATCATCGTCGACAGCGTGATCGTCGACGTGTCGTGCGCAGCCATGAGCAGGAAGATCATGTGGTCGATCACTTCGTCGTCGGAGAAGTGCTCTCCGTCGTCACCCTCGATGTGGCACAACACCGAGAAGAGGTCGTCGGTCTCGGTGGCTCGACGGGCCGGGAGGTAGCGGCGGAAGAACTGGTCGAGCACCGCTCGGCCGTCCAAACCTCGCTTCCACCGCGTGCCCGGAACCCGATAGCGCACGATCGACGTGGCGGCCTGCACGCAGGCAATGAAACTCGCATTGAGCTCCGCAATGTCGGCGTGCGTCGTTCCCTCCGCACCGCCCATGAAGATGCTCGTCGCGACGTCCAGCGTCAGCGCTTTGAGCGCCGGATAGACCTGGAAGTCGCGGCCCGGCTGCCACGCGTCCAAACCCGTTGCTGTGACTGGATTCAACGCTGCGACGGACTTGGTCAGCCGGTCCCGAGTGAAGGCCTGCTGCATGATTCGTCGATGACGTAGATGCTCTTCGGAGTCGAGCAGCATCAGCCCGCCGTGGAAGAACGGCCCGATCAACAGCGACCAGCCGTCACCGTTGGCGAACGCCTTGTCCGCGTTCTGCAGTACTTGCTGACACGCATCGGGGCCG
Organism: Rhodococcus sp. 06-1460-1B; assembly: GCF_002258475.1. Taxonomy (NCBI): domain Bacteria; kingdom Bacillati; phylum Actinomycetota; class Actinomycetes; order Mycobacteriales; family Nocardiaceae; genus Rhodococcus; species Rhodococcus sp. 06-1460-1B. The sequence continues at coordinate 77,898 of NZ_NOYS01000023.1, forward strand.
AGAACGGTGATCCACTTCTGCCCGGCCATTGTCATCCACGAGACCTCGCCGTACTTGTCCCACCGACTACCGAGCAGCTTCAGAGGGTCGCGAATGTACTCGAGTGTGTGCCCGACGACAGGAAGACCGCCATCGCCGAACACCGGTTGGAGAACTGAATCTGCGGGTGGAGCAGCCAGAGCACGTGCCATTGTCGACCTCCGTCAATCTGACATGGTGTCATGTCAGATAAGATGTAGTCTGCGTCACAGTCACGGTCTCTGTCAAGATCTACCCATGCCCCCTACGACGCGTCGCTACAACGGCATGAGCGCCGACGACCGCGCGGCCGACCGCCGAGCGAGATTGCTCGACGCCGGCCTCGAGGTATTCGCGGCATCCGGAGCGAAGGGTGCGACCATGACCGCGATCTGCGCACACGCCAAGCTCACCGAGCGCTACTTCTACCAAAACTTCACCAGCAGAGACGACTTGCTCGAGCAGGTCGTGGAATCGGTGTCCGCCGAGATACGGACCGCAGCGCTGGATGCACTGCACTCCCCCGCCCGGACCGTCGACGAGAAGGTACACAACGCGGTGACCGCGTTCGTCGGCGTCCTGACCGAGGACCGCCGCAAGGGCCGGGTTGCGATGATCGAATCGCTGGCCGTCGACTCCCTCCGCGAATACCGACGAAAGTCCCTGCGCGGCTTCGCTCATCTGGTGGCCGAACAGTCGCGCGAACTCTACGGCGAGAAGGCCTGGCCGCAACCACAGTCCGAGATCAACGGTCTGCTCTTCATCGGTGGACTTGCCGAACTCGTGATCGCCTGGCTGAACGACGAAATCGACATCGCACCTGCAGACATCGTCGACGCCGCAACACGTCACTTCATCGCTACCGCGCACCGCTGAGGTGCGCTACGCGCAGTGGCGTGATTATGTGCCCGCAGAGGCACTTACCCGCACCACTGCGCCGCAGGCGCACTACTACCGGTCGAAGTGCGCCTTCGAGATCTGTCCGTGCACGCCGACGGTCTTGTCGACCACCTGCGAGACGGTGAAGTTCGCGGCAGCGGAGAGGTACGCATACGCCGTCGCTCGATCCATGCCGAGATCGGTCTCCAAGAAGTCGAGAGCATTGACCACAGCCCGACGCATCGCTGCGTTCAGGTCCGAACTCTGGCCGCCGACGGCCCCGTCCGGATCTGATAGGCCGATCGGAATCCACGAGTCCTCGTTCTCGGCAAAGGGATACGAGTACGCGACGGACGGCGCGTCACCGCTGCCCGCCTTGCAGACCGTAAGGCGGAAGGTGCCGCGCAGAGACCCCTCCATCGCGGTGAGCGCTACCTCACCGTCACCCATCGCCATGTGCGGATCGCCGACGTAGAACAGCGCGCCCTCCGCGAACACGGGAAGGTAGAACGTCGAGCCGACGCCGAGCAGACCGACGTCGATGTTGCCGCCGCCGAGCGTCGGGGGAATCGAGTTGGCATTCGGGGATGTCAGACCTGGGTCGCTGGCGAACGCCACGCCCATCATGCCCATGAACGGGCGCAGCGGAAAGCGCACGGCCGCATCGCCGTACCGCATTACGCCCTGCCCGTCCTCGACGGCCGTGAACGTGGACACGTTGCCGTACTGCGTCGGGTCACCCGATTTCCTGCCGTCGCTTCCGATCGGCGGCATCACCTCGTCCAGGCCGATGCCCGCCGGTGCCTCGCCGGACGCTGTGACCGCCAGAGCGCCCTTGCCGTGCCTGCTCGACACCACGCCGTACGGCACCCGCGGAACGGCCTCGAGTGTCTCGATCTTGAGAACGTCTCCGCGCTGAGCGCCCTCCACGAACACCGGACCGGTCACGACGTGCGGTCCGTCGACGTCGAAGTTGCGTACCGTCCTGTCGTATCCGCTGGCAATGTCGATGGCGTCCTGGAGGACGTCGGACTCCGAAACGCCTTTGCCGCCGAAGAATTCGACGGGATCGCGGCCCTGGTCCTCGAGAATGCCCTCGTGGCTGAGCGCATCGATGGTCACGGTCTCGCCGGACTTCATCTGCAATACCGACTCCGACTCGACGGTCGGGACGTAGCCCCACAGAACCTTGTCGACCTCGGAGCTCAGGTAGTGGTCCCCCGAGATGTCGCCCGATCCTGGGTTGAGAATGGCACCCGCGGGCGCTACCGGAGCCGATGAGCTTGTTGCCGCGATAGTGGTCGAGGACGTCGAACACGCTGCTGTAGTTGCCAAACCAGCCCCTGCGCTCATCGCTGCCACCGCCCGAATGAAGCCGCGTCGACCGATTCCTTTGCTGATCGTTTCCGCTGCGTGCTCTGCCATCGACTGCGCCATGCTGCCTCCTGAATTGTCCGAATATCGAACGTGGATCAGGGGTGTTTCTCAGCAGTTACGAACGCGCGTCACGCGAATTGCTCAGCGACTCAACTGGGGTCGCTGCCGGCGATCGCCGACCACCAGATCGCGGTGACAGCTGCCAACAGACTTACTGCCAGAAATTGTGCAAAGCCCCCACCGTCGACGATCAACCACAGCAGCCCGATGAACGGGCCGGCCACTGCTGCGGGGGCGTCGAGCATGATCCGACGACGCAGCGAACCGAATCTGGCGCTGCGCCTGCGCAGATCGGCGTCGTTGAGGCGCGGGGCATCGAGAGGTGTTCCCGGCGGTAAGGTCGATCGCCGCCGACCGGAGGGCAACGCAACGATCCCCGGTTCGACGACGAAAGCGCGGTGTCCGAGAAACGACCTACCGACCTTCGCTTCGGCGCCGGGGACCAATCCGAGAAGACCGGTGTGGAAGTACACCGGATACCAGGCCCGCCCGGCGCCCTCCTGAACCTCCACATACCCGCGCGAACGCATGCGGTGTTGAAACCGAACACGACGCAAAGCGATTCGGTTCCCAGAGCGTGCTGCGGATCGTTCGGCCAACAAGGCCGAGCCCACCGACCAACCCGTCCAGATAAGCACGACGAGCGCAACCACCAGGCCGAGCGGGGTGACGACAGCGGTCGATGCCGCGACAACCAGCGTGATTGCCGCGACACCGACCGGATATTCGAGCCCGTTGTCTATTTCAGGAACCCGACCTTCGACATGTCGATGTCGCCGAATCCTGGAGCGCCGAAGTTGGCGAGATTGGACTTCGTCGCGTAGGTGAACGGACGCTGGAACAGCGTCAGGCTGTGGCCTTCGGCCCAGATCGCCTTGTCCGCCTCGTTGTAGTCGGCGATACGTGCTTCGTCGTCGAGCTCGCCCGCAGCCTTGTCGAGTAGTCCGTTGATCTCCTCGGACCCGACCTGGCCGTAATTCTGCAGCGTGCTGCCGGGCGTCAAACGGAAGATGCCGTCACTGCTGGACGTGTACGGCGTTCCCTCCCAGGTGAAGTGGGTGACGTCGAAGGCACCCACCAGGATGTACTTCTCGAAGAAGTCGTCCGACGGCACCGCATCGATGATGAGATTGGCACCGACAGCCTTGAGGTTCTGCTGGATGATCTGCGCTTCCTGCGTCGCATTCGGGGTATCGGCCGGAATGATGTCGTGCAGATCGAGCTGCTGACCGTCCTTCGAGCGGAACTCACCGTTCATCGTCCAGCCGGCCGCGTCGAGTTCGGACTTCGCCTTCTCCGGATCGAACGTGATGTCTCCGTTGTTGGCCTGGTAGCCCTTCTGTCCGTCGACGTAGATATGACTGTTCAGCACCGTCGGGTTCGAGGTGATCTGGCCCAGCTGCGAGGTGGCCAGGTAGTCGCGGTCGATCGCCTTCATCAGAGCCAACCGGACCGCCTTGTCCGACGTGATGCGTCCGGGAGCACCGTTGAAGTCGAAGTGGCGGTACTGGGACCCGAGGCTCTGCCGCAGGTCGACGTTCGGGATACCGCGGGCAACCTTGAATGCATCTGCGCTGCTGCCCAGTTCGTAGTAGTCGATCTCGCCGCTCTGCAACGCGCCGACGGACGCTGTCGAATCGAGTGGCAGGTACGTGATGGTGTCGAGCACTGCGGGATTTTCACCCCACCAGTCCGGGTTGCGTTCAGCGACAATGCGCTTGCCACCGGGCTCGATGGTCCGGATACGGAACGGCCCTGCGGTGGCCGGCATCGTGCTCACAGATCCGGTGTTGAATGCGTCGACACTGGCCATGGACTCAGCCGGCATCAGAGGCTCGTACAACGACCGCCAGTCACCGAACTTCTCGGCAAAGGTCAGGATGACTTGCTGGTCGTTCTCGCCGCGGACGACGGACTCGACCTTGTCCCAGCCAGCGGTGCTGGACGCCTCGTAGGCCGGATCCTTACCGTTGTTGGCAGTCCACGTTGCCACGAGGTCTGTGTAGTCCAACGGACGCCCGGTGCTCCACTTGGCCTTCGGGTTGATGTTGTACGTGATGACCTGCTTGCCGTCGACCTCGGACTCGGTGATGTCGGTGAAGAAATCCGTCGCGACCGTCAGGCTTGCATCGGCTGCAGCATTGAATGCCCTCGGCATCAATGCCAGGTAGTACCGTGCCGCATCGACCGTCGTGCCATCGATTTGGTAGTAGTTGTAGTTGGTCGGCACCTGCGAGAGCGGAAAGTTCATGTTTCCGCCCTGCTGGAGATCGCTGATGGGATGCGGGTTGATCTGCGCTCCGCTCTCGAAGGACGCGGGCGCATCGGCGTTCGGCCCGGTGTCACCCGAGCTGCACCCCGCCACCAGTCCCACAGTGGTCACGGCCACCGCGATCGGGACCAGTGCCCGAAATAGCTTGGCTCTCATCAATTCACCTTTCTCAGTGTGCACGTAACCTGCAGGGTCAGATGGCGTCGGCCAGTGCTGCGGCCTCGGCGATTCGGGCTCGTTGGAGCACGGGATCGGGGATGGGGATGGCTTTGAGTAGCGCCCGCGTGTACGGGTCCTTCGGTGCGTCGAAGATCTGCTCCGTCGGACCCTTCTCGACGAACACTCCGTTGCGCATCACCGCTACTTCGTCGGCGAGGTGACGCACCACCGAAAGGTCGTGCGAGACGAACAGATACGCCAGACCGAGCTCCTCCTGCAGATCCTGCAGCAGGTTGAGCACACCCGCCTGGATCGACACGTCGAGAGCAGACACGGGCTCGTCGAGCACCAGGATCGACGGCTTCAGCGCCAAAGCCCGTGCAATGCCGACTCGTTGGCGCTGCCCGCCGGAGAACTGGGTGGGATACCGATCCGCGAGCTCGGGACGCATTCCGACGGTATCCATCAGTTCTCGAACTCGGCGGGTTCGCTCGTCGACCGGGACGCCGTTGATCTTCAGCGGCTCGGCGATGATCTCCCCCACCGGCATGCGCGGGTCTAGCGAGCCCATCGGATCCTGGAACACGATTTGGATGTGGGCGCGCAACTTTCGTTGCTCGGCGCGGCTCAGGCTGTAGGGCTCTACGCCGTTGATCTTGATCGAACCCTGCTGCGGCTCCACGAATTCCATGATCTCGAGGAGAGTCGTGGACTTTCCGCACCCGGACTCACCGACGATCGCTAGTGTGGACCCCGCATGCACATCGAAGCTGATGCCCTGCACGGCAGGCACTTCCCCAGCCCGACGCCGCAGCACGGAACCCTTGAACATCGGGTAGCTCTTGTGCAGGTCGGTCACCGACAGCACCGGAGCGTCCTTGGACACCGTCACCACCAACTCCGCCGGGGCCTCAGACCGTGGGGCACCCTCGAACTCGGCCTCCACCGACTCGGCCGTCGCCGCGTCGACGCGGATGCACGCCGCCCTGTGATTCGGGGCAACCTCGATCAACGGCGGTTCGCCCTTGTCACAGGCCTCCGTGTGCAACGGGCACCGAGGCCCGAAGGGGCATCCCGTCGGCAGGTTCACCAGGGCAGGTGGAGTGCCCTCGATGGGCACCAGCCGCTCCTGCGCGGGACGATCCGGGCGAGGCACGGAGCCGAGCAAGCCGACGGTGTAGGGCATCGACGGGTGTGCGTACAACTCGTCGACCGGCGCGGTCTCGACAGCGCGACCTGCATACATGACCATGGCCCGATCGGCCACGCCGGCAACGACTCCCAGGTCGTGGGTGATGAATACGACGCCTGCGCCGGTGACGTCGCGGGCCGTGCGCAGCAGATCCAGGATCTGGGCTTGGATCGTCACGTCGAGGGCCGTGGTCGGCTCGTCGGCGATGATGAGATCGGGATCGTTTGCGATAGCCATCGCGATGACGACGCGTTGGCGCATCCCCCCGGAGAACTCGTGCGGGTAGGACTTTGCCCGTGTTCTCGGATCGGCGATGCCGACCAGATCGAGCAGTTCCAGGGTGCGGTCGTGGACCTTCGCCTTGCTCAGCGACGGGTTGTGCACAGAGATCGCTTCGGCAATCTGGTCGCCGATGCGGTAGATGGGCGTCAACGCCGTCAGCGGATCCTGCGAGATCATCGCCACCGAACGTCCACGCTCACGCGACATTTCGCGGTCGGACAAGCCGAGCAACTGTCGCCCGTTCAGCTCGATGGATCCGGTGACACGTGCGGACTCCGGGAGCAAACCCATGACCGCGAGGGACGACACCGACTTGCCCGAGCCGGACTCGCCGACGATGGCCATGACCTCGCCCTTGTCGACCTGGTAGTCCAAGCCTCGCACTGCGGTGACGCGGCCCTCCTCGCTGGGAAAGCTGACCTCGAGTCCGCTGACCTTCAACACCGGCACTGTCTCAGCCACGTGCCTGTCCCCTCGTCGAATTCGGATCGAATGCGTCGCGCAGACCGTCGCCGACGAAATTCGTCGCCAGCACGATCAAAACCAGTGCGCCACAGCAGAACGCGAACAGCCACGGATACGTCAACGCGGACGACGTACCGTCTGCGATCAGCGTGCCGAGCGAGACGTCGGGTCGCTGGACACCGAAGCCGAAGTAGCTCAGCGATGCCTCCCCGATGATGGCGATACCCACATTGAGCGTGACGTCGACGATGAGGATGGAGGCCATCGACGGCAGCACGTGCTTGCCGATTACGCTGCTCGGTGTTGCGCCCATGTACTTTGCGGCGCGGATGAATTCGCGTTCACGTAGGGACCGCGTCATCGCGCGAATGATGCGTGAGGTGATCATCCACGCGAAGGCCGCGAGCAGCAGCACCAGGATGAAGAAGCTCTTGTCGCGGAACAACGGAGAGCAGATAGCGATCACCAGGAAGCTGGGTACGACGAGCAATACATCGGCGACCCACATCAGCGCACGGTCGGTCCAACCGCCGAAGTACCCCGCCACCGCGCCGACGACGCCGGCAAGCACCGTGGAAATGAGCGCGACGAGCATGCCGATGATCAGCGACTTCTGCAGACCGCGCAGCGTCTGAGCCAGAACATCCTGGCCGATCTGATTGGTGCCGAACCAGTGTCGTGTGGTCGGCGGCGAGTTGAGCGCGTACGCGTCGAGTTCCTCGTAGGTGAACGGGATGAAATGCGGGAGCACGAACGCGCCGACGAACATCGCGAGAAGGACCACGATGCCCACCAGCGCCGGCCGGTTACGCAGGAACCGGCGCAGCACCAACCGCCGACGGGTGATCGGGGCAGACGAATCGATCGGGCCCTCGACCGCAGCGATCTCGGGAACCACAGGTGTCGCCATCGCCGGTCCTTTCCTCTACTCGAAGTGGTGGGTCAGTCCGCGTAGCGAACGCGCGGATCCAAAGCAGCAGTGAAGATATCGGTCAACATTCCGGAAACCAGGACCGACAGCGCAGTGAAGAGCGAGACCGCGAGCGTGATGTTGATGTCCTGACTGGTGATGCCGTAGATCAGCCAGTCACCCATGCCGTACCAGCCGAACACGCGCTCGGTGAACGTCGCGCCGGTGATCACCGCACCCATACCGAATGCGAACAGTGTGGCCATCGGGATCAACGCAGTACGGAAGCCGTGCTTGAAGATTGCGCGCCCGCGGGTGAGTCCTTTGCCGCGGGCAGTACGGATGTAGTCCATGTTCAGCTCGTCGAGCATCGAACTGCGCATGTACCGGCTGTACCCACCGATGGTGAACAGCATCAAGACGACGGTCGGCAGCAGCAGATGCTGTGCGCGGTCGACAATTTCGTTCATCAGACCGGGGGCGAGCGTCGTCGACGTTTCACCGGTGTACTGGAAGAACTGACTGCCGGTGCTCTGATTCACCTGTACAGCAAGGTACTTGAGCACCGGGGCCAAAACCAGGATCGGGGTGCTGATGAGAATGAACGTCACCACCGTTGCGACGTGGTCGAAGATCTTGTACTGCCGGACGGCACCGTACGCACCGACGAGGGTTCCCAGTACCGCACCGAGGACGGTGCCGAGCACGACCAACCGCAGCGAGACCAGGATGCGTCGCCACAGTTCGTCGTTGACCGAGCCTGCAGCGATGGTCTGCCCGAAGTCTCCGTGCAGTACCGCCCACAGCCATTTCAGATACCGCAACACCGGATTGTCGTCGAGGTGCAGTGCCGCACGCTTGGCGTCGAGTACAGCATCCGACGGCGGCGGGTTGCGGCTGAGCAGATTCGACAGTGGATCGAACGTGAGCGAGGCCAGCAAGTACGTGAGAAACGTCGCGATGATCAGCAGGACGACGTAATTCAGCAACCTGCGTGCAAGATAACCGCCCACGCGCAACCACCTTCCATCGAGCACCACGGCCGTGCCCGACGGCACTGCTCTCGGCATTGTTCACACCGCTTGTTTCCTGCGTGTTTCGTTAGCGGTGGAAACGGACAATCCTCAAGATAGCACCAGGAATTCGAATTTCGATGACGGTTGCGAAACTCTTACCGACACTTCGGACAATGCGGAATCATCGGTCGCAGAACGAGTCTGACGACCTGGCTGTCGTAGGGTCGCCTAATTCATCGGCTCACCGAACGCATTCGCGACAATGCGGACAGGAGACGAATAGGCGGTGCTCGCACGCGTCGGTAGATTCACTGCCATGCCGACAGACTCCACACCCGACGGATTCGCCCTCGAACGCTTCGACGTCACCGATTCCGGGGCCATTGCCACGATCTTCGCCGCCAAGGACTACAGAAACGGACTCTACGTTCTGCATTTCGCAGACAACGCGGCCTTTGTGGGCTACTCCGAATCACTCGCGGCCCGAGTGAATGCCGACCGCGAGATATGGCCCGACATCGAGGCCCTCGAGGTTGCACCCGGTGCCGCAGATCGTTTGGAGCAGCTCACCGATCTCGTGTCCCAGCTCCACCCACTGCGACAACGCCCGTCCGAGCCCACCGCGATCGGCGAAGCTCCGGGAGTGAAGACGGCACTGCCCAAAGAACGAGCCAAGCGCACGACGCTCCTCGACGCGGCCGTGGGACGCAGTCGTCGCCAGTTCTGGGAACTGTCCGACCACATCGCGTACCCCGCCATCCGAAGCATCGTGGCCGACTACATCAACTCGTCGATCCCCGACCCGGCCAACACCGCGAAATACCTGTGGCAGACAGCCGCTCTGTCCGACGTACAGGACGACAGCGGTCCGCGACGATTGCTGACGCTGACGTGCGGCGGCTTCGAGACCCTGCGAGTCGACGAAATCGTGCACGACGACGACACGATCGAACTCGACCTGCGCATCAACACCAACGTTCCGCGCGACCGGACCGACGAGCAGCTCGAGGTCTCCAACGAAACCGTCAGCGCCGGACGTGGGCCGTACCGAGACGAACGGGTGTGGTCGTGGTCGATCGACCTCGGCGCGTTGCTGGAAGAAGACGTGGATGTCGATCTCGGCATCGACGACGACACGTTCGACGATCTCGCGTACGGCCTCAACGCACGGCTGATGCGGTCCGGAAACTCAACGGGCGCAGCGGCACACAACAACGATCTCGCGGCCGACCTACTCGCCGAGGCATACCGGCAGCTGTTCGAGGCCGAATGACCGACCGCCTCTGGTACGTCGCATACGGCTCGAACCTGTTGCGAGAGAGGTTCTCCGTCTATCTGACGGGCTCCGAGGACGGATCGGAGTTCGGGTCGCATCCACCGGCACCCTCGTCGGCAGCGGTCGAGGCCGAACGCTGGTTGTGGATCGATCACGCCCTGTACTTCGCTGGCGTGTCCCGACGGTGGACCGGGGCGTCGGCCTTCGTGTCACTGACGACCGATCCCGCCGAACCGTCACTGGCGCACGGATACCTGATCGACAGTGTGCAGTTGGCGCACGTCGCCTCGGTGGAGAACGTGGTCGATTCCGTCGATATCTCGGCTGTGGAATCACTGAGCATCGGCGAGTGGGCCGCACTCGACATCGACCGCCGAGGTAAAGCATACCGAGGGAAATACGATGCGTTGCTCCGACTTCCGAACATCGACGGCCAGCCCGCCTTCACACTGACGAGTTCGATCGTGCGAGAGCACGGCGAACCGTCGAGCAAGTATCTCTCGACGATCCGGCGTGGACTGCTGTCCGCAGGAGTCGACATGGACGTCGACGCCTACCTCGACGCTGCCGCCGGACGCATCACTTCAACGCGTCGAGGTTCGTCTTCAGAAGCATGACGTTGTAATCGGACCACCGAGAAGCTGTGAAGTACAGGTCTTTTCCGCTCGACATCGGGTGAATGAACGGCGCGTAGATACCGCCTGCCGTCTGGTTGGCGTCGAGAATCGTCCTCGGTTCGCTCCACGGCCCCTCCGGGTTTTCCGCCGTGCGCGCCACCAGCGTCCGGTTGTTCTCGTTGCCGTACATCATGACGTACCGGCCGAGGTAGTCGTTCCACGCCACCGACATCTCGCTGACCGGGCCCTTCACCACGGCCACGGTATCGCCGACGTTCTTGGACCATTGCTTGGCCGGATCGGGATCTTGCGTCGAATACTCGTACGCGTCGAGATTCTCGATCTGATCGGGCGCGACTCGGGAGACGAACGCGTCACCGAATCGTCCGTTGGGAGTACCGAACTGGTACAGGTACCGACCGTCTTGTCCCAGAACGTAGGCGCTCTGCTGAAACTTGCCCTGGCTTTCGTGGACGTTGGTGAAGCCCGGGATCGTGACACCCTTGTTGACGCGGATCGTCTTGGGATCCGTCGTCCAATTCTGGCCGTTGTCGGTCGATTTGGCCGTCGCCGAGTAGTTCGTGATCCAGCGACCGGGTGTGCCCCAGCTCTGCACCGACATGTAGTTGATGTACTGGGTGTTGCCGATCGCGATAGCCGCCGTGGGGATGGTCGTGTCCTCGACGCTCGGTAGCTTCGCGCTCGAGATGATCTCGGCGGCGTAACGCGGATTGTTCGCTCTGACAACCGCACCCGAGGTGGTGTTCGCCGGGTCGGCCGGACCGATCGTGATGCCCTGCGACAGGTTCGTCGACGCCTTGTCCGAGCGAAAGAGTGCATTGCTGCGCCACTGGGCATTGCCGGAGGAGCAATCACCGAACGTGTCGCCGAACGCCATCAAGATCTGGCCCGCACCGTTGTCCCAGGTGATACCGAGGTCGGTGCCGGACATCGCCAGGTTGTCGTAGGTGTTGTTCACACTTTGCGGACCGGTGACCCAGGCGATGCTCTGAGTGTTCCCGGTGATGCGCGGCAGAGGACCCTGCGGGCCCTGCGGGTTCTTGCCCGACATTCCTGCGCTGCCCGACGAACCGAACAGCGGTGAGGAGCCCGGCCCACCGAGCCCGCCGCACGGCTCGGCCGACACTGTGGGCGCGGTCAGAGCGCTGAGTCCGCTCACTGCCAGTGCCAGGACAGCCCCGACAGCGATCTGCCGACTACGTACACGCATGGACGAACCCACCGTTTCCCGTGTGACCCACGATACTGATGTGACTGATGGGACGAGTGTTACGCAAATCTACTGATCGCGCAACAAATCGGGCGTGTCGGTACTTGACAAAACGCCTACGGCGAGAATGACACTCGTGTTATTAGCCGGCAATCATGCGCGCGTGAGTCGTATCCAGTGCGAGCAGCGCAGCGCCCTGCACGACGACCGCCGTTCCGTGACCGATCGCCTGGTCAGCGGTGATTCGGCGGCCGAAGCTGGGCTTCCGGACGGCGATGTGCGCACCGGCCGCGACGTAGAGCACGTCGAGCCCGGCATTGATCCACAGCAGCTTGCTCAAACTCTTCGACGTCGGGACCGAGGAGTTGAGCGCGCCCGCCCCGGCGATCGCCACGTCGATCGCACCCCAACCCGCCGTCTGCTGGCCGAATGCACGACGGGCAGGGGACGAGCCGCGCACCGCCAACACCGTTCCGGCAAGCACACTCACACCGCCCCACACGGCGAGACGCCGACCGAGCAGTTGGGCGACGGCGGGAGCTTCCATACGAGTCATCGCTCCAGTGTGCCGGGCTCGACGCCGAGGGCGACCCGTAACGCGCGGTCCGTTGCTGCCGATCATCGAGCACCGGGTATTCGTGCTCGAAACGAACGGAGTCACCATGCTGAAGAGGATTCTCGCAGGCGCTGCACTGACGATCGGCGTAGCAGTGCTCGCCGCGCCGACGGCATCCGCTGCGCCCGACGACAACCCGTTCGGGCCCAAGGACTCCACTTCGAGCTTCGTCAGCGCATTCGACCCCGCGGCCTACAGCAGCGCGAGCGAGAAGTCGTTGATCGTCAGCCCATTCGGCACCAGCCGGCAAATCGACTGTTCCTCGTTCCATGCCCGCACCTGGTGCACTCAGAACGGCCACGCGCTCACCGACATCCGCATTCCGGCCGGATCGTCGGAATGGGATTACCGGATGCTCTACGTGTACAACCCGTTCTGACAGTCGGATAAGGCACAGCCGCAATCACAGTACGAGCGGATGCGCGTCGGCCCCGGGCAACCAACTGTTGCCCGGCCCGACCCACCCTCTCTCCTTGATCATCTTCTTGGCCGCACGTCGGTGGCGGCCGAGGAGGCGGTCGAGGTAGAGGAGCCCGGCCAGATGGTCGGACTCGTGCTGCAGACACCGCGCCAGATAGCCCGTGCCTTCCACCGTCACCGGGTTGTTCTCCACATCGACACCTGTGACACGGGCCCACTGAGCACGCCCGGTCGGAAACAGCTCCCCCGGCACGGACAGGCATCCCTCGGTGTCGTCCGGGTCGGGCATCGTCTCCGGGATCTCCGAGGTCTCGAGCACCGGGTTGATCACGTGTCCGCGGTGACGGACCCCGCCGTCCCGCAGGTCGTAGACGAAGACCGAACGTGGGTCGCCTATTTGGTTGGCCGCCAGGCCCGCACCGGGTGCAGCCGTATTGGTCTCGAACATGTCCTCGACCAGCGTTGCGAGCTCGTCGTCGAACACCGTCACGCGAGTTGCCGGAGTTGTCAGCCGGGGATCACCGGCAACCAGGATCGCTCGAATCGCCATGAGATGAGGATAGTTTCGCTCCGAGAGCGGCGGAGCCCTGGGCAACGAGGTTACTGTCGATCTGTGGCCCACTCCCGTCGTACCTCCACCGCGCACCCCGCAGACAAGGTGTGCGCGTCGTGCGGTCGGCGGATCGAGTGGCGCAAGAAGTGGGAGAAGAACTGGGATGACGTCAAGTACTGCAGCGACACCTGCCGGCGGCGCAAAGTGAGTGCAACCGACAAGGAACTCGAAGACAAAATCCGATCCTTGCTCGACGCCCGATCAAGCGACGCCACGATCTGCCCATCGGACGTCGCACGAGCCCTGTCCGACGACGACTGGCGCGACTTGATGGAGCCCGTTCGCCGCGCGGCCCGACGTATGGTCGACACCGGCGAAGTCGAGATCACCCAGAAGGGGTCGGTCATAGATCCCTCGACCGTAAAGGGACCGATCCGGATCCGCTGGAAGCGTTGACGGAAACCTGTCGGTGGGTGGGTATAGCTTTCGTGGTGTGAAGACATGGGGGGATGTGTTCGAGCTCGGGGACCAGGAATTGGTCTCCGAGCTCGCCGACGTGACCTCTCTCGAAAATGCCCTCGCCGCAACTCGATTGACGTTGCTCGCAGAGATCGACCGACGTGGTTTGGCGATGAAACTCGGGCACTCGTCCGTCACCCGCTGGTACGCCCGATCGATACGGATCACCGACGGATCCGCCGCCCGCCACAACGCACTGGGGTACTGGCTGTTCGATCACCCCACCGTGCTCGACGCCCTCGCCGACGGCCGCATCCATGCCGCACATGCCGCCGCGATTGCCGAGGGATACGACGTCGTCCTGGTGGCCGACCCGACGTTGAATCAGGACCGCCGCGACGGAATCGTCGACGAATTGCTCGACACCGCGATGCGCAACACCGCCGGCCACGTGACCTCCCGCGCCCAGGCATTGGCGCATGCTGCCGCCGACGACGCCCGAGCACGACACACGAAAGCCGAGAAACAAAGACGAGAGAAAGAACAGCAGGAACAGGAGCGTCGCGCCGCCGACACCGCCACGTCCTCCGACCGACACGGCGACCCGACACCGGATCCGGAACCGCCTGCACCCGAGCCTGTTCCGCCGACACCTGCACCGCGACCGGTGTCGGAAAACCCGGCACTGAACCGGTTCGACCTGCATGCTCTGGCCAACGGCCGCTTCCAGTTCGGTGGCGACATCGACCGGTTGCTCGCCGAGAAGCTTCTCACCGCTCTGTCGCAGTTGACAGCACCGCGACCAGGTCCCGGCGGGGAGCGCGACCCGCGGAGTGCGTCGAAGCGCCGGGCCGATGCGCTCGATCAGATCCTCGACCGACACCTCCGCGGCAGCACTCGTGGGTCGGCGGGCGGGTCGCGGGCGTCGGTGCACCTGATCGTTCCCCTGCGTGACTTGCTCGCCCACGGTGGCAACAAGCAAACGGGTAGCACTGCAACGGATTCGGTCGACACGGGTTCGGTCTCGAATGGTTCCTCGAACGGCGGCGACAGCAACGGCTCGCATCCGGATGGAGCTGCTCGAGGGGATATCGCTGCTCGCCAGGATGCGGCAGAAAACGATGGTGATGGTGCCGGGCAGAAGTCTGTGCCCGAGGGGGGAGGCACCGCTGCTCGCGGCGAAGCAGCAGCCGGTGGTGATGTTGCAGCCAATGGCGCTGGTGCCGGGCAGAAGTCTGTCCCCGAGCCGGGCGACGCGGACTGGCCGTTCCACCTCGACTGGACCGGCCCCATCAGTCGCTTCCTCGCCGAGCTGGTCACCTGCGACGCCGACCTGACCCCCGTCATCGTCGACCACCACGGCGTACCACTCGCGCTCGGACGAACCACCAGACTCGCCAGCGACGACCAACGCATCGCCCTGACCATCCGCGACACCTGCTGCGTCATGTGCGGCCGCCCCGCCCAGTGGTGCCAAGCCCACCACATCAAATTCTGGGAACACGGCGGCCCCACCGACCTGAACAACCTCGCGCTCGTCTGCGGAGAATGCCACCGCCTCGTCCATCACGGCGACTGGCAACTGCTCATGGGCGACGACGGACACCCCTACGCCATCCCACCCGAATCCGTCGACCCCAAACAGCAACCCCTCCCCAGCTACCACCGACGAAAACAGCGAGCCGCGTGAACAACTCAGGCGCGCAACGCGCGCTTGAGCAACTTTCCGCTCTGGTTGCGGGGCAACTCGTCCAGGAAAGTGACGGTCTTCGGCACCTTGAACGGCGCGATCCTGCCCTTCACGTGGTCGATCAACTCCTGCGCCGACACCTCACTTCCGTCCTTGAGCACGACGACAGCAGTCACCGCCTCGATCCACTTGTCGTCCGGAGTCCCGATGACCGCCACCTCGGCAACGGCGGGGTGGGTGTAGATCGCGTCCTCGACCTCACGAGAAGCAACCAGAATTCCGCCCGTGTTGATGACGTCCTTGATTCGGTCGACGACCGTGATGAACCCCTCGGCGTCCCGAGTCACCAGATCACCCGAATGGAACCACCCACCCGAGAACGCATCCGCCGTCGCCTCCGGCTTGTCCCAGTAACCGTCGCACAATTGAGGCGAGCGGTAGAGAATCTCACCGGGCTCACCGTCCGGCACATCGTTACCGTCCGCGTCGACGACGCGTGTCTCGACGAAGAACACCGCACGACCACACGACGCCGGTCTGACCTCGTGCTCGGACGGCTGCAGAACCGTTGCCAGCGGGCCGATTTCGGATTGCCCGAAGCAGTTGTAGAACTCGATGTCCGGGTATCGCTCACGCAGCCGGGTCAACACGGTGACGGGCATGATCGACGATCCGTACTGCGCCTTCTTCAACGACGACAGATCACGAGAGTCGAGGTCGGGGTGATTGGCGAGCGGAACCCAGACCGTCGGTGCGAGGAACAACGACTTGATCTTCTCGTCCTCGATCCGCCGAAGAATTTCCGCGACGTCGGGCTTGCGCATCAGTCGCACGGTCGCTCCGACCGACAGATACGGCAGCATGAACACGTGCATCCCGGCCGAGTGGTACATCGGCATCACTAACAGCGGGTCGTCGTCTTCGGTGAACCCCAGAGCGATCACGCACGAGACGTACTCGGCAACAAGCGCGCCGTGAGACATCATCGCGCCCTTCGGTTTCGACGTCGTCCCGGAGGTGTAGAGCAACTGCGCCAGGTCCGTGGAGTCCGCGGCCGGCTCGAGGACCGAATCATCCCCGGCAGGGTCGAGCAGATCCGGAAGCGACACCACGAACTCGACGGCGGTGCCACTCCGAACGGAATCGAGAGTGTTCGACAACTCGGGGTCGACGAGCACAGCCCGTGCGCCCGACTGATCGAGCAGATACAGCAGCTCGTCGCCCACGAGTGCGTAGTTGATGGGCACGTGCACCAATCCTGCTCGCGCACAGGCAAGAAATGCCACCACGTACGCGTCGGAGTTGACGCCGTACGCCGCTAACCGGTCACCCTTGTCCAAGCCCATCGCGATCAACCGACGGGCGACCCGCGTCACGGCAGTGTCGAGCTCGCGGTAGCTATGGCTGCGGCCTTCGAACGTCACAGCCGGACGGTCGGGAAATTTCGCGGCCGACCTGCGCAGAACGCCGTCGACGGTGCTGACTCGGGTGCCGTTCGTCATGACAACGACGTTATAGGACGTCCAAGCTTCTCGCCTCGACTTCGGCGTCGATGGTTCGCTCGCCGATCACGGGGCATTCGGTGTTCCATGACAATCAAACAAGCACTCGACAGTCTCGAGACTGCCTCGTTTCTCGACGGACCCAGCGACGCGATCCATGGCGTACTTGCGGTAGCGGACAGTGCCGTCGGATCAGCGCTGCACGGCCGGTGGATCGGGCACCCCATCCACCCCGCGCTGGTGACGGTGACCATCGGCAGCTGGACCAGCGCCGTCGCGCTCGATCTAGTCAAGAACCAGTCCAGGGCAGCCAAAATTGTCGTCGCGCTGGGTCTCGCGTCCGCGCCGCCGGCGATAGCGACCGGATGGGCCGACTGGTCGACGATGAACACAGTTCAGCGTCGGGTCGGCATCATCCACGCGGCCTCGAACGCGACCGGCGTGTTCCTCTTTCTGGGCTCCTACCTCCGTCGCCGGAAGCAGACCGACGGAGTTGCCAAAGCTCTGGCGGCGGCCGGCCTCGCAGCCGCAGGACTCGGCGGACTGATCGGCGGGCACCTCGCCTACAGCACCCCCGGCAGCGAGGCCGAGTCGGAAGCTCGACACCGCCTACCGAGCTGACCACCCATCAACAGTTGTTCGGTTCCCCGGTCTTGACCACCGACAGCACCGCATCGCCCTCGCCGATGAGGACACCGGGAGCCGGATCCTGTTCGACGACAATCCAGTTCGAGTCGTTGACCTGCATACGGCCCTCCCCCGACGCGTCCGCGCTGCGGGAGTAGAAGACACCGGCCGCCTGTATCGCGTTCTGCGCAGACTGCAGATTCATACACACAATCGGAGGCATGTAGGCCGGGGCTGCGGGTGCGGGCCTCTCGACCGTCGGGGTATCGGGGATGACGATCCTCGGCACAACGGTAGAGCGCGTGAGGCCTCCCCCTGGCACCGCCTCGACCTCCGTGCCGACATCTGCGCTCAGCGTGCTGCACCCCGCCAGCATCGGCAACACGACAATGCAGGCCGCGAACACATGCCTTCTCGTCGACATCGAGACCTTTCGTTACGACAAACCCCCACCACAGCAGCCGTCTTTGATGGATCGCTCCTTGCGTCGATCCGTTACCTGTGGCGTTTCCGTACACCGTACGGTAGGCTGCGGCGGCACTGCGCGAACCAACGTGGGTGTACGCCCTTCGGGGCGCGGCGAAAGGCAATCGACAACGCGATGACCGAGCCCCAGCTAGTACTACAAAACCAGCCACCTACCGATGCACTGTCCACGATCGTCGTGCGTGGAGCCCGAGAGAACAACCTGCGCGACGTCGACCTCGATCTGCCGAAACGCTCGCTGGTCGTGTTCGCCGGCGTCTCCGGGTCGGGCAAATCGTCACTGGTATTCGACACCATCGCCGCCGAAGCACAGCGGCAGATCAACTCCACGTTCACCGCGTTCGCGCAGACGTTTCTGCCGTCCTACGGCCGACCGGATGCAGATCTGATCGCGAACCTGTCGGCCGTCGTCATCGTCGATCAGAAGCGACTGTTCGGTGGCCCGAGGTCGACGGTCGGCACCATCACCGACATCGGAGACTGGCTGCGCATGCTGTGGTCCCGCGCCGTCACGCCGAGCATCGGGTACGCCAATACGTTCTCGTTCAACGACCCCGCCGGGATGTGTCTCGAATGCGAGGGGCTCGGCGAGGCGAAGGCCGTCGACCTCGGCGAACTGGTGGACGAGTCGAAGTCGTTGCGGGAGGGCCCGTTCAAGCATCCCGACTTCGAGGTCGGCAAATGGCCGTACCGGGTGTTCGCCGACTCGGGCCTGTTCGATCTCGACGTCCCGATCGAGCAGTACTCGGCGCACGAGCGTCACCTCTTCTTCGACGCCAAGCCCGGCGAGGTCGAGGTGACGAATCCCGACGCCGTCATGAAGAGCTACGAGGGCATCGTGTCGAGGTTCCGCCGAAGCTACCTCGCCAAGGACGCAGATGCGCTCAAGGGCAAGGCGAAAGCCGCGTTCGAGCGCATCGTCACGCGCGGCGTCTGCGAGGCCTGCGGCGGTTCCCGCTACAACGACACCATCCGCGGTGCCACCCTCGAAGGACTGTCCCTGCCCGATGCGTTCGCCATGCAGGTTTCCGAACTAGCCGACCGTATCGAACAATGGGACATCAAGGGCCTGCACTCCGTCACCGCCGAAATCGTCACGCAGTTGACCAGGCTCGTCGATCTCGGCCTGGGCTACCTGAGCCTGGACCGTGCGACGTCCTCGCTCTCGGGTGGTGAATCCCAGCGCATCAAGATGGTTCGTCACCTCGGAGCCACGCTGAACGACATGCTCTATGTCTTCGACGAACCGACGACCGGTTTGCATCCTCGCGACGTCCACCGTCTGAACGACATGCTGCTCGCGCTGCGCGACAAGGGCAACACCGTCCTCGTCGTCGAACATGACCCCGAAGTGATGGCCATCGCCGACCGGATCGTCGAGATCGGACCGGGCGCCGGAAAGTCTGGTGGCACAGTGGTGTTCGAGGGAACCTTCGACGAGCTCCGCCGAGCCGACACCAGGACCGGCTCCGCGCTCCGGCGTGATGACGCCGAGCTACGGACTCCCCGTACGCCTTCGGGCTGGCTGAGTATCTCCGGTGCCACCACCCACAACCTGCGCGACGTCAGCGTCGACATCCCGCTCGGGGTACTGACCGCCGTCACCGGTGTCGCCGGTTCCGGAAAGTCGAGCCTCATCCACGGACACCTGCGCGAGGCCGCGCCCGACGCCGTTGTCATCGACCAGGCACCGATCCGGGGCTCACGCCGTTCGTCCCCTGCGACCTACACCGGTCTGCTCGATCCGATCCGCGCGTACTTCGCCAAGAAGACCGGGCAACCGCCGTCGCTGTTCTCCCCCAACTCGGACGGCGCGTGCCCCGATTGCCAGGGCAGCGGTGTCATCTTCACCGAACTCGGATTCACCGATCCCGTGACGAGTACCTGCGAGACGTGCCAGGGCAGGCGCTTTCGCTCCGGGGCAATCCGGCACACCGTCGACGGCGTCAGCATCGCCGACATCTTCGAGATGTCCGTCGGGGATGCGCAGGACTTCTTCGAGGTCAAGAAGATTCGAGACATTCTGCGCCGCTGCCGGGACGTCGGACTCGGCTACCTCTCGCTCGGTCAGAACTTGTCGTCCCTGTCCGGCGGCGAACGGCAACGTCTCAAACTCGCCACCGAGCTGATCGGGTCGTCTTCGGTGCTGGTGCTCGACGAACCGACGACAGGTCTGCACCCGTCGGATGTGTCGAACTTGATCGCGTTGCTGTCCGGGATGGTCGATGAGGGCAGGTCGGTGATCGTCATCGAACACAACCTCGACGTCGTCGCCGCGGCGGATCACATCATCGATCTAGGTCCCGACGGCGGCCACAACGGCGGGCTGATCACGTTCACCGGGACGGTCGACGAGCTGGTGGCCTCGGACACTCACACCGGTAGGTACTTGGCACGGAGCCTGGGACGTTGACCGCTCCCCGATAGTGTTGGCGTCCGAAGAGACACCGGACAACACAGGAGTGGCAGTGCAGCGTCGATCGGCACGAATGATCTCAGCCGGGTTCGCGGTCGTCGCGCTCGTAGCGGCGGGATGCAGCACCACGGAAACGGACGCGCCACCCGCCGCCGATCCGGCACCCGCGGCGAGTGGCGAGTTTCCGAGGACGATCACGTCCGGCTCGGACGGCGGCTCGGTCACCATCGACGCTGCTCCACAGAAGATCGTGTCGCTGAGCCCAACCGCGACGGAGACGCTGTACGCCGTCGGGGCGGGCGACCAGGTGGTGGCCGTGGACGATCAATCGGACTTCCCCGCCGACGCTCCGAAGACAGGGTTGTCGGCGTTCACCCCGAGCCTCGAAGCGATCGTTGCGTACGACCCCGATCTGGTGATCGCCTCCACCGACCTGGGCCTCGTGACGTCGACACTGGCCGAGGCAGGCGTTCCGACGCTGGTGCTGCCTGCCGCGACGAGCATCGACGATGCCTACTCGCAGATCGAGCGCGTCGCGGACGCCACCGGCCACGACGCCGACGGCGATGCCGTCGTGTCCCGGACTCGTGCCCGGATCGATGCAGCCGTCGCGAGCGTCCCGACCCGCGAGGCGCCGCTGACGTACTTCCACGAACTCGACGACACGTTGTACACGGTGACGAGTGCGAGCTTCGTCGGGCAGATCTACGGTCTGTTCGGACTCACCAGCATCGCCGACGGTTCCGACGCCGGCGACTACCCGCAGCTCGCCGCCGAGGCCGTGATCACGTCGAACCCGGATGTGGTGTTTCTTGCCGACGCCCAATGCTGTGGCGTCACAGCCGCTTTAGTCTCGTCGCGACCGGGTTGGGGGTCGATGACCGCCGTCCGCGACGGCCGGATCTTCCCGATGGACGAGGACCTGTCGAGTCGATGGGGCCCTCGTATCGCAGACCAGGCAGAGGCCGTCGCTGCGGTGGTACAACAGATCCCTGCGTGAGCTATCGATGCCCGATACGAACCTCGTCCACGAATACATCTGTCGCCCAAAGCAAGCGAGACCTCATCTGGTCGGGCAGGGTAACCGTCAATTGGACGAGGTACTGATCGACGATGTGGTGGACCACGACATACCTGGTCCGAGCGAACAACGTCCGACCCTCCCAGTCGTACCGACCCGCAATCGAAACGGACGGTAGACCGCAGAACGGGTCACGGTCGTAGCTGACGTCGATCCATTCCGGAAGTGCCCGGGAGTCGCCGAACCCACATGCCAGCAGGGTCTGCGGATCGAGTGACCGCGTCAACTTTCCGGTCAAGACTGCCGCGTTGGGAACGAACCCGTCGACCGCATCTGCCGGAGAACACAGCACCGCGGTGGCGTGCGGAAACAGATGCGCAGGAACGAGATCCCACCCCGGCAGCGCAGGGAGCTCCAGACCGAACCTTGCGCATTCGTCGAGATGTACGGGCGCGAGCTCGACACCACGCTGTTGCAGAACGCCCTGCATCGATTGTTCCCGAGTTGTCACTGGACGTCCCGTCGACCCGACATCGACGCCGCTCGGTCTGCTTCGATGCGATCGAGGAATCGAGGCGGGCGCAGTAGCTCTCGCGCGTCGTCATGGGCAAGCTGCGCACGGCCCCAGGGATTGTCCCGACACCACTGCAGTACGGACAGCAGCGCGTTGGGCTCTACCTTCTTCTCGCACGCCATCAGGACCAGCACCTGATCCGTTCCACCGGCAGGGTCGCGATACACGACTCGGATGGTGGGGTACCAATGTGAATGCGACACCGCAGGATTCGGATGCGTCTGCGGCTGCAGCTCGACGATCCCGTCCCACGGGACAACCGTGATTGCAGTGGTGGCCTTCCATCCGCGGCGCCGATAGATCTCCTCCACGAGGCCATCGGGATGCAGTGAAATTCGGGTCCGGTTGACGACGAGCACACTCAGTGCGAAAAACAGCAGACATATCGGAGCGCCGAAGTGCGACATGACTACGACGCTCAGGTCGTGACGCGTTGTACTTACCCGTGCGTCTCCTCCCCAGTGGATGTAGGACAGGCCGGACACCAACGCGAATGCGAGTATTCCGCTGCGATACAACACAGTCCCCCGCCCTGGCACTGCCACGCCTCGGCCGACTCCGGCGACAGTCACCGGTCGCACGAACAGCGACAGCCGCGCAGAACCGATGCCGGACAACACCACGGCCGCTGTGAGCGGTATCAGCACCGCGAGCACCAGCGGCGACACGAGGAGAACGGTCTCCCCGGAAAGCGTCCCGAACAGGAGAACCGGAGCCACGATCGTCGCGGCAAGGACTGCAGACGAAACCCCGAGAGCTACCAGCCAACCCAGGTGAACACTGCGCCACGTCCGCACCCACAATGGATACTTCTGCGCTACCAGGCTCTTACGCAGCACGTCCTCGGTCTGGGGCGTGCGATCGTCTCTGATCTCGCTCATTTTCCTGCCGCCTCGAACAACTTCTCCACGCCGTAGCTGACGACTTGGCCCAGTGCGATCCCGGCAGCAGCGCCGGCCACCGTGCCGGGCCCCGGAAAAATGGAACCCGCCATGCCACCCACGGCTCCGAACGCCCAGGTCGTAATTGCTCCCGCGACTATCGGCGTCGCCTCGACGATCACGGCCTCGGCCGGGTTCACGCCCTCGTCGATTTTTCCCGCAATTCCGGGAATCGCACCGGCAACGACTCCGAAGACCCCGAGCCCGCGTCCGATGTTCTTGGCAACGTCGTCGACGGATTCGACACCGGGTATTTCCAGCGCCCGCCTCGTCACGGCGGCCATGCCTCCGACGACCGACGCTGCGATGGTCGACGGCCAGTCCGGCATCCAGGAGAACGACCCGTCCGGGTTCTCGACGAACTGTCCAGTGGGATTGTCGAGGGCGAGCGCCGTCAGCACCTCGGTGGGCTCGGCCAGCTGCTGCGCAGCGTCGAGAGCGACACTCTCGGCCTGGCGCAGAGCACTCTGGATGTCCTCGGTCAATTGATGTGCTGCAGAACGCAGTTCGTCGGCTCGACGCGTCTTCTCGTCACCCAGGCTGTCGGGAATCAGCGCGATCATCCCTTCGGGATTCACCACACCGTCGGCCCGTACCGCGAACCCGCTCGTCGTAGCCGCGGACACCTGAGCCTGCACGTGCGCTTGGGCGGCCTCGACGATATCGGCTGCACCTTCGAATGCAGCGGCGAGCGAGTCGATTTCGCTGCAGACGGAGCTCATCCGGGAGCATTCGGCCACCACGCGATCGGCTGCGGCGCGTGCCGCCTCGCCGGTCCACGTCTCGGCCAGTGTGTCCTGCTCTTCCAACACCCCGGTTCGTTGGCCGTTGACGCGCTCGACTATCTCGGCCAGTTCGATCATCGTCTTGCGCATCGACTGCGGCTCCCAGCCGGCGACGTGCGGCACGGTCGGGGTCATTTCGGCTGGTCCATCGCAGCGAGGCGGCGGGCAAGGTCGTCGTCGGTGATCTCGTAGTTCTGCGCGACACCACGGGCGATGTCCGCAACGCATTCGGCTCGGCCTGCCAGAGCGGCAACAGCTCCCGCAGCCGCTGCCGACGCTGCCGCACACGCTGCGCGAAAGTCGGTACCCTGCAGCGCATTCTCGGATGCTCGGAACGGGGCGAGGGTGTCCAACTCGGCGATCACCTCCCCCGTTCCCGACAGCACATTCGAGAACTGCCGCAGGATCACTGGATCCACATTCACTGTCATGACGCTCCCCCGAGTCGCACCGTATCGACGCCCGGTGAATCGGCGTCATCGGGTTTGACGCACCGAGCCCGTTATCGGTTCCGTGCCGAAGCTAGGACCGCGACAGTTCCAGTCGCTCACGAAGCGGTGGTGGCACCAGCAGGTCGGGTGAGTCGTAGCCGGTCATGCGGATCCGGTTGACCGGGCCGTCGGTGCACCACTTCATCAATGCCAGAACGGCATTCGGCTCGGCTGCGAGCAAATGGGTGCGAATCGCCATCCGGTCCGGTTGATCCAGCCGGTCGCGGGGACGCTCGATATCGAGCCCAGTCGCTCGGACATACAGTACGGGCTCGGTGAACCCACTCCCCCGCTTCTCTGACGTTCGGTACGTCGAGGCCTCGTACTGCTCCACATCGTCCCAGCGCACGAGGATGTCGTGGGTGCGCGGAAAGAAGAACATGCACGACCGTCTGCGTCTGACAAATCCGTCCGCGAACAAACGCAGTTCGACGCTGCGGCGGAAGCCGAGCGTCGCCACCAGTACAACGATGGCAATTCCAGCAATCGGCATACCGGCCGCGCCGAACACGTCACTCTTCGACAGGGCGACCCCCATTCCTGACACCAAGATGGACGCGACCGTGATCAACCAGAGCTTGGCGGTCCGAGGCGGAATGCATACGCCGCTACCGAGCGCGTGGTCCTCGACGCGCCGAACGAATCGGACGGGGATTCCCCATCGAATCACGTTGTCGTTGATGCCGATCCAAACGCAGGCCATGAGGGCAAGTAGAGCGATCGATCCGATCGTGTGCCCATTGTCGCTTCCTTGCACCTCGAGCCGTCCGCGATAGATCGCAATGGCTACCACCGCGACAAGCGCGATGACGGCCTGCCACAGGCGGCCCAACGTGTTCGGCCAGTACGGGACCCAGATAGGTCGTTCTGCGTCGGTGTACTTCGTCTCACTCATGCGTCCCCCACAGTCGGTATCAGGTATTGGACGCACCGGTGGTGCGATCGGTTCCCTGCTGCTCGGTTCGATGAGACGGGGATCCAACGCGTACCGTTGGCGCGGCTAACGACTTAGGAGGGCGATCGCAATGAACGGCCGTCGATTATCGTTCGCTGCCGCGGCCGGACTCGCGGCCGCGATGGGCGTCGGGCGATTCGTGTTCACGCCGCTGCTACCGATCATGGTCGACGCGGCGGAGGTGACCCCGAGCAGCGGTGCCGTCATCGCAACCGCGAACTATGCCGGCTACCTCGTCGGCGCGATCGTGTTGTCGGTGCGCCCGTCGATCAATACGACGACGTCGTTCAGGCTGTGGACGCTCGTGCTCATCGCAAGCGAATTGGCGATGGCGGCAGTGCATTCCACCGCAACGTTTTCGGCGCTGCGGTTCCTGGCCGGCCTGGCGAGTGCCGCGGTGTTCATCGCCTGCGCGAGCACCGTCACCAAGCACAGAGCCGACGGTGCGTCACCAGGAATCGCGTTCGGCGGCGTCGGTGCAGGTATTGCAGCGTCGGGCATTCTGACGTTGCTCGCCGGACCACATCTGTCGTGGGAGGCGCTGTGGTTGTGCTCGGCGATACTGACTGCGGTGCTCGTCGCCCCGGCGTGGACGCTTCGGGTTCACCCCGAGCCTGCAGGGCGGTCCGAGGCGGGCGAGGTGAACGCCGGAACCCGCGCGGTATGGCGGACATTGCTCGTCGCGTACTTCCTCGAGGGCCTCGGGTACATCATCGTCGGCACATTCCTCGTTGCGGCGGTCGGTGGCCACAGCAGCACGTCGGTGGGTCCGGTGGTGTGGATCGTCGTCGGATTCGCCGCGGTACCGGCGACAGTGCTGTGGCAAGGGGTGGCACGCCGAACCAGCCTGCGCAAAGCTCTGGTAGCAGCGTTCGCATTGCAGACCGTGGCCGCAGTGCTTCCCGCACTGACCGGGAATCCCCTTGCCGCCGTATGTTCAGCGTTGTTGTTCGGGGGAACGTTCATGGGCATCACGATGCTGACGATGAGCACAGCGCACACACTTCCCATCGGCCGTACCGCGGCGACACTGACCGCCGTCTACGGCGTCGGACAAGTAGTGGGGCCATTGGTGGTTGCGCCCGCAATCGGCGATTCGTACGCGATCGCCTTCGCCATCGCGACCGGAGTGCTGGTGCTGGGAACTGCCGGCGCAGTGCGCGTATCGCAGTTGACCGCGCCACGCTGAGCCTCGCTGCCACGGTCGGCGCTGCCGTGCAACGGACCGGTGCCGTCACGCAAACGCCCGCCCGATCGCCCGTTGGACACCGCAACCATTTCGGCGACGATCGACAGTGCGGTCTCCCCAGGGGTGCGTCCGCCGATGTCGAGACCGACGGGCGACGACAACCGCGCGAACGCGTCCTCTCCGACACCTCTGTCGACAAGACGTTCACGTCGGTCCTCGTGCGTTCGGCGGCTGCCCAACACACCGATGTAACCGGCAGGGGTGCGCACTGCGACGTCGAGCAACGGGACATCGAACTTCGCATCGTGTGTGAGCACGCACAGGGCGGTGGTGTCGTCGATCGACCCCTTGTCCCACTGGGCCGTCAGATACTCGTGCGGCCACGCCACGACAACCTCGTCGGCGTGCGGAAAGCGCTCCTCCGTAGCGAATATCGGCCGGGCATCACACACCACGGTGCGGTAGCCCACGATGGTTGCTGCGTGGGCGACGGCGTCGGCGAGATCGAGCGCGCCGAAGACGATCAGGAGCGGTGGGGCCCGAAACGATCGCACGAAGACCTCGACGATGTCGTCGTCGACGTCGATTTCCCGCAGTCCACTTGCACCGTCCGCCAACATCACCCGAGCGAGCGATACAGCTCGCTCATCGAGCACCGGGTGTCCGATGGAGCCGGACGAGCCGTCGGCAGTCACCACGAGGTGTCCGCCCGCAGCACCGGAGGCGACCGTGACCTCGGCAACCGACGATCGCGATGTTATTCGCGCCAACAGTTCTGCGTAGTGCGGGCGACTGTCTCGATCGACCCTGTCGACCACAACGTCGACCGTTCCGCCGCAGGTGAGGCCTATGGCGAACGGGTCGTCGGCAGCGACGCCGAACCTCAGGCGGTCGACGAGTCCACCCGTCGCCGCCGACACTGCCGCATCGAACACTGCACCTTCGACGCATCCGCCGGACACCCCGCCGAGAGCGGTACCACCGGCGTCGACGGCCATGACCGCACCGACGTCCCGCACCGCGCTGCCTGAGGTCGCCACGACAGTAGCCACACCGAACGGTCGTCCGTCTACGAACCAATCGTGCAGTGTGCCGGCGAAGTCGAGCATCGCGAACCTACCGACGTCCGAAGGCTCTGGAGACCAACCAGCCCTCGACCATTCCGGCGAGAAAGATCCCCGCGACCGGTGCGTACTTGCGCACCGGTTCGGGCATCAGAGACATCGCATTCAATTCGCCGCCCATCGGACTCGGAACAGCGGTCTTCACTGCTGCAGGCGCGGTGGGATCGGCCGTAGCCGAACCACTGAGCAACGCACCGAGATTGACGGCGAACTGTTGCAACACCTTGTTCGACACCGCCACGATCGCGCCCTTGCCGAACGAGACGATCTTGCCGCTGATCACCAGATCGGTGTTCAGGGTCAACCGCGAACGGTTACCGATCGCCTCGACCGCGAGATCGACCTGAGCCTCGGCATCACCGTTTCCATGCGAGTCCGCACCCTTGGCTTCGAGTGTGAGCGTGCGGGTCTCGGCGTCGACTTCGAGGAACCGAATCGTGCCGGCGTACGACGCGCTGATCGGCCCGACCTTGACCTTGACTCCACCCAGGAAAGTCTCGCCGTCCTTGCCGGTGATAGCGGCCCCGGGTACACAGGTCGCCACTTTCTCGACGTCGTTGATCAGCCTGAAAACGTCGTCCGCGGACGCGTCGATGTCGAGGGTGTTGGTCAGTATCACGGGGAAACTCCTTTCGCGCAGCCGACGCAGCGGCGCTGTTCGGCGCACGAGTCGATGGCCTCGACGATGGTCTGGTATCCGGTGCAACGGCAATAGTTCGAGGCAACCACCTCGCGGATCTGTTCCTTGGTGGCATCGGGATTGTCGGCAAGATATCCCTCGGCCAGCATCAGGAATCCCGGCGTACAGAATCCGCACTGCAGTCCGTGGTGGTCCGCGAACGCTTGTTGCAGATCGTTCAATTCGCCGTCGACGCTCAATGATTCGACGGTCCGAATCTCGGAGTTCTCCACCTGCGCGGCAAACGTCAAGCATGCGCGCGCCGGCTTGCCGTCGATCAGGACAGTGCAGGCCCCGCAGACGCCGTGCTCGCAACCCACGTGAGTTCCGGTCAACTGCAGGTCGTGCCGTAGTACGTCGACCAGGGTGCGGCGTGGTTGGGTGATCACCTCGTGCTCGGTACCGTTGACGGTCAGTTCGATCAGTTGCTTGTTGTTCATGGCCTTCCCTTCACCAGCGCCGCATGTACAGCAACGGGAGTGATCGGTGTGTCGTTCAGTTCCACTCCGGTGGAACGTAGTCCGTCGTTGACGGCGTTGAGCACCGCGGCCGGTGCGCCGATAGTGCCACCCTCACCGGCTCCTTTGGCCCCGGATTCGGTGAACAGGCAGGGAGTTTCGAGGTGGTGGATCTCGATGTCGGGAATCTCGCACGCGGTGGGCACCTTGTAATCGATGAAGCTGGCGCACAGTGGGTTTCCGTGGTCGTCGTAGGAGACCTGCTCGAACAACGCGCCCGCGATACCCTGGGCGATCCCGCCGCGACACTGGCCCTCGACGATTTTCGGATTGATGGCCACCCCGCAGTCCTCGACGCACACGTACTTCAGGATCTCCACTTGCCCGGTGCCCTCGTGTAATTCGACGACGACACCGTGTGTGGCGTTGGAGAACGTGCCGTCGTTGAACACGTCGAAGCTCGCCGTTGCAGACAACCCCGGCTCGACCCCCTTGGGCAGCAACTGCGCCTTGAGGTACGCGACATCGGCGATGTCCCGGTAGGTGACGTACTTCGAGTGATCGTCGCGCTGACGGACACGCCCCGACGCCAGCTCGACGTTGTCGTCACGGGTCTCCATCAGGTGCGCTGCGATCTCACACAGTTTGTCTCCCAGCTTGTTCGACGCCAACGCCACTGCGCTGCCGCCGATGGTGATGGAGCGAGAGGCGAACGATCCGAATCCGTAGGTGATCCGGTCGGTGTCGCCCTGCACGATCTTCACCTGTTCGACGCCGATGCCGAGACGATCTGCGACGATCTGCGCCATGGTGGTCTCGTGACTCTGCCCGTGGCTCATCGTTCCGGTGGTCACGACGACGGTGCCGGAGGTGTCCATCCTGACCTCCGAGATGTCGAACCCCGGCACCACGTTCATCTTGCGGGCGGCGAACGCGCTACTTCCGTACCCTGTTCGCTCGCTGAAGCAGGAGTACCCGATGCCGATGTGCCTGCCTTCCGCTGCGGCTCGTTGTTGGAAGTCGTACCACCCACCGTCTCGTACAGTCTGCTCGCACAGATTCAGAGCCTCGAGGTAGGAGCCCGGGTCGTAGGTGATGTTGTTGACGCCGGTGTACGGGAAGGCAGTGATGACGTTGCGACGCCTGATCTCCACTGCATCGAGCGCCAGTTCACGGGCTGCGCGCTCGAACAGTCGCTCCATCACCATGACGTACTGCGGGCGTGACACTCCGCGGTACGGCGCGGTCGGTGCCTTGTTGCTGAACACCGAGCGCCCTCGTACCCGGTACGCCGGAACCTGGTACACCCCCGGCATTTCCGCCGACGCCATGAGCGGCTCGATACCCGCGGTGAACGGGTAGCAGGAGTACGCGCCCATGTCGCACACGACATCCGCGTCGAGGCCCACTATGTGTCCCTCGGAGTCGAAAGCGGCCCGCACGTCGTATTGCTGCTCGCGCGCCAGGAACGAAGCCGTCAGCGCGTCTTTGCGATCCTCGATCCACTTGACGGGACGGCGGAGCTTCAATGCTGCGGCGGCGACCGCAATCTCCTCGCGGCCGACGACGCACTTCTGCCCGAACCCGCCGCCCATGTCGGGCACGACGACTCGTACCTGACGTTCGTCGAGACCGAGACACTGCGCCGTGACGGTGCGAACCTGGTGAGGGACCTGCGTGCAGATGTAGATGATCAACTGCTCGTCGCGGTCGTCCCAGTACGCGATGCATCCGCGGGTCTCGAGCGGCAGTGCGTTCTGACGTCCGGTCCTGGACTGCACGGACACCACGGTATGCGCGTCGTGGAATATCTCGTCGATGCCGTCGGTGGCGAACATCTGCACGTCCACGACGGTGTTGCTCGGAACCGAATCGTGAACCAGGGGCACGCCCTCGGACATGGCCTGATCTGCGGAGGTGACGGCGGTGACGGTCCGGTACGACACTCGTGCCGCTTCGAGCCCGTCCTCGACGACGTACGCATCAGCGGCGACGACGATCGCCAGCGGCTCACCGACGTAGCGCACGACGTCGTACGCCAGCACGGGCATGTCGGTGGGCACGAATTCGCTCAGCGGACGGGACAATTCGGCACGGATCGGCTTCAGGTCCAAGTCCGCCGCGGTGAAGACGCCGCGCACTCCCTCGACGCCGGCGACGTCCCCGACATCGAGACCGGTGATCGATCCGGCTGCGACGGTGCTGCGCACGAACTGGGCATGCAACATTCCCGGCATCGCGATGTCGTCGACGAATCTGCCTCGGCCGGTGAGCAACCGCGGGTCTTCCCGGCGCGCGACCGAGGTGCCGACGAATTTCGGCGTGAGAACCTGCTCGACGCTCACGTGGGCACCCCCTGCGATACCAGTGCGTCGCTGCAGGCTTCGGCGACCAACGTGCGCACCAGCGTGCGGCGGTACTCGGCGGTGAACATGCCCTCGTCCTCCAGTTCCAGCGCTTCGGCTGCGGCATCCGCGCAGTCGGCGAACGTTCCACCGGCAACAAGCGCGGCCTCGCCTGCCGGTGATCGCATCGGGGTCGCACCGACCCCCGCGAGGGCCACGCGTCCGCCGACCACCGCCACGCCGTCGAGATCGAGGGACACTGCTGCACCCACGATCGCGAAATCTCCCTGCCGCTCGGCGTATTCGGTGACTGCGGAATGCGGTGCCGGGTTCGGGAACACGATCTCGACGATCATCTCGTCGAACGCCAGATCGGTGGAGTAGTACCCGAAGAAGAACGAGTCTGCCTCGACGGTTCGCCGCCCCCGCACACTCTCGACGACGATACGGGCGTCCAGCAGCATGGCGAGCAAGCACCATTCGGCGGTGGCGTCCGCATGAGCGATGCTGCCGCCGACGGTCCCACGGGTACGGATCGGGTAGTGCCCCACCCACCGCATGGCATCGCGCAGAACAGCGAAGTCCGTTCCCACGTCACCGGATTCGACGTCGTGGTGGGTGGTGAGCGCTCCGATGTGCAGGCCGTCGGACTCTCGGCGGATGTAGCGCAGAATGTTCAACCCACCCACGTCGACCAGATGCCCGGGCCGGGCGAGGCGGAAGTTCATCATGGCGACCAGGGACTGGCCTCCGGCGATCAACTTCGCGTCCTCGCCCAGCTCGGCCAGCAATCGCACTGCACCCGAGACATCGCGCGCCCGGTGGTAGTCGAACTGTGCGGGCTTCATCAGACCCGAGCCTCGCCTGCGACTACCTCGGTGGGTTCGTCGACGAGGGTATCGAGCTCGCGGCCCTTGGTCTCGGGTGCGAAGTACGCCATCCAGATCACCGCGAACAACACGAACGCGGTGACGATGCCGAAGGTCAACGGCAGACCCAGGATCGGCCACATGACGGAGCCGAAGAGCAGTGGCGCAAAGCCGGTAGCCACCCGACTGACCGAGGACGCGTACCCGAATCCCGAGGCGCGGATATTGGTGGGGTACAACTCCGAGACGTAGCAGTACAGCACGGGGATGGTCAGCTGGATGACGAATCCGAAGATACCGAGCCAGATCAGCGCCGCCGACTGGATGTCCAGCATGACTGCGAACATGACCAGGGCACTGCCGGCGATCGGGCCGGACAGTCCGATGACCCACTTGCGTCCGAAGATCTCCACGATGAATGCGGAGGTGAGCACACCGACGATGCCGACTCCGGTCATGAGCGTCGTACCGGCGAAGGCCGCGAATTCTCCGTAGCCCTCGGCGCGGAGGATGGACGGCATCCAACTCAACGCTGCGTAGTACAGCAGCATGATCGACACGAACAGCATCCACGCTGCGGCAGTGATACGTGGGCTGTAGCGCCACACCGATTTCAGCTGCGTCAGAGCCGCTTTCATTCCGCCCGGACCCTTCGGGGCGGTATCGGCGACGATGACGTACTCGACGGCGTCCGATCCGGTACGGGTCACCATGTCGTCGATGACGGCGCGGGCCTCGGCTTCTCGGCCGACCTTGGCGAGGTAGATCGGCGACTCCGGGATGCCGCGCCGGACCCAGAACAGCAGCAGCGCAGGCAGAACCATGAACAACAGCATGTAGCGCCAGCGAACATCGCCGTCGATCGGGACGAGCAGTGTTGCCACGACGCCGCAGATGGTGGCACCGATCGGCCACCAGACGTCCATCGCGGACAGAATCTTGCCGCGAATGCGGCGGGGCGAGAATTCGCTGACCAACGCGTAGTCCACCGGGATGCAGCCGCCGAGGCCGAATCCTGCGAGGAACCGCAGAACGATGAAGATCTCGAAGCTCGGGGCGAAAGCACCGAGGACCGAGAACAGCGCAAAGATCAACAGCGTCAACGAGAATGCGCGTTTTCGTCCGACGCGGTCGGCGATCGTTCCCCACACGACGGCTCCGACGGCCATACCGATCAGGTTGCCGGTGGCGACGAGACCGCGCTCGGCCTGGGACAGATCCCAGTAACTTCCGAGCAGGGGGGTCAAGAAGCCGTTCAGCGCCACGTCCCAGGCGTCGAACATGTAACCCAGCCCGCCGATGATGAAGATCTTGCCCTGCACTCCCCATTTCCAGGGGAGCTCCTGTACTACCTGATCACCAGTCTTCATCGCAGCCTCCGGCGCGGTGTTGTGGTCCGAGGTCGTCATCGGACGAACGAGTAATGGAATTTCTCGTCGTCGCTGTCGTCGAGCGGTGTACCGCTCCACAGCCAGTCGTACGAGATGTCGGACTCCCCATCGAACGACGCCAGTGTCGCGTCCCGCTTCTGCTGCTCGGGTCCATCGGGTATGTGGTAGAAGGTCTTGTTCTGCAGGCTCGCGTCCTGCACCATCCGCGCGTGCCGGGCCCGGCGAAAGACGTAGCGCGCCAACGCGTCGTCGATTCCGCTCGAGGTCACCTTCGCGAGTTCCTCGGCGAGCACCGCCGCATCTTCCATTGCCTGCGATGCGCCCTGCGCCTGGTACGGCAGCATGGCGTGGCACGCATCGCCCAGCAGCGCGACGCGGCCGTCGGTCCAACGCGGGTCGGGTCTGCGGTAGTAGAGCGCCTGGCACAGCACGTTCTCGTCGGCCTTGGACAGCATCGCGTGGGCGCGGTCGTCCCAGTCCGGGAACGTCGCCATCAGTTCCTCGGGCCCGACGAGCCGCGGTCCGCCGTCACGTACTTCATCCGTACACGGTGCCAACGCAACGACATTGAGGTACTCGCCGTTCCGGATCATGTAGTGCACCAGGTGACGGTCGGGTCCGTACCAG
Organism: Rhodococcus sp. 06-1460-1B; assembly: GCF_002258475.1. Taxonomy (NCBI): domain Bacteria; kingdom Bacillati; phylum Actinomycetota; class Actinomycetes; order Mycobacteriales; family Nocardiaceae; genus Rhodococcus; species Rhodococcus sp. 06-1460-1B. Next base: position 111,870 of record NZ_NOYS01000023.1, read on the forward strand.
ATGGTGCTCTGGTAGCGATCTACGAGCCAGCGGGTTGCCGGATCCTTGACGATACGGTCGCCGGGAATGAGTGCGCGATACGCCATTTCGCCGGAGAACACCAGCGTGTCGGGCAGGCCGATGAGATCGCGTACCGTCGAGCGGATTCCGTCGGCTCCGATGAGCAGATCCGATTCGTACCGTCGTCCCGCTCCGGTGACTGCGACGGGCCGCATCGGGTCGGTGCGGTCGACCTCGACGACCTTCGCGTCGGTCTCGAACACTACAACCGGGCCGGGGCCGTCGGGGTCGAGGCACTGCGCATGAATGGCAGAGTGCAGGTCTGCGCGGTGGTAGTGCCAGTACGGCGCGTTGAACGTCTTCTTGCAGTATTCGCCGAGCGCGGTGAGCGCGATGACCTTCCCGTTCTCCCAGCGCCTGCGCACCTGATCCATCGGCTCGGTTTTGATCTCTTCGAGTTTCTCTCGCATACCGAGGGCGATGAGAATGCGGCTGGCGTTCGGTGCGGTCTGGATGCCTGCTCCGACCTCGCCGAGCTCGGCGGCGGCTTCGAGTACCGTTACCTTGATTCCTCTGTGCCGCAGCGAAAGCGCTGCGGTCAGCCCGCCCAGGCCGCCGCCGGCGACGACCACTTCGATCGGAGCCATTTCAGTTCTCCACCAATCGACCTTCGGTGACGACGTCGATGCCGTCGATGGATACCGTGCAGGCGCGCATTCCGATGTCGAGGTGTGCGTAGGAGTCTCGGCCGAGTACAGGGTGCGGGCCGGTGGACCACAGGAAGCTGCCGGCGAACGCTCGCGCGTCCATACCCATGATGTCGTCCTTGCCGTACATCGCGGCCGCGAACCAGTCGCCGGTCTTCATCAAGCCCCAGCCCATGTGGGACAGGTAGCGCGCCCACTTGTCGTTGGAGTCGGCGAAGAACATGTTGAGCAGTGCAGCTTCACCGCCGCCGGTCACCTCGTCGATGTGGCCGTTGGTGACCGTCAGCGTCGTCTCGTCCCGGACGTATTCCTTGAACGGCAACAAGATATCGCCCTCGGACAGCACGATCTTTCCGTTCGAGATCTCCGGCCAACACAACACCATGGTGGACGGCCAGTGATCCCAGCGGCCCTTGTCGTCGGCGAAGCCCACCTGGAACTCGGGCTGCGAATTGCTCAGTTGCACGGTGAGATCGGTACCGGCTTCGTTGGTGATGCGCATGGTCGAACCGTTGCGGATCAGATCGACGCCTGCCTGGACCCGCTCCTTGTCGCCGTCCTGCGGCATATTCCTGATAAGCACGTCCGGGGCGTCGCACACGAAGATGATGCGTGTTCCGGCGGCCAGGATCTCTTGCTGGATAGGCGCGTGAATGAAGCCCTCGCTGGTCAGATCGACCACGAGATCAGCTCCCTTGAGCATGTCCTGTGCGACCGAACTGTTCATGACCGACACAAGACCGGGGCCCGCACCGGTGTGGGTGCTCGGCATCGGTGCCGGACTGCCGCCGGGAACGGTGGCCGAAAGTACCTGTGCCCCCAAACTTTGAGCCGCTCCGAAGGCAGCCGAGACGTAATCCCCACGGCTCGAAGGCTCCGCGAGAATCACCACCTGCTCTCCTGGCTGCACTTTGCACAGCTCGAGCTGACGGGTGAACGCGCGCAGGAGATCAGCTGATCGCAGATCGAACATCTCGGTTCCTCTCGTGAGGGTTCTCGGTTGAATCGTTCTCGGTGATTCCGCCCAGGCGGGCAAGGTCTTTCAGATAAGGAATTTCGTCGCGTGCGTCGAGCAACTCACGGCGAGTCACTGTTGCCGAGACCGATCCGACGCTCTCGTCCATCTCGACGATGGTGCGTCCTTGCGGTCCGACGATGACGCTGTGGCCCGCGAACCGTGGGCCGTCGCCGGTCTGTCCGGTGAGTCCGGCGGCCGCGACGACGACGCCGTTCTCGAGTGCTCGGGAACGGGTGAGCAACTTCCACACGTGCAAACGGACGTGTCCGAATGCCGACGGTACGGCGATCACATCGGCTCCTCGCTGGACGAGGTCGCGGACCGTCTCGGGGAACCCTGCCTCGTAGCAGATCACGACGCCGATGGTGCCGAACGGAGTGCTGACCAGCAGTCCGCTCTCAGCGCCAGGAGTGAACACCGATTTCTCTCGGTCCCACAGAAAGCGCTTGTGTCCCAGAGCGATCAGGCCGCCCGGGCCCACGACGAGCGAGCTGTCGAAGACGATTCCGTCGGCATCACGAAACGCGATGGCCGTCACCAGAACCGTGTCGGTCTCGGCGGCCAGCGCTCCGAGTGCGGTCGACGTTCGACCGGGTACGGACTCGGCCATCGTTTCGATGCTGTCGAGATCGTAACCGCTGGCGAACAATTCGGGCAGAACGATCACCTTCGATCCGCCCGCGGCGAGAGCCTGCACCTCCGAGCGCACCGCGTCGATGTTCTGCTGCCAGGCTCCTACCCGCGAACCGGTCTGCACCACAGCGATGTCGAAGGTGTCGACAACCGCCCCGGTGTCGACACCGCGCAGACGGGCCGAGGCAGTCACTGCGCCACCCGGTTCATGTCGGTGGTGTAGAACGGGCCCGCCAGTCTGCCGAGGAAACGGTGTTCGAGAGTATCGACGTGCAGGTCGGCGGTGAGCAGGCCAGGCCTGCTGGTCACCGCCGTCACGGTCCCCAACACCAGAGTGTCCGTGCCGAGCGCAATTTCCTGCATCGTGCGGCATTCGAGAGACACCAAGGATTCGAGCACCGACGGGGCTGCGACGGACACCGACGGCACTGCGGTCATGCGCGAGAGCTCGAACTCGTCGACGTCGGCGTCGACGGTGGCGAAACTCGCGGTCACCGCATCGACGGTGTCCGCGGACGGAATGTTGACGACGAATTCGCCGGTCTCGCGAATGTTGACCAGTGTGTCCTTGAGCTCTCCAGGGAATCCGATGCGTTCACCGATGGAGATCATCAGCGTCGCCGGATTGCGCGACGCGACATTGAAGAAGCTGAACGGCGCCAGGTTGCGGACGCCGTCGCCGGAGACCGTCGAGATCCAGGCGATAGGACGCGGCTGCACCGCGCAGGACAGCAGTTTGTACACATCCCCCGACGACATCGAATCGATGTCGTGGCGGGTGCGATCCGTGAGCTCCAGAGAGTCGCCTACCTGGGAAGTCATCGAAACGAGCCTTCTTTCGCTTGCTGTGCAACCGGTCGTGCAACCGATTGCGTTGCCCTGACGATAGAGGGGTTTCTCGGTCGATGTCGAGCTTTGGCCACAAATCCGAAACCAATTAATGGCACCGTTACACGGGCACCGGCTGCGTAACCTGCGCCTTACTCGCCGCGCATCCCGGCCCTGGCCGTATCGATCGGACTGCCGTCTCGACGCGGCGGCCCGTACCCCTCCGAGGACCCGTCGACAATGCGAACCTCGTCCTCCCACGGAACTCGGTAGGTTCCGTCGGCGAGATCGCGGACGTAGGTGTACGGGCAGTCACGCGCCCCTCCATCGAGCGCGGTGTACCCACGATGCCCCAGTTGATAGATGTTGTTCTCCACTCCCCACTCGCGACGTGCCGCGTCGGCCCTGGCCGGCTCGATCGACACGGTCACCACCCGATCGGGTGTCGAATCGCCGCGCTCGACGATCGTTCCTTCGTAGTCGCACACCATCGCCTCGCCCATCGACGGGATGCCGTTGCCGTCCTCCCCCGCCAAACAGACCGAGGCCGTGTACGCCAGGTTGTGGAATGCATTGGCCTCGTTGGTGATACGCCAGGACTGCCGAAGAGGGAACTTGTAGCCGGCTGTACGCAGCAGCACGTTCGCGCCGCGGTAACTCGCTTCACGGGCGACTTCGGGGAACATTCCGTCGTGACAGATCAACAACGACAGCACCGAACCCTTCGGTCCCGGGCAGACCGGCAGACCGATGTCGCCGGGCTCCCAAGGCTCCTTGGGCGTCCAGGGGTGAAGTTTGCGGACGTACAGGGCAATCTCACCCTGATCGTCGACGATTATTCCTGAGTTGAACGGCGCTCCACCGGGGTTGCGTTCCATGATGCTGAAGCACCCCCACACCGTCGACTCACGGCACGCGTCGCGCAATCGCTCCACCTGCGGACCGTCCATGTCGCACATCACCTCGTCGGACGCCCACGACGATTTGCGTAGACCGTGCAGCGAGTACTCCGGGAAGACCACGAGGTCGAGCGCCGCGAACCCGGCCTTCGCCTCGCGCAGCTGCCTGCACACGCGATCGGTCGTCGCGTCGACATCGTCCAAGCTCGTGATCAGCGGAACCTGCTGCTGAACCAGGCCGAGCGTGAGCGACGTCGGCGACGGATTGAGACCACCAAGACCTGTCATCGGATGTCCGTTCCTAGAGGGCAACTTGTTGCGCAAACGATTGCGCACGGTGCTAGCTTAGGGGTCATCAGGGGTCGGGGCAGCGCCGACGGAGGATCGAGGGGAACCGCCAGTGGACAGCACCAGTTCGGGGAGCGTCACGCTCAAAACGGTTGCAGCGGCTGCGGGAGTGCATGTTTCGACCGTCTCCCGTGCTCTGCGACGCGTTGCGCTCGACCCGGCAGGTGCGAGCGCCGGAGATCTGCGATTGTTCGAGCTGGCCCGCGATATGGACTACGTCCCCAACCCCAACGCGGCGAGCTTGACCACCAAGAAATCCACTGCGTTCGGAGTACTCGTCCCGCGATTGACCGATGTGGTGCTCTCTGCGATGTACGACGCCATCGAGGAAACAGCGAACCGTGCCGGGTACGAAACCTTCGTCGCCAACACCCACGACGATCCGATTCAGCAGCGTCGACGCATCGACCTGTTGCTCGGCCGCAACGTCGACGGCCTCATCTTCGGTGATGCTCGCCTCGACAGCGAGAACCTCGAAAACCTCCAGCGCCGAGGGATCAAGTTCGTCCTCATCAGCCGTAGATACCCGGGAATGACCTCCGTGACGTGCGACGACCATCGGGGCGGCTACCTCGCCGGTGAGCACCTGGCCGGACTGGGCCACACCCGAGTGGGGATCGTGTCCGGCCCGGGGTGGGCCAGCACCGGAATCGACCGCTTGGAGGGCTGCCGCGCTGCCCTCCGCGACGCAGGCATCGACGTTCCGGACGAGTACGTACGGGAAGAGGGGTTCGATCCCGATGCCGGAAGGCGCGGGGCGAGCGCCCTTCTGTCGCTGCCGACTCCCCCGACAGCGATCTTCGCGACCAACGATTTCAGCGCCATCGGAGTGCTCGGCGTGCTGCGTGAGTCGGGTCTGCAGCCAGGACGCGACGTAGCCGTCGTCGGCTACAACGACATCTCGATCTGCAGCGAGTTGACCGTTCCGTTGACGACGATTCACAGCCCACACCGCGAAATCGGCACGCGCGCAGCAGAGATGCTGCTGGCGGTCACCCATGGGCTTCCGGTGTCCTCGATGGCGTTGACACCGAACCTCGTCGTGCGCGACTCGACGGTTCCAGGACGGAGTCGTCTCTCACCCGTCGAGAGGACGACCGCGGATCAACGCGTCGGTACGTGACCGAGGCGGAGCCGTCGCCGGTCCTCGCTCGGTGACCGCAAGTGCTGCAGCAGCATTGGCCCGCAGTGCCGCGTCGTACAGACCGAGCCCACGGGACAGCCCTGCCAACAACACCCCGGCGTGAGCATCACCCGCGCCGTTCGAGTCCACCGCCTGCACCTCGAACCCCGGAACCGATTGCGACGTTCGTCTACCGCCCGCAATTCGACAACCGTCCGGACCGGTACGGAGTACCACCGCCGCATCGGGCCGCACCCTCGTCACCAATTCGGCCGCGATGGAATCGATATCGACCTCATCCGTCATGAGCATGCCCTCGCGTAGATTCACGCTCACGATGTCGGCACGGGCGAGAACGGCGTCCACCACGTCGCGGTTCAGCGTGGCGATCAATGGGGACGGATCGAACAGCACCGTGACGTCCGCGGGAAGCGTCGGCAGCCACGCGGTCAATGCTGCGGCGTTGCTCTCGTGCGCCAACCCGTAGCCGGTGACGTACACCAAGTCTGCACTCCGTACCCCTGCCGCCTCGAGGTCCCCGATACTCAGTTCCGCCTCGGCCCCCGGGTAGGTCACGAACGTGCGCTCGGTGTTCGCATCGACGAGGGCGATACAGAATCCCGAGTCCTGTTCAGCCGGTGTGGTATTGACTATGCGGGCACCGCTGGCGGACAGAGCTTCGCGGACGATCGAACCATAGTGACCGGACCCGTATCTGCCGGCGAAGACCACCGGCAGATCATCACGAATCGCGGCGACCATCACGTTGAGTCCACCGCCCGCGGTCTCGTTCAGTGACGTCGCTACGACGTCACCTCCCGGAACCGGCACTTCGGGTACGGCCATCACCACGTCGACGATCACCTGACCGGTATGGATCAGTCGCGGACTCACCGAGAGACCGTCTCGGTCCGCCGCGCTCCACCGGTGACGAGATAGAGCCCGGCGGCGATCACGAACGACGCCACCCAGCCGAGTCCGTTGTCACCGATCCAGCTGCCGGACAGCGGTCCGGTGTAGATCACGTCGCCGTCCACCGTGATCGCAGTGAACAGGAAGCCCACCACGATTCCCGCCGCCCAGCTCGCGAAGGCGTACCAGTTGACTCCGCCGGTGTACCAGTAGCGACTGGTGTTGCCCACGTTCATGATCGATGCCGCGTCGTACGTCTTCCGTTTGATCATGTCCGTCATGAACACACCGAGCCATGCCGTCAGAGGTACGGCGAGAACCGAGATGAAGGTGATGAACGGTCCGTAGAAGCCGTCGGAGATCAGCATGAAATAGATGGCGCCGACGAACGTGACGAAGACGTCGACTCCGACCGCATAGACCCGCTTGATCCGGAAACCGAGGGTCAACGTGGTGAGACTGGCCGAATACACCGAAAGATGGTTGGACAACAGCAATCCGCCGAATGCGGTGATCAGATACGGAACGGCCATCCAGGCCGGCAGAATTTCTCGGATTGCCGCAACCGGATCCGATGCGGACGCAAGGCTGTTGTCGCCTGCCGACAGCAGCGCGCCGAGTCCGATCAGCAGAACGAGGGGAATTCCGGCTCCGGCCGCGCTGGACAGCACCAACGAGCCGGCTCCCACACTCTTTCGTTGATATCGCGACATGTCGGCTCCGGCATTCGCCCAACCGATACCTGTTCCAGCAGCGATGGTTCCGACACCGATGACCATCGCACTGATGGATCCGGCCGGGGTACTGGTCACTGCAGTCCAGTCGACGGTGGCGATCAGGAAGATTGCGACGAAGATGTTCAGCGCACCGAAAATCCACGTGGACCAGCGTTGGATGACGAGGATCGCCGCATGCCCCAGACCGCTGACCACCAGTGTCAGCACGATGAAGACGACAATGGAGACGATCGTGACGAACGCATGATCCTTCGCGATGCCGGATCCACCGAAGATCAGTGTGAATATCGACAGCAACACGAATGCCGCGGTCGTGGTGTTGACGGTTTCCCAGCCGAGCCGCGACATCAGCGAGACCAGTGTGGGGCCGATGTTTCCGCGAACCCCGAAGGTGGCCCGCGACAACGTGAGACTGGGTGCCCCGCCACGTTTGCCGGCAATCGACACGATTCCGACGATGGCGAACGAACCCGCCGCGCCCACCAGGGCGACAATCAATGCTTGCCAGATATTCAGACCGGTGAAGACCACCAGGGTGGCCCCGAGCGGTAGACCAAGAATGGAAATGTTCGCGGCGAACCACACCCAGAACAACTGCAGCGGATTACCGTTGCGTTCGTCGTCCGGGACGGGCTCGATCCCCCGAGTTTCCAGCGACAGTACGTCGACTGTCGTGTCCGATGCAGACGTGGAAGCGGATGAGGTCATGGTTGTGCTCCAAGGGTGAGTCGAACTGTGTCAGTTCGTGTTACGGAGAGCAAGCAGTCGATCGACGATGGGCTCCAGATCGAGCTTGTTCACGTCGGTTACCGTTCGTATCGCTTCGCCGGGCCACGCTGCCAAGCCGCCGACGGCGCCGCGAATTGCGCCGGCTATTGCTGCGATCGTGTCGGTGTCGCCGCCGATGGTGGCGGCTGCCAGTACGACGTCCCAAGGGTCGTCGTACGCAACGGCCAGAGCGAAGGCCGCTACCACTGATTCCTGTGACGCGACGGAGGTGCCGATGACGTCTGCCACTGTGTCCGTGATGTGCCGGTCGGTGGATTTCCCTACCAGCTCGACTGCCCAACGAATACGGGCTGCGATGTTTCCACCGGCGACCCAATACCCACGGGTAGCCCCCTCGGTGGCCGCGGCGACACCGATGTCGACCGCCTCGTGCAATTCCGCACCCTCGATCCCGGCGCTGACGGCTCCGGCAACCGCTGCGGCGGAGGCTATTCCGAGAGACGTATTGTGGGTGACGAAGCTGCAACTGTAGATCGCGTCGACGAATGGCGCGATACCGCCGTCCAACGATGCCGCAATTGCCGCGGGCGTTATTCGCATGGCCGCACCGTTGGTGCTGCCGAACTTGCCCGCCTCGTTCGGGTCCGCGCCGTCGAGTATGCGTTCCACAGCTCGCTTGGTCGACGGTCCGAGCAGATCCAACGATCCGCGCGCGGACATCTCGGACTCCCACGCGATCAAGGCGTGGGCGAAAGCCGAGGGATCGACCCTACCGTCACCGTCGATGATCAACTGGGCCAACATGATCGCCTGCTCGGTGTCGTCGGTGATCGAGCCCGCCGACATGCCGTGCGCGATCCGCTGACGGGGACCGGCGGCGACGAATCCGCGTAGTTGGCCGTAATCCTCAGCAATGTCCCAGCGGCACATCGATTGTGTCGGCATTCCCAGCGCGTCTCCCAGCGCCAGGCCATAGAAAGCCCCGAGGGCGCGATCGCGTGAAGCAGACATCGAAACAGTCCTCGCAGAGAGTGGGGTCATCGGTCAGGAATTGAAAGTGAGATGGAGCCGGAAGCGGTCGGGCGCGAGCAGGCTGACGACCTTCTCGACGAACCGACCCGACGCGTCTCGACTGACACGAATGCTGTGCAGGTACGGGGTGCCCACCGGGACTTCGAGAACGGCTGCATCGGCCGCGTCGACGGGAACCACCGAGACCCATTGCTCGCCGCTGGCAGCCACGAGCCCCGCAGACCTCAAGGTTGCCGTCAGCGATTCTCCGAGCAATCCGTTCTCGGGCAGGTCCGCAAGCGAACCGAGCGCCGGAACACGGCTACGCTCCAGCGACACCGGTCGCCCGTCTACCACGTGCCGCACTCGGTCGACGGCAACGAAGTTCAGCGTGGAAGTACCGGCCTCGGCTGCCAACTCGGGGTCGACGATGCGCTCGACCCGGAGAGTGCGGGTGTGCATCTCGACGCCCGCGGAGGACAGGGCCCGCGCCCATCCGTCCGCAGTCTCGATCTGATGACCATCGAATGTGACGAGTGATCCTATGCCGCTGCGCTTTTGGATGAGGTTCTGTTCTTCCAATTCGCTGAGCGCCGATCGGATGGTTCCGCGACTGACAGAGAACTCACGGGCAAGGTCGTTCTCTCCGGGCAAAAACGAGCCTGAGGGGATATCGCCGGACTCGATGGTGTTCTTGAGCGAGGCGAGTACCTGTTGGCGCTTGTGCCGTGCGCGTTCCGGTGTGCGCTGAGTCATAGCGGGCTCGGTCATGTCAGTACCGTACATCCCAAGAATGAACCTGTACAGAGCCTGTTCATTTAAATGTCGCCATCGGCAGACAGCACGTCAGGACAGCCCCAGTCTTCGATGAGTGCTGGCAGGAATTTCGCCACGTGACGGAGATCGCGACGGGCCTCTACCTGGGCTTTGCTCTTGCGGTAGTGATCGCGCTGCACTTCTATGTTTCGTACACCCTCGGCGCAGGGAAGGCGTCGAGAATGCGCACAGGGCACATCGACCCCGAGGCGCGCTACTACATCCGAGGAGAAAAACTATGTCCACCACAGTGGCCGATCAACTCGTTCGCGGACTCGTCGACGCCGGAGTACGGCGCATCTACGGAATCGTCGGCGACAGTCTCAACCCGGTGGTCGACGCGGTGCGTCGGACCGGAGGAGCGGCCAAGGGCGGCATCGACTGGATCCATGTTCGCCACGAGGAAGCCGCGGCGTTCGCGGCATCGGCGGACGCGCAGACCACCGGCACCCTCGCCGTGTGCGCCGGCTCCTGCGGACCGGGTAACCTGCATCTGATCAACGGGCTGTTCGACGCACACCGTTCCGGCGCACCGGTTCTCGCGATCGCATCCCACATTCCCAGCAGCGAGATCGGGTCGGGGTACTTCCAGGAGACGCACCCCGATCGCCTGTTCGTCGAATGCTCGCTGTACAACGAGTTCGTCTCCACCGCCGAGCAAGCACCGCGCGTCTTCCGCGCTGCGATCAACGCAGCGATCACCGGCGGCGGAGTATCGGTGGTGACGCTCCCCGGTGACATCGCCGAGCTGTCCGCTGCCGGCGCAATGGATCCCATCGCCATTCCGTCGACTCCCGTCGTCACTCCGCCCGCCGCCGACACCCAACAGCTGGCCGACGCCATCAACAATGCCGAGAAGGTCGCGATCTTCGCCGGCTACGGCGTCAAAGGTGCCCATGACGAGGTCGTCGCATTCGCGGACACCATCGGCGCTCCCGTCGGACATTCGTTGCGCGGCAAGGAGTTCATCCAGTACGACAACCCGTACGACGTCGGCATGACCGGTCTGCTCGGCTACGGAGCTGCGCACGCCGGTATCCACGACGCGGATCTGTTGATCCTGCTCGGCACCGACTTTCCGTACCAACAGTTTCTTCCCGAGGATGTCGCGACCGCGCAGATCGACATCGATCCGACCAAGTTGGGCCGCCGTACTTCGGTGAAGTACCCCATCCACGGAGACGTGCGTGCAACTCTGAACGCGTTGGCTCCGTTGGTCACTCGCAAGACCGATCGCCGGTACGCAGAGAAGTGGTTGGACAAGCACAACGATCTGATGGGCAAGACAGTCGGCGCGTACACCCGCAATGCCGAGGAGCTCGTCCCGATCCATCCCGAGTTCGCCGCGTCCGTGCTCGACGATCTGGCCGACGACGATGCCGTGTTCACCACCGACACCGGTATGTGCAACGTGTGGACCGCCCGATACATCAACCCCACCGGCAGAAGAGCTTTCGTCGCGTCGATGCTGCACGGCTCGATGGCCAACGCGCTACCGCACGCCATCGGGGCGCAGTTCGCGCACCCAGGCCGTCAGGTCGTCTCCATCTCGGGTGACGGTGGATTCTCGATGATGCTCTCCGAACTCCTCACCGTGGCGATGTACAAGTTGCCGGTGAAGATCGTCATGTTCGACAACTCGACCCTGGGCATGGTCAAGGCCGAGATGCTCGTCGACGGCCTCCCCGACTTCGGTGTAGACGTGCCACAGGTCGACTACACCGGAATCGCCAAGGCTGCGGGCATTCACGCGCAGCGCGTAGACCAGCCGGGTGATATTCGCGGCGCACTCGAAACCGCGTTCGCCACGGACGGGCCCGCTCTGGTGCAACTGATCACCGATCCGCTGGCACTGTCGGTGCCGCCGACTCTCACCGGCGAGCAGCTCAAGGGCTTCGCGCTCGCGATGAGCAAGGTGGTCCTCAACGGCGGTGTAGGAGAAGCAGTTCGGATGGCGAAGTCGAACCTGCGTAACGTTCCGCGCCCCTGATCCAGATACGGCACCGGTGGTACGGCATGTACCACCGGTGCTGTCGTCTACCGGATCTTGTCCCACAGCTCTCGCTGCGCCGCACGAGGATCCTGCACCGAAGCCGAATCCTCGTCGAACGTCATGACCGTTCGCTCCGACCCGTACGGGGCCCAGCCCGGATCGCCTGCCGTGACGAAGTCCACCCAGGCGCGGTGAGTCCGGTCGGCGAGTTTCTGCGGAGGGTTCGGCCCGAGGAGCAAACCTCCGGTGCCCTCGGCGAGGTTGTCGAAGACGAACGGGATCTCGATTGCGTGGCAGGCACCCAGCTTGCCCTCGTACGACGGTGACGGCCAGGCGAATTCGTACATATACGTCGCGGAACCCGAACGAGCCTCGGCAATACGGATGACAGGAATTCGGAAGAACCAGTCGGTCATCGCGGCCATCATGACCTCACCTGCGGTGGCGTCGGGTGTGTCGGCGCGGTAGAGCTCGAGCACCCGGTCTGCGTCGGCGCCCATGCCCGCCATGGCCATTCGCAGCAGATTCTCGTCGATGTGCCGGAACACCCCGCTGGGTACGAAGAACAGCGCATGTTCGTCGGAGTTGGATCCGACCATGATCTCGACGTCTGCGGTGGAGCCAGCGGCGATCGCATCGATCGGCCGGGCCGGCACCACGTCCCCGTCGATGTGCGGCTCGTACGCCATGACGTTGAGGACCAGCTCGCCCCACAGACGCGGATCGGGTTGCTTGGCAATACGATTCGACAGCGCGGTCTGCGCGGCCGTCAAGTCCGCCACCGGCACCGAACCGAAGCCGTCGACGGTGGGTTCCACACCGAGGTCCGACGCCAACGCCGCGGTGACCTTCTTCGCGGTCTCCTCCGTCAGTACGTGGTGCCCGCCGCCGCTCTGCAGGATGGCGCGGCGAAACAGCCCCTTCGCGCGTGGCATCGACAGCAGCGTGCCCACACTCATCGCGCCCGCCGACTCCCCCGCAATCGTCACCTGAGCGGGGTCGCCGCCGAACGCCGTAATGTTGGCGGCCACCCATTCGAGCGCCGCAACCTGATCCAGCAGACCGCGGTTGGCGGGCGCTCCGTCGATCGCCAGGAATCCGTCGACGCCCAATCGGTAGTTGATGGTGACGCACACGATTCCGTCGCGGGCGAACGCGGTGCCGTCGTACGTGGGTACCGCGCCGCTGCCGTTGGTGAACGAACCACCGTGAATCCATACCAGTACCGGCAAGCCCGCAGCCTCGACGTCGGGCGTCCAGACATTCAAGTTCAGGCAATCGTCTCCGTCGATCGCCACCTCGGACAGAATCTGGTCGATCGGGCTGGGAAATCCGGGCTTGGGAGCCGTCGGGCCGAATTCGGTGGCCTGCCGGACGCCCTCCCACGACTCGGGTTGCTGTGGTGCCTGAAAGCGGTGTGCACCGAAGGGCGGTGCTGCGTACGGGATTCCCTTGAAGGCGCTCACCCCCGCAACTGTGCGACCACTGAGTTTCCCTTGCGCGACCTCTACGACCGGGTTCATCGGTTCCTTTCGGTTTCGAACGTGAGAACTCCATAGTGCACGCCCGGCCCACGTCGTCGACTCCGGTTGCGGTTATTCTCGACGGACCGCCCAAACCGGACATCGCGATCCGGAACTCGACCGTTTCGGAAGGCTCCACGATGGCCATCGACTACACCCGCAAGCCCTCCCAGCCAGCCCAGCCCGCCGCGTCGGTCAACCTGAGCAAGGTGACGCTGTCCAAGGCGTCGCCCACCATCAGTTTGACCAAGTCCGGTGAGAAGCAGGGGTCGATGCGGGTGAATCTCAACTGGTCGAGCGGGGCACCTGCCGCGCAACCGAAGAAGAAGGGCTTTCTGGCGAAGCTGGCCGCCGCGTCGTACGGCACCGGAGGGGTCGACCTCGACCTCGGCTGCCTCTACGAGCTGCGCGACGGTTCCAAGGGCGTCGTTCAGGCACTGGGAAACAGCTTCGGGTCGTTGCAGCAGCCGCCGTTCATCGCGCTCGACGGCGACGACCGCTCGGGCTCGGTCAGCGGCGGAGAGAACATGCACATCAATCTCGCCGACCCCGACAAATTCACGCGCATTCTGATCTTCGCGATGATTTACGACGGCGCGCCCAACTGGGCTGCGGTCGACGGCGTGGTGACCCTGTACCCCACCAGCGGTCCACAGGTGGAGGTTCGCCTGGACTCGGCCGAGAACTCGGCACGGATCTGCTCGATCGCGTTGCTGCAGAACACGTCCGCCGGGATCACCGTGACGCGCGAGGTGGAGTACATCCAGGGCAGCCAAGCCGATCTCGACAAGAAGTACGGCTGGGGAATGAAGTGGGCTGCCGGCCGAAAGTGACCTAGGACGCTGGTTTCGGTTGCGGCGGAACCATTTCCAGTCGCACACCGATCAAGCGAACCTCTCGACTGTGGTCGAGCCGGTCCACCAGGGCCACCGCGGCCGACGTGAGAGTCGCTGCATCGAAGGTTGGCGGGCCCGCGATCGGCGCGCTGACGGTATGCGTCGCGAACGGGGCATACCGGATCTTCAATGCTGCGCGGACCGCAGGTCGGTTCTCGCTTTCGATGTCTGCGAGCACCTTCGACGTCAAATTCGCGACCTCGTCCCTGATCACGGTCCAGTCGGCGACGTTGGTCTGGAACGTGACTTCCCGACTGTGTGATCGCGCGACCCACGGTTCGGATGTCACCGGGGACAGCTCGATCCCCCTACCCTTCGTACCGAGCCACGGCCCGATCTTCGGCCCGAACGCCGCGGCAAGGTCTGCGTCGTCCGCATCGGCCAATTCACGGACGGTGGTGATACCGAGTGCAGCAAGCCGGGTGGAGATCTTCTTGCCGATTCCCCACAGCGCATCGGTGCCGCGCTCTCCCATCACCTCGTACCAATTGTCCTGGGTGAGTTGGTAGATACCCTGAGGCTTGTCGAAATCGGTGGCGATCTTCGCTCGAAGCTTGTTGTCCCCGATCCCGACCGAGCAATGCAGCCCGGTCGCATCGAACACCGCGTCGTGCACGGTCCTGGCGAATGTCCTCGGATCGTCGGTCTCGACGCCCAGGAAGGCCTCGTCCCAGCCGATCACCTCCACCACCACCCCGAGGGAACGCAACGTGTCCATCACCGCCGCCGACGCCTCGTCGTATGCCGGCTTGTCGACGGGAAGAAAGACGGCGTCGGGAATCTTCTTCGCTGCGATCCGCAGCGGCATTCCGGATCCGACGCCCTTCGCCCGCGCCTCGTAGGACGCCGTCGACACCACCCCACGCTCGGTCGGATCTCCCCTGCCGCCGACCACGACGGCTTTGCCCACGAGGTCGGGGTTCCTCAGCACCTCGACCGCTGCGATGAATTGGTCGAGATCGACGTGCAGTACCCAGCGCCGCCGAGTGGCATCGGTCGACGCATGCTCGGTCGTGGTGGTCCCGGTCATGGTCACCAGTGTGCCCGTGGTGTCTCATGGCGCAATGACGAAATCGATATCTCGGACCATCGGCCGGATCGTGCTGGGAGCATTTCTCGTCTTCGCCGGTCTGAGCCATCTGTTCTGGGCACGCAGCACCTTCGCGGCCCAGGTACCGACATGGATGCCCGTCGACACCGACTTCGTCGTCCTGGCTTCGGGCGTCGTCGAGATCGTTCTCGGTCTTGCTCTCCTGTTCTGGACTGCTCGCTCAGCACTCGTGGGATGGGTGGTGGCCGCCTTCTTCGTCGCCGTCTTCCCAGGAAACATCTCTCAATTCGTCACGCACACCGACGCGTTCGGTCTCGACTCCGATGCCGCACGCGGCATCCGACTGCTGTTCCAACCTCTTCTGATCGTGTGGGCGCTGTGGGGCACCGGTGCCTGGGCACAGTGGCGCGCCTCGAATGAGGGTCGCAGACAGCGTCACTGAGCGGAGCTGTGCCCAGCGGGAACGATGCCGTGGTGTAACAGCGCCACGTCGGGATGTGCGCGCGTCCGGGATTTCCAGGCGTTCGCCCCGTAGGTGTCGTAGATGGGGTTGTCGGGATCGTCCTCGACGCCACGTGAGTGCTGTGCCAATTCCGGTGGCAGCGTGATGATCGGTACGACGGCATCGAGTGCGGGACTGAGGAAGTACGGCACCGATACCCGGTCGGTGCCCGGCCCGGGGGCGATCACCCGATGCCGCGTCGCGCAAAGGTAGCCGCCCGTCGCCACTTCCAACAGCTCACCGATGTTGACGATGAATGCGCCCTCCAGAGGCGGCACATCGACCCAGGTATCCGTGGTCGTCTCCACCTGCAAACCGGCCGAGTCCGGTTCGACCAGGAGCAGCGTCAACACCCCAGAATCCTTGTGCGCACCCACACCCTGTGAGTGATCCGGCGTCCCCGGGTAGCGCACGACTTTCATCAACGTTGCCGGCGCGGTGCCGAACGCGTCGTCGAACACGTGCTCGTCCGCGCCGAGAGAGGCCGCCCAATGTCGGAGCAGCGCGAGTCCGATCTGCGACACCGATCGCTCCCACTGCTCGAACGTCTCGCGGAAGCCCTCGGGTTCGGACGGCCACAGGTTCGGTCCTTGCAGATTCCAGTAGCCCTGCGCATGCTCGATCGCCGGCCGCTCGGGACCGATGTCGATCTGCTCGCGCCAATCGACCCGACCGTTGGTCAGCTCGCCGCCCACTCGCGAATAGCCGCGAAAGTGTGGGCTCTTCAGTTGACTGATCTCGTCCTTGACGGCGTCGGGCACCGCGAAGAATGCCCGCGCCGAACGCAACACGTCGGCCATCCGGTCGGTGCCGATGCCGTGTCCGACGAGGTAGAAGAAACCCGAATCGTGGGCGGCCTCTCGCAGAGCCTGTCGGAAGGTGTGTGGGTCGTCTTCGGACGACTCGAGATCGAGAACAGGGAGCATGACCCGATTGTCCTCCGCACCTGACGCGTCGGCCAGCAGTGTTGAGATTCGATGAATCCCCGTGCCCGGATGCCAGACTGGACGCCATGAGCCCGGAAGCACTCGACATCACCGTCGTCGGTCACGGCGAGGTGACCTACCCACCCGAACAATGCACGTTGTCCCTGACGGTGCGTACCGACGGCCGCAGCGCCGAGTCCGCGTCGGAGCCTGCGGGGCAACTCGTACGTGAGCTCACTCGCCTCATCGAACCCCTCTACAACAGTGAACACGGGCCGATCGATCGATGGACCATCGATCAGGTTCGGCGTTCCCGTCACCGCCCGTTCAATCAGGACGGCGAACAACTTCCGTACGTCTATCAGGCCGAAGCGTCCGTCGAAGTGAAGTTCAGCCAACTCGACCTGGTGGATGCCTTCGTGTACGCGGCATCCGCTCTCGAAGGGGTCTCGATCGACCACTTCGACTGGGACCTCACCGAACCGAGCAGGAAAGCCCACACCCATGAGGTCCGCGAACGTGCAGTGCAGGATGCTGTGTCCAAGGCAGAGGCCTATGCGTCGAGCCTGGGAAGGGTGAATGTGAAGGCCGTGGCCGTTGCCGATCCCGGACTGCTGACGGGGTCTGCCGAACGCGGCGTCACCGAGCCGTCCCACCGCATGCTTGCCGCACAATCCGGGCCCGCCGCGTTCGCCCTGAAGCCCGAGAACATCACGATCTCCGCCAGCGTGCACGCCAGATTCACCGCCTCCTGACGTGGCGCGCCTACCCTCGAGTACATGAACCGCGACGATGCCCGACGCCTCTGGCCCCGGCCACCGCTGTTGCCTCGTCCGATTCTGATGGACCAGCGGTGGGAACGACTCGTCTTCCTGCACTGGCGAGTACCGAGTTCGGTCGTCGTGCCGCTGTTACCGGACGGGTGCGTACCGGACGAGTTCGACGGTTCGTCGTGGGTCGGTCTCATCGGGTTCCACATGGTCGGCGCCGGTCTCGGATATCGGCACCCGGTGCCGTACTTCGGGACCTTCGGCGAGATCAATGTACGGCTGTACTCGATCGACGCAGAAGGCCGACGCGGTGTCGTCTTTCGCTCCCTCGAGGCGACCCGACTCGCAGTCGTCGTGGGCACCAATGCCGCACGCATCCCCTACCGGTGGGCATCGATCGATATCGACGACGACCAGCGAACAATTTCCTACCGAAGCCGGCGGCTGGCACCGCCGAAGCGCGGTGCGACGACAGACTTCGGCATCGTCCGGGGCACACGCGACATGTCCGACGACCCGCTGGCGGTCTTCCTCACCGCACGGTGGGGACTGCACACCGCGCTGGGCGAACGCCTGCTGTACGTGCCGAACGTGCATCGACATTGGGCCCTGGTGGACGCGGAACTGACCCACTGCTCGGATCAATTGGTTGCCGCTGCGGGTCTACCGGGGGTCGGTACTCGAACACCCGACTCGGTGCTCTACTCGGACGGGGTCGCAACTCAGTTCGGCAAGCCCTATGTGGTCCGTGGTCGGTAGAAGATGACGTGCCCCGACGACAACTCGACGACCCAGTCCCCGCCCGCCTCGGAACTAGAAGTAACGCTCTCCCGAAGCACCAAGTAACCCGCGTCGAGCGGTAGATCGAAATTCAGGCAAGTTCCGTCGGAGAATTCTACGGAAGCATCGTCGCCGGTAGATATACGAACGACGGTCGCACCGATCGAGGGCAGACCCTCCCGAGTGGATACTTCGTCGCTTCGGTGCGGCGGTGCCGGCCACGATTCGACGGTGCCCTCGGCACCACACAGCACGGTCGACCCGTCGGCCGCACAGAATTCCCACGACTCGACCTCGGGTCGTGGATGGGCCACAACTCGCGTCCGTCCGTCGAAAGTCAGACGGAGAACTCCGGATTCGTCGAAGTCGGCATCATCGCAGACGAGACCGAGCAACATGGCGAACGCCCTGAGTCCCTCGAATTGATTGTCTTCGTCGACGACAAGATCATCCACGACGACTTCACTGAACGCGACAGTGGCACCGCTGGCGAGTTCGATGGTCAGGTCGAAATCGAGCAGAACCTTGTGGACGCGCTGGCCGTCGACGGGAAGTTTCATCGAACACGACTGTGCCACACGAATCCAGCGCGGTACACAGTGCGGACGCGTTCTTTCGATTGTGTTGTGTTGGTGGTGGTTTCGAATGCAAAATACCCCTGACCGTGAGGTCAGGGGTATTTTGGGATGTTGTGTTCGGCGGTGTCCTACTCTCCCACACCCTGTCGAGTGCAGTACCATCGGCGCTGGAGGGCTTAGCTTCCGGGTTCGGAATGGGACCGGGCGTT
>NZ_NOYS01000013.1:0-122095 GCF_002258475.1 Rhodococcus sp. 06-1460-1B
GGGGGGAGGGGGGAGGGCGGGGAGTGGGGGCGGGACGCGGCGCGGGGCGGGGGTTGGGGCGGGGCGGGGTGGAGGTCAGGCAGCGAGGAGTCAGGCCACGCGAGTTCTGGTGCGCGGGATCCATTCGTAGACTCCCGCTGCGGCGTTGTGGTGCAGGGAGAGGTCGATGGCATCGAGGATTGCCTGTCGCGGCGCGGGGCGTCCGAGTTGCTTGGCGCTGATGGCCAGGCGCACCACTCCCCCGCGTCGGGCGGTGCGACCGGCGCCGAGTACGAGTGCTTTGAACCACCAGGGTTCGGCCTTGGAGCCTTCGCCTATTCCCCAGACCCGGGCGCGGATGGTGCCGTTGCGGTGGAGGTCGTGAATACCGTTGAGCGAGGCGATCATTCGGAATCCTGCATCCGGGAGCGCCTCGATGGCTCCGGGTGAGGCGATCCAGCGCGGAGCGGCGAACACTCGGGTACGCAGGCCGGTCTGTTCCATGACGCGGTCGGCGGCCATCAAGCGCAGTCGAGCTTCGTGACGCGGCAGTGCGGAGAATTCGGAGCGTCGACGCTTCGTCGCGGCCTGGTCGTAGCCGTGCAGAACGATGGCGTCGCCTCCGTCGCGTCGCGTCCGCAGCCATTCCTGTGTGGGCACGTCGGCTGCGAGACGGTATTTGTCTTTCAGCCGGGGAGCGACGAGGAGGGACAACGGGACACCCCGTCCGTCGAGTTCTCGCGCGAACTCGGCGGCATGCTCGTAGGTGTCGTTCTTGATTCCGCTCACCGACACGATCAGGCGTCCAGACATGACTCGAGCCTCGCACACCAGCGTGAACGAGGCTCGACGTCGATGCAGACAGAAGCTAAACGGCGATCGTTTCCTTCGGCAGGATCTTGTCGATCGCGGCGAGCACCTCGGGTGCGTCCGGCTCGGTGCGCGGGCGGAACCGGTTGGTGACGACGCCATCTGGGGAGATCAGGAACTTCTCGAAGTTCCACTGAACGTCTCCGGCGGTGCCGTCGGCGTCCTCGGCCTTGGTCAGTTCGGCGTAGAGCGGGTGCCGGTTGTCACCGTTGACGTCGACCTTCTCGGTCATCGCGAACGTGACGCCGTACGTGGTGGAGCAGAAAGTTTCGATTTCTTCGGCGGTGCCGGGCTCTTGGCCACCGAACTGGTTACACGGCACCCCGACGACCGACAGGCCACTGGCGGAGTACTCGTTGGCGAGCTTCTCCAGCTTTTCGTACTGCGGGGTCAGTCCGCACTTGGATGCGACATTGACCACGAGGACGGCCCGTCCGGCGTACTCGTCGAGCGAGGTGGGCGCACCACCCAGCGTGTTGATGCCGATGTTCTGAACTTCAGTCATCATCCGAACTTACCTGTGAGTACCGACAGAATGGAACCGACGCACAAAAGCAAGTACGACCCCGCTGGTGGCAGGGCCGTACTTGCGTTCTTCCGAACCGGGCGACGGGGGGATGCGCGTCGCCCGGCAGGTTCTTATGCCTTGGCGGCGTTCTTCTCGATGATGACCTGCTTGTCGGCAGGCCGGTCGTCCTCGGGGAGGTGGTCGTCGACCATGGTCTCCTCGTCGAACGGCAGGTTGCCGTCGAGCACCGTGTTGACCCGATCCTTATCGATCGTCTTGGTCCAGGTGCCGACCAGCAAGGTGGCAACGGCGTTACCCGAGAAGTTGGTGACGGCGCGGGCTTCGGACATGAAGCGGTCGATTCCGACGATGAGCTGAACACCGTCGAGCAGTTCCGGGCGGTGGCTCGACAGGCCGCCGGCGAGAGTCGCCAGGCCTGCTCCGGACACTCCGGCTGCGCCCTTGGAGGCGATGATCATGAACAGCAGCAGCGAGAACTGCTCCCCGATGGAGAGCGGCATGTTCATGGCGTCGGCGATGAAGATCGAGGCCATGGTCAGGTAGATCGCAGTGCCGTCGAGGTTGAACGAGTAACCGGTGGGGACGACGATGCCGACGGTGGTGCGCTCGACTCCGACGTGCTCCATCTTGGCGATCAGACGCGGCAGGGCCGATTCGGAGGACGACGTGGCAACGATGAGCAGGTACTCCCGGGCCAGGTACTTGACCAGCTTGAAGATCGAGAAGCCGGAGACGAACTTGAGAATCAGGCCGAGGAAGAAGAAGACGAAGATGAAGCAGGTGATGTAGAAGGCCAGCATCAGAGTGCCGAGCTGAATGACTGCGTCGAAGCCGGTCTTGCCGACGACACCGGCGATGGCACCGAAGGCACCGATCGGGGCGAGCCACAGGATCATCGTGAGGATGCGGAAGACGAGCTTCTGTACTGCGCCGATGCCCTTGAGGATGCCTTCACCCTGCTTGCCCATGGCCTGCAGGGCGAAACCGACGAGGATGGCGACGAACAGCGTCTGCAGAACAGAACCGGCCGTCAGCGACGAAAGCAGCGACGTCGGAATGATCCCGGCGATGAAGTCCATCGTCCCGCCGGCCTCGTGGGCGGTGTCGGCGAGCTTGAGTCCGGCGTCGTTCGGCGTGATGTTCAGTCCGTCACCGGGCTTGATGAGGTTGCCGACAACCATGCCGATACCGAGGGCGATGGTCGACATGCCGATGAAGTAAGCGAGCGCCAGGCCGCCGACTCGACCGACGCTGGCTGCGGCGCGTACCGATCCGATGCCGAGGACGATGGTGCAGAAGATGACCGGGCTGATCATCATCTTGATCAGGCTGACGAAGAGCGTGCCGAGGATCGACAGGTCGGACGCGAAATCCTTGGCCACCAGCCCGACGATGATGCCGGCGATGACGGCGATGATCACCGCGATGTAGAGCCAGTGCGTTCTGTCGCGCTTCTTCTTCGGCTCGGACGACGGATTGTCGTTCCGCTCAGCGTCGGTGCTGATAGTCATGGACGTTCCTTAGTGTTCCGGTGGTGCGTGAATGTGGCTGGTGGCTTCGTGATCGCCGGAGTGGAGTGAGGTGGGTCACCCCTGCTGAGAGATGATGTTGCTGCACCCAGTGACTGGAGTCACCTATACGTTCATTCTGTTCACATCGATGTTTCTTGTCTGAAAGGAATGTGTTGTCCTCGAAGCGGCCGCTGAGCGTGGCGGGCCAGGTATTGGTCCTGCAACTGGTCGTCATGGCCGTCGTCGTTCTCGCCGGCGGTATCCTGACGATCCTCAACGAGAGGTCCAACAGCGACGACGCCACCCGACGTGAGGTGACGGCTATCGCGGTGAGTATCGCCAACGAACCGTCGACGCCGCTGGCCATCGAATCCGACGACCCGACGTCTCGTCTGCAGCCGGAAACGGAGAAGATCAGGCAGGTCACCGGGGTCGATTTCATCGTCGTCATGGCTCCCGATCGCACCCGCTTCACGCACACCACCGTCGACCTGATCGGTAAACCGTTCAGCGGCAACATCGATCGCGCACTGCTCGGCGAGACGTTCACCGAGACGTACGTGGGCTCTCTCGGCCCGTCGATCAGAGCAGTCACACCCGTCACCGATACCGACGGCGAGATCGTCGGTCTCGTGTCCGCTGGAGTCACCCGACAGAAGATCAGCGATCAGTTCCTGCAAGGCCTGCCGTTGATCCTCGCAGTCGTGCTCGCGGCCTTCGTCGTGGCCGCGGCCGGTTCGACGCTGCTCAGCCGCCGGCTACGGCGTCAGACTTTGGGAATGGCTCCGGCCGAATTGCGGACGATGTACGAGCATCACGACGCCGTTCTGCATTCCATCGGCGAGGGTCTGTTGGTGTTCGGACGCAGCGACGAGGCGGAGTTGGTCAACGACGAGGCCCGACGCCTTCTCGACCTACCGGACGGGCCGGTGTCGCTGACGTCGTTGCCGGAGTCGATGCAACAGATGGACACCGGGATCGTCCGCGGTGAGCTGCACCTGACGAAAGATCGTGTACTCGTCGTCAACCAGGATCCGGTCATGTGGGAGGGCAAACGCCTGGGTAACGTCCTGACGATTCGCGATCAGACCGAGTTGCGTTCGTTGATGGGCGAATTGGATTCGGTGCGCAGTTTCGCGGAGTCACTGCGCTCGCAGGCGCACGAGGCGGCGAATCGATTGCACACGGTCATCACGATGGTCGAGCTCGGTCGGCCCGAAGAAGCCGTCGAATTCGCGACGGCCGATCTCGAACTCTCCCAGACGCTCATCGACCGGTTGATGAACGCGGTCGGCGAGCCTGCGCTCGCGGCGCTGTTGCTCGGCAAGGTCAGCCAGGCTGCCGAACAGGGCGTCGAGCTGACGATCACCGACGACACGGCGATGGAACACGAAGGGGTTCTGACTGCTCGCGAATTGGTGACGCTGGTAGGCAATCTGATAGACAATGCGATCGATGCCTCGAAAGAATCCGACCAGCCGTGGGTCGAAGTGACGGTCCGCGACGCCGACGGTGAACTCGTCGTCCGGGTGGCCGACAGTGGCCCCGGCATGCCACCGGAAACCTTGAAAGCTGCTCTCCGGCGCGGATATTCGACCAAATCCGGATCTCGCGGACTCGGCCTCGCGTTGGTGACGCAGGTGATCACGCGGCACGGTGGCACGTTGACCTCGGAAGTGACGTACGGGTCGGTGTTGGTTGCGACCATTCCGGGGGCGACGTCGTGATCCGCGTACTGATCGTCGACGACGAACCGCTCATCGCCGAGGCCCACAAGACGTACGTCGAGCGGACGCCCGGTTTCGACGTTGCCGGCGTCGCGCACACCGGCGCTGCGGCCATGCGATTCGCCAGCACCGAACCAGTCGATCTGGTGTTGCTGGACATCGGCCTGCCCGACGCCAGTGGCATCGACGTCGCCGCGGCGCTCGGCGGTCTGCGTCCGAGCCCCGACGTCATTGCCATCACCTCCGAACGTGATCTGTCGGTGGTGCGTTCGGCAGTGGCGCACGGCATCGTGCTGTATCTGCTCAAACCGTTCACGTTCGCCGCATTTCGCGACAAGCTCGAGCGCTATCGCGAATTCCACGATGCATTACCCGCCGGCGAGAACGCGTCCAGTCAGCGAGACATCGACCGTGCGATGGCGCATCTACGCACGGCCGACGAACGCGTCTCCACCCCCAAAGGCATTGCCCCGCAGACGATGGACGGCATCACCGCCAGCGTCAAGCAATCCGTCGACGGCCTCAACGCCTCCGAGGCGGCGAAGGTTGTCGGCGTATCCCGGGTGACGGCCTGGCGCTACCTCGAACGACTGGCCGACGACGGCCTGGTCACCCGGCACACCGAATACGGCAAAGCCGGGCGACCACAGGTCCGCTATGTGTGGCGTTAGAGCGACTGGCGCCGCATGTGAGTGGAAACTCGTAGCAGGCTACGAGGCAGGAGTGGAGCCTGCGGAACGACCCGAAAGTCAGCCACTCACATGGGCACCGGTCTTCTCGACGATCCAGGCGTACTCGAAGGCCGCTTCTTTCCATTTCTCGTAGCGTCCGCTGACTCCGCCGTGTCCGGCGCTCATTTCGGTCTTGAGGAGCAGGTCCGAGTCCCCCGTCTTCGTGGCACGCAGGGCCGCAACCCATTTGGCCGGTTCGACGTACAGGACGCGGGTGTCGTTGATGGACGTGATCGCGAGGATCGACGGGTAGTCCTTGGCCTCGACGTTCTCGTAGGGGCTGTACGACTTCATGTATTCGTACACTTCCTTGTCCGCCAACGGGTTTCCCCACTCGTCCCATTCGATCACCGTCAGCGGCAGCGACGGGTCGAGGATGGAGGTGAGTGGGTCGACGAACGGAACGTTGGCCAGGATGCCGTTGAACAGCTCGGGTGCGAGGTTGGCCACCGCACCCATCAGCAGACCACCTGCGCTTCCGCCGTCGGCGACCAGATGCTTCGGTGAGGTACGGCCGGTGTCGATCAGATGCTGTGCGGCAGCGATGAAGTCGGTGAAGGTGTTCTTCTTCTGCAGCGTCTTGCCCTGGTCGTACCAGTGCCTACCCATCTCACCGCCGCCGCGCACGTGTGCGACGACGAAGACGATGCCGCGGTCGAGCAGAGACAACCGCGCCACCGAGAACGACGGGTCCATCGATGCCTCGTACGATCCGTAGCCGTACAGCAGCGTGGGAGCAGGCCCCTCGGGGACGTCCTTGCGAGCGATGACCGACAGCGGAATCTGTGTTCCGTCCGGCGCGGTCGCCCACTCTCGGTGCTGCACATAGTCACCGGCATCGAACTCACCGAGAACCGGCTGCGATTTGCGGAGCAGCAGTTCGCCACTGGCGATGTCGAGGTCGTACACCTGACCGGGCGTGATGAAGGAGGTGTAGACCATCCGCAGCAGCGGCTGATCCCACTCCGGGTTCGAGCCCGCACCGACGGAGTAGAGCTCCTCGTCGAATTCGAGCTCGCGATACTCACCGTATCCCTCGTCGGTCAGCGGCCAGATCGCCATGCGGGTCAACGCTTCTCGGCGGTAGGTGAAGATCAGGTGGCTGGCGAAGGCGTCGATGTCCTCGACTCGGACGTCGCTCTGATGCGGAACCAGAATGCGCTGATCGAGTGGATCGCTGACCGGGGCCTCGGCGAGCAGGAAGTTCTCGGCCTTCTCCCCCTCGGTGCCCCAGCCGTTGACCGAGCCGTTGTGGGTGATCAGGAAGCGATCCTCACCGGCCACGACGGCGTGCTCGATGCTGTACTCGATGCCGTCCGTGCGCGGCAGCACGACGCGGAATTCGCCCTCGGGATCGGTGGATTCGAGGACGAGGCACTCGGAGGTGATCTTCGAGCCGACCCAGATCATCAGGTACTTCTCGCTACGGGTGGAACCGAATCCGACCCAGTAGCTCTCGTCGGGCTCGTGGAAGACCTTGACGTCCTCGGCCTTACCGAGCGTGTGCCGCCAGACGGTGTCGGGACGCCAGGACTCGTCGACCGTCAGGTAGAACACGTGGGTAGCGTCGGCGGTCCAGGTGGCTCCCGGCGCGACGTTCTCGATGGTGTCGGCGAGCAGTTCACCGGTGTCGAGGTTCTTGAAACGCAGCGTGTACCGCTCGTCGCCCTCGGTGTCGGTGGAGTACGCCAGCAACGTGCCGTCGAGGCTGATCGAGAATGCACCGAGCGAGAAGAAGTCGTGACCCTCGGCTTCGACGTTGGCGTCGAGCAGGATCTGCTCCCCCGGCACGTCCACATCGGACGACAGTGTCGGCGGTGTCCAGTCGTCGGGAGAGTCGACGGGGCAACGGCATTGGAGGCCGTACGACTTTCCCTCGACGGTGCGCGAGTAGTACCACCACTGGCCCATGCGCGTCGGCACGGACAGGTCGGTCTCCTGGGTGCGCGATTTGATCTCGTCGAAGATCTTGCCGCGGAGTGCTCCCAGTCCGGCCGTCTGCTGCTCGGTGTAGGCGTTCTCGGCTTCGAGGTAGGCGATCACCTCGGGGTCTTCCTTGGCGCGCAACCACTCGTAGTTGTCGATGAACGTGTCGCCGTGATGGGTGCGCCCCTGCGGCACCTTCTTGGCAATGGGAGGGGTGATCGTCATGGCGTGACCCAATCGTCGAAGTTCAGGCCCGAGATGCGCTCGTAGGCCTCGATGTAGCGGCTGCGCGTTGCGGCGACGACGTCGTCGGGCAACGGTGGCGGTGGGGTGTCGGACGCTCGGTCCCAGCCGGATTCGCCGGTCAGCCAGTCGCGAACGAACTGCTTGTCGAAACTGGGCTGAACGCGACCTTCTTCGTACGAATCGGCAGGCCAGTAGCGTGAGGAATCGGGGGTGAGCACCTCGTCGGCGAGAACGAGGTTGCCGTCGGCATCGGTCCCGAACTCGAACTTGGTGTCCGCGAGAATGATTCCGCGTTCCAGAGCGAAGTTGGCTGCACGCGAATAGATCTCGATGGTGTCTTCGCGGAGCTTGAAGGCCAGCTCGGCACCGACCAGTTCGACGGCCTGGTCGAAGGTGATGTTCTCGTCGTGCTCACCCAGTTCGGCCTTGGCGGCAGGAGTGAAGATGACCTCGTCGAGTTTGCTCGATTCGATCAGGCCGGGCGGCAGTTCGACGCCGCACACGGCACCGGTCGCGTTGTAATCCGCCAACCCGGATCCGGTGAGATAGCCGCGAGCAACGCACTCGATCGGCACCATGTTCAGCTTCTTCACCACCAGGGCGCGGCCGAGCAGTTCGGCGGGGATGCGTTCGTCGAGCGGATCACCGGCCAGGTGGTTGACGCCGCCGAGCTCCTCGAAGAAGAACACGCTCATCGCCGTCAACACCCGTCCCTTGTCCGGGATCGGGGTGTCGAGGATGTGGTCGTAGGCCGAGATTCGATCGCTCGCGACGAGCAGCAGATGCGCGTCGTCGATCGTGTACAGATCGCGGACCTTGCCGCCGGCCAGATGCTCGTAGCTACTCAGTGATGGTCGCACGAGGCTCAACACTATCTGGGCCGGTGCCGCCACGTCGGCGGGCAGGGATCACAATGACTAGCAATGGCAACGACCGAATCGACCCCGGACATCGGATTCCGCTCCGAACGCGGTCCCATCCTGATCGCGCTGATGCTCAGCTCGTCGCTGGTTGCGCTGGACGCGACGATCATCGCCACTGCGGTGCTCACCATCGTCGGCGACCTCGGCGGGTTCGCGCAGTTCCCGTGGTTGTTCTCGATCTACCTGCTGGCACAGGCTGTCTCGGTGCCGCTCTACGGCAAATTGTCCGATCTGTTCGGGCGCAAGAAGATCATGGTGTTCGGCATCGCGGTGTTCTGCCTGGGCTCGATTCTGTGCGGCCTGGCGTGGAGCATGCCTGCTCTGATTGCTTTCCGCGCGATTCAGGGACTCGGTGCGGGTGCCGTCCAGCCGATGTCCATCACGATCGCAGGCGACATCTACACGCTGCCCGAGCGCGCCAAGGTGCAGGGCTACCTGGCCAGCGTGTGGGCGATTTCCTCGGTGCTCGGCCCCGCCCTCGGTGGCGTCTTCTCCGAGTACCTGTCGTGGCGGTGGATCTTTTTCATCAACATTCCGCTGTGCGCGGTGGCGGCGTTCATGTTGCTGCGCAAGTTCGAGGAAGGCGCAGTCGAACGCGCCAAGCCGAAGATCGATTACCTCGGTGCCGCTCTGCTCACGGTCGGCGCGACGATGGTGCTCCTCGGCCTGCTCGAAGGCGGCCAGTCCTGGGCGTGGGGTTCGCCGATCAGCATCGCGATCTTCGTTGTGGGCTTCCTGCTGCTGGCGGTGTTCGCATGGGTCGAGTCCCGCGCCGAGGAGCCGATCCTGCCGCTGTGGGTGTTCACCCGGCGGGTGCTGGTGGTCAGCAGCTTCATCTCGTTGCTCGTCGGAGCGTTGATCCTGGGACTGACGTCCTACGTCCCGACCTTCGTACAAGGCGTGTTCGGCACCGGAGCCATCATCGCCGGCTTCTCGCTGTCCACGCTGACCCTCGGCTGGCCGATCGCGGCATCCCAGTCCGGGCGGGTGTACCTGCGCTTCGGCTTCCGCACGACGGCAGTGGTCGGCGGTTCGATCGGGATCGTGGGTACGGCACTGACGACTCTGCTCGACGCCGATTCGCAGATCTGGCACGTCGCGGCGATGTGCTTCGTCATCGGCCTCGGCATGGGGTTGATCGCGAGCCCCACATTGATCGCCGCACAGTCGAGCGTCGAGTGGGCCGAACGCGGCGTCGTCACCTCCACCAACATGTTCGCCCGTTCACTCGGTAGCGCCGTCGGCGTCGCGGTGTTCGGTGCCATCGTCAACGCCCGTGTGTCCGGAGATCCAGAACCCGAACAACTGTCCGACGCCATCCATCTGGTCTTCATCGGAGTGCTGGTCGCCGCCGTCCTGATGACTGTCGCTGCGGTGTTCATGCCCAAGCGCACGGCCCGATAACTCGCCCACTGCGCAGGGTTCCGCCGCGTACCGCGACCGGAACCCTGCGTCACGGCATCAACGCACCGAACGCGGAAACCAGTGCACCGGTGAGGTCACCGAGACGTTCACGGCTGTACCGGGAGCGAATCGGTCGCAGGCCCGAGCGACGACACGCAGCCGGAGCCCGGTATCGCGGTGTCGCACAGTGACCGAGCATTCGGGGCCGGTGAAAACCTCGTGTTCGACGAGAAATTCGCCATCCTCGCGCTCCGAGACCACCAACTGTTCGGGCCGGAGCAAGACCTGCCCCATACCCGTTGCCCTGGTGGTGGATTCGAGACGACCGAGAACGGTGTCGACCCAACCGTCGCGCGCGGCAGCGTCGACGTAATAGGCGTCGCCGACGAAGCTCGCCACAGCCGGCGTGGTGGGCCGCTCGTACAGTGCACGCGGCGTATCGACCTGCGCACAGCGCCCGCCCAGCAGGACCGCAACCCGATCCGCGGTGCCCAGAGCCTCGGCCCGATCGTGGGTGACGAGAATCGACGCGGTCTTGCTGGTGAGCAACAACTCTCGCACGTCCTGCCGAATCGAGGTCCGCAGACCTGCATCGAGAGCAGCGAACGGCTCGTCCATCAACACCACCGACGGAGCCGGGGCCAACGCGCGCGCCAACGCGATCCGCTGCTGCTGCCCGCCCGAGAGTTCGCTGGGTCGAACCGCACCGGCGTCGGGCAGTCCGACGAGCTCGAGCATCTCGTCGACGCGTCGGGCCCGTTCGGCTCGGCCGGACAGGTACGGCCGCACGAACCCTGTGCGCAAACCGAATTCGATGTTTCGGCGCACCGTCAGATGTGGAAACAGTCCACCTTCCTGCGGCATCAGGCCTACTCCCCGCTTCTCCGGTGGCACCTGAACACGCCTGGCGACGGAGAGGTCGCGCCCGTCGGCGGTGATGCGGCCCGCGTCGATACGGTGCAGGCCTGCGATCGATCGCAGCAGAGTCGTCTTGCCGCAGCCGGAGGGTCCGAGAACGGCGAGCATCTCACCGTCGCCGAGGTCGAGATCGATTCCGTGCAGCACCGTCGTACTGCCGTACGAGGCAACGAGATCGGACATCACCATGCTCATGACAGTGTCACTCGCTTTCGCGTCGTACGCCGCAGCGCCCGAGTCAGGACGATCGTCGGGACCACGGAGATCAGGATCAATGCGAGGGCGTAAGGGGCTGCCTCGCCGTAGCGGAATGCCTCGGTGGTGGACCACAGCGTGGTCGCGAGCGTGTCCACACCGCGGGGACGCAGCATCAACGTCGCCGGTAATTCCTTGGCGACGGTCAGGAACACCAGGGCGGCTCCGGCCGCGATGCCGGGCGCGGCGACAGGAATCGTCACCCGCAGGTCGGTGCGCACCCGCCCGGCACCGAGGGTCCGTGAAACATCCTCGAGCACAACCGGAGTGGCGTCGACGACCGATCGGGTGCTGCCGACGGCCAACGGCAGGAACAGCACCACGTACGCCACCACCAGCAGCACCGCGGTCTGATAGAACGACGGCAGAAATCTGATTCCGAGAAACACCGTCGCCAGTCCCACGGTGATACCCGGGAGACCGTGCGCAATGTACGTGGACAACTCGGCGGTGCGCGCACTGCGGGACGTGGACCGGGCGGCGAACAACGCCACCGGCAACGCAAGCACGGCGACCACCAGAGCAGCAGTCGCCGAGTACTGAACCGTCTTGGCGCTGACAGCCAGCACGTCCGCCCAGTCGACGGTGAAGCGCAGCGATCGACTGAGCCATCGCGCCAGGGCCAGAATCGGTACCAGCAC
This sequence comes from Rhodococcus sp. 06-1460-1B, assembly GCF_002258475.1. Taxonomy (NCBI): domain Bacteria; kingdom Bacillati; phylum Actinomycetota; class Actinomycetes; order Mycobacteriales; family Nocardiaceae; genus Rhodococcus; species Rhodococcus sp. 06-1460-1B. The sequence goes on from NZ_NOYS01000013.1 coordinate 11,661, forward strand.
CGAAACACCGAGGGCTGCAACGATAACGGCCAGAGCAGGCACGCGCCACCGGCCGAGAACCACAGGCTCGGCCATCCGGTCGGTTCCCGATCCCACCCGCGCCGTGGCCCCGCGTCGAGCACGCCGTTCGAGGAGGGTCAACACCAACGCGCCCACCACGAGGACCAACCCGAGAACAGCGGCCGCGGTGCGATCGAGCCCGCCGCGGTAGGCGCTGTAGATGCCCAGAGTGAAGGCGTCGTACCGCATCAGTGCCACCGCCCCGAAGTCACTGATGGTGTACAGCGCCACCAACAACGCGCCTGCTGCCGCAGCCGGAACGACGCGACGGCACTCGACGGTCAATGCGGTGCGTACCGCCCCGCGGCCGAGGGTGCGGGACACTTCGGCCAACGACGGGTCCGCGGTGGCGAACGCCGCGGACACCGGCAACATCACCAGCGGGAAGCACGACAACGTGAGCACCAGCGCAGCACCGGAAAATCCTGCAAGGGAGGGAAATTCGGCGATCCACAGATAACCGGACACGTACGACGGGATGGCCAGCGGTGCCGCGAGGATCATCGAGAAGATGCGTCGACCCGGTAGATCGGTTCGGACGGTCAACCAGGCGAGCAGCGTGCCCACCACGACGGAGGCGACCACCACGGTGAGCGCGAGCGTGGCCGTCCGGACAACGAGGTCGAGGGTGCGTTGCCGCAGGAGCAGCCGCAGTACCTTCTCGGTTCCGCCGTCGAACGCTCGAACGAACAGGTACACCAAGGGTGTCAGCGTCAGCGCTCCCACGCACAACGCGGCCGTCCCGAGAACGGGACGACCGCCGAAGTGGCGCCGCCGAAGCGGCTGGAGTGCGGACACGAACACCGACTAGATGATTCCGACGTCGGTGAGCAGGGTCTGGGTCTCCTCGAGGGACGAGAGTCGGCCCAGGTCGAGGTCGGTCGAACCCAGGTCCGACAGCGGCGGCAGGTCGTAGTCGGACGTGACGCCGTCGATGACGGGGTATTCGGCGGTCTCGTTGGCGAAGTACGTCTGCGATTCGGTCGAGAGCAGCTCGCGCACGAAATCGAATGCCGCTTCCTGGTTGTCCGACGCCGCCAGCACACCGGCACCGGCGACGTTGATCAATGCGCCGGGGTCGCCGGGCTCGAAGTAGTGCAGCTCGACGGGAGCGTCGGCACCGTTCTCGTCCTTGAACGGGTACCAGTAGTAGTGGTTGAGCAGACCCGTGGCGACCTGCCCGTCGTTGACGGCGGTCAGCAGCGGACCGTTGCCCTCGAACGCGACCGGCTCGTTGGCGACGAATCCTTCGAGCCAGGTGCGAGCACCCTCCTCGCCGCGCTGCACGCGCAGCGCGGTGACGAACGCCTGGAACGACGCGTTGGTCGGTGCGTAGCCGATCTGTCCGCGCCAGCGTGGGTCGAGCAGTCCGTCGATACCGGTGGGCAGGTCTGCTGCCTGCACCGAATCGGAGTTGTAGGCCAGCACGCGGGCCCGTGCGGACGTGGCGACCCAGGTGCCGTCGGTGCCGCGGTACTGCTCGGGGACGAGCGCGAGGATGTCCTCGGGCAGCGGTGCGAGCGCCCCTGCTTCGTCGAGGGCCCCCAGTGCACCTGCATCCTGGCCGTAGAAGACGTCGGCCGGCGTCGCGTCGCCCTCTTCGAGGATCTTCGCGGCCTGGGCGTTGGTGTTGCCCGAGTAGTCGACCTCGATGCCGCCGCCGATGCGTTCGATCAGGGGGTCGACGAGTTCTTCGCCGCGGCCGGAATACACCACCAGGGCGGACTCTGCGGTGGCGGACTCGGAGGTGGAGGTGGTGTCACCGGAGTCCGAAGAGCTGCAGGCGACCAAACCGAGGGCAAGGGTTGCACTGCACGAGAGCAGCGCCAGACGGCGAACGGTGAACACGGTTCTCCTGACGAAAACGGGTCAAACGGACAATTCGAGAAAGTACACCACCAAGGTGAGGCTCAGCTACTTTCCCCCCCGGATTGAACGACCGGCAGCCCGGGCATTCCCGCCCGATGACCGAACGCGTGCTCGTCACCGGTGCCAGCATCGCCGGCCCCACCGTCGCCTACTGGCTCGACAGAGCGGGATACGACGTCGTCGTCGTCGAGCGCAGTCCGCAGCTGCGTCTGGGCGGCCAGAACATCGACGTCCGCGGTAGTGGACGCGAGGTGCTGCGGCGCATGGGCCTGGAGCAGACCCTGCTGGCCAACGGCACCACCGAGAAAGGCACCAGATTCGTCGACGATTCCGACGCCACCATCGCGGCCTTTCCGGCCGGAGACGGATCACACGACGGGCCGACGGCGGAGATGGAGATTCTGCGCGGCGAGTTCGCGCGGATTCTCGTCGAATCAGCCGGTCCGCGAACCGAGTACCGGTACGGCGATCGCGTCGTCGGCGTGGCTCAGGATTCCGACGGAGTGGATGTCATGTTCGCGTCGAACGCATCGGAGAGGTTCGATCTCGTCCTGTTCGCCGACGGAGTCCGTTCCAGCAGTAGGGAACTGGTTTTTCCTGCCGAGGCGGAGACCACGCCGGTCGGCCTGTACACCGCGTACGGGGTGTTGCCGAAGGGACCGAGCGACGACGGCTGGTGGCGTTGGTGCAACGCCACCGGATCCAGAGTCGCCAATCTGCGCCCGGACAACCTCGGCACGACGCGTTTCAGCCTGTCCTGGGTGTCCGACGACGGCGGGTACGAAGGCGCGTCCACCGAACAGGTGATTGCCGCCTTGCGGACGAAGTTCGCCGACGTCGGCTGGGAAGTGCCCAGAATCCTGAATTCACTTGGACCGGATTCGGAGCTCTACGTCGACTACCTCGCGCAGGTGAAGGCCCCGCGATGGTCGAACGGCAGAATTGGCATGCTGGGCGACGCTGCGTGGTGCGCAACACCATTGAGCGGGATGGGCACCACGTTGTCGGTCACCGGGGCCTACGTGCTCGCCGGGGAACTCGCCCTAGCGCGCGATCATCGCGCCGGGTTCGAGGCCTTCGAGGCGCGCATGCGTCCGTTCGTGAATCAGGCTCAGAAGCTGCCGCCCGGCGTGCCTCGCGTCGCGCATCCGAAAACGACTGTGGGAGTAGCTGCTTTTCGCACCGTGCTGCGCCTGGCCGGATCGAAGCCGGTCCAGGCGGTCACGAGCAGATTCCTCGGTCCCGACGCGGCGACGCTGGAATTGCCCGACTACGAATTTCGGCGTTAGAGCCCGACCCGCTCGAGCAGCGCGTCGAACGCCTCGCTGGCTTCCTGCTCGGTGCGGCCGGATTCGATGACGCCGTTGTACACCGCAAGCGCCTCCTCCTGGTACTGCTTGTACTTTTCGAGCCACTTCTCCGAGTCAGCGCGCCAGTAGCCGATGATGTCGAAATACTTGTTGTCGTAACCCAAGTCCTTGCGGAAGTACTTGCGTACCCGACGCGAGGACGACGCCTCGGCGGCGAACCACACGTAGCCGCGACCCTCGGGTAGCGGGTATGCGAGCACCGCGTCGTCGAGCACGCTGGCGCTGTCTCCGTTTCCGGATCCGATACGCCAATCGAACGTCACGTCGGCGGCTGTCTCGAACGTCTGGATGTCACCGCGCTCGAGTACCTCGACGATGGCGTGTGCGCGGGTTCCTGCGGGCAACTGCTCGATCAGCCGACCCAGCGCAGGAACCCCGGTCATATCGGCCACCATCAGCAGCCAATCGACGTCGGCGGGCGGTGAGTACCACGACCGCGGACGGGTGAAGAGCACCGTCTGGCCGGGGGCGGCCTGCTGGGCCCAGGTGGCCGCGACGCCACCCTCGTGTGCGAAGAAGTCGACGGTCAACTGGCCGCGGTCGGGATCGACGCGGCGGATCGTGTAGTTCCGACCCTCCGGCGCGTTCTCGAGGCCGTGGAACCACCACAGGCCGTCGACCTCGGTCATCGGCGGCGGTGCCGACTCGCCTTCGCGCGGAAAATAGACCCCGACGCACTCGTCGGGTGCTCCGATCGTGCGATAACCGGCGACGTGCTCGCCGCCGAAGGTGACGCGCACCATGTGCACGGTGAGTTGCTCCACCGCAACGACGTCGGCGTAGTGGAAACCACGCTGCTGATCGGTCATCTTCGTCCTCGATACATCTCTCGTCCGACTGTGCGAGAACCCTCAGGCTAACTCGGCGGCAATTCTGTTCGATTCTAAACTAAGCCTTGCCTAGCCTGCCAGCGGCCACCTTGGGTATCACCAACGGAGTGTGCGATTCCGGATCGTCGATGATGCGGCACGGCAGTCCGAACACCGCCTCGACCAGTTCGGCGGTGACGATCTCCGCCGGTGGGCCCTCGGTGACCACCGCGCCGTCCTTCATCGCGATGATGTGGTCGGCATATCGACATGCGTGGTTGAGATCGTGCAACACCGCAACGAGGGTGTTGCCGTTGTCCCGATTCAACGTGGCCAGCAGGTCGAGAAGTTCGATCTGATGCGCGATGTCGAGAAACGTCGTCGGCTCGTCCAAGAGCAACAGCGGTGTCTGTTGCGCGAGAACCATTGCCACCCACACTCTTTGCCGCTGTCCACCGGACAGCTCGTCGACCGGACGGGCCGACAGCGACGTCACTCCGGTCGCAGTCATGGCCTCCACCACCGCGGCCTCGTCGGTGGCGGACCATTGCCGGATCAACTTCTGATGCGGATAGCGGCCTCGCGCAACCAGATCGGCCACCGAGATGCCGTCCGGCGCGATGGAGGTTTGCGGCAGGAGCCCGAGTCGGCGAGCGACCTCCTTCGCCGGGTACGACGAGATGGACTTGCCGTCGAGCAATACCGTCCCGCCGGTCGGCTTCAGCAGCCGCGACAACGCGCGCAACAGTGTCGATTTACCGCAGGCGTTCGGCCCGACGATCACAGTGAACTTGCCGTCGGGAATCTCGACTGTCAGCTTCTCGCTGATGATTCGTTTGTCGTATCCGACGGTGATGCCGTCCGCGTACAGGCGTGGCCTCGTCGTCATTGTTTCCGCCCTTCTCGTGCCAACAACCAGACGAAGTACGCGCCGCCCACACAGACCGTCACCACGCCGACCGGAAGTTGAGTGGGTGCGAACACTCGTTGCGCTGCAACGTCACTGACGATCAGGAGCAGAGCGCCCATACACGCCGCGGGCACCATCGCCACCGACGAGGCACCGGTCAGTCGCCGAGCCAACTGCGGCGCCGCGAGCGCAACGAACGAAATGGGCCCCGCTGCGGCCGTGACCAGTGCCGTGAGGGCGACCCCGAGAATCACCAGCATCAGACGCGTCGGCTCGACGCGGATTCCGAGCGCTCTCGCCGCGTCGTCACCCATCTCGAGTACCGGTAGCCGTGTCGACAGCGCCGCCGCCACGGGGGTGACGACAGCGAGGGCCACGAGAACGGGAACCACCTGCGGCCACCCCAGCCCGTTGAGTGTGCCCGCGCCCCAGACGGCGGCTGCGATTGCCTCGGAGACATCGGCTTTCACCACGAGCCAGGTATTGACGGACGCCAGGACGGCACTGACCGCGATACCGACGATGATCAATCGAAAGCCCTGCACGCCGCGCTTGTAGGCGAGCACGTACACCACGGCGGCGGCCACCAGTCCGCCGACGAGCGCGCCCGCTCCGGTCCGGTAGTAACCGCCGCCGAGCGTCAGGATGACGACGAGAGCGCCGGTGTACGCGCCGGTCGAGAAGCCGATGATGTCCGGGCTGCCCAACGGATTTCGCGTCAACGACTGAAAGATCGCACCCGACACCCCCAGGGCAGCTCCGAACAGGAATGCCAGCGCAACCCGGGGGAACCGCGACTGCATCACGACGATCTCGGTGATGCGCGGGGCGTCGCCGAACACCGCTGCGAGCACCTGGCCCGGTGGAACGTGGTAATCGCCGGTGCCGATCGCGAGGACGGCGACAACCGCTGTCAGCAACAGCAGGGCCGCGCAGACGAGGACCGTACGAACGTCGATTCGTGCGCCCAGCACTGTGCGAACGATCCACACCCTTCTGCCGAAGTCGATGTTCCCGGCGCGCGGTGCCCGGATCACAGCCCGCTCGCCTTCTTTCGGCGGACCAACAGGATCAGAACGGGAGCCCCGACGAAGGCGGTGACGATACCGACCTGCAACTCCCCCGGCTCGATGACGATTCGGCCGACGACGTCGGCGAACAACAGCAGTGCCGGTGCCGCGAACACGGTGTGGATCAGAATCCAACGCTGGTCCGGCCCGACGAACCAGCGCACCATGTGCGGCACCATCAGCCCCACGAACCCGACCGGTCCCGCCGCCGCAGTCGCTGCTCCGGCCAACAGGGTCACCGCAACGACCCCGACGGTCCGCGTCCGAAGCGCATTGGCTCCCAACGACCGGGCCAGCTCGTCGCCCAGTGCGATCGCATTGAGCGGACGCGCGACGAGCGCCGCAAGACACAGTCCGAGTACGACGAACGGGCCGGTCGCCGCCGCGATGTCGAGGCCTCGACCCGCCAACGAGCCTGCGCCCCAGAACCGCATCCTGGCGAAGGCGTCCGGGTCCAGCAGCAGCATCCCGGAGGTGACGCCGCCGAGCACCGCACCGAGGGCAATACCGGAGAGCGTCAAGCGAATCGGAGTGGCACCCGCTCGTCCCACCGAACCCAACGCGTACACCGCGACGGTGGCGAGAACGGCACCGACGAACGCGAACCACACATAGAACCGAACGTCGGTCACGCCCAACACCCCGACTGCGAAGGCGACGAAGAGTGCCGCTCCGGCATTGACGCCCAGAATGCCCGGGTCGGCCAACGGGTTGCGCGTCATCGCCTGGATCAGCGCGCCCGCGACGCCGAGCGCGGTACCGACGAGCACACCGAGCACGGTCCGTGGAACTCGGAGCTCGCGGACGATCACCGCGTCGGTGGAACCGTTCGAAGACCACAGTGCGTGCCACACGTCACCGACAGCGATGTTCTCGGCTCCCACAGCGATACTCACCAGGCACAGAATCGCGAGGACGACGACGACGAGAATCAGACCGGCGGTCCTGCCGGCATCGGTTCGGGCCAGACCACCGACGAGAGCCGGAACATCGCTCTGTTCCGGCTCGTCGCCCGCAGTGATACCCCGCCGTTTCACACCACCGAACGCACCCTCGCACCCACCGCGGACTTGACGATCTCACCGCTGCGCACAGCGATGTTGGACAGCAGAGAGGACGTCAGACCGTGGGTGTGCTCGGTGCCGCCCTGCAGGTAGATCGAACCCGCTGTCGATCCACGCGTGACGAGCCGGTAGTCCCGCGTCACGCGAGGACCGTGCGCATCGAATTCGACGGCGTCGAACAACGGCCCGAGGATGTCGGGCAGATCGAGGGACGTGAAGCCGGTGGCATAGACGACAGCGTCGCACAGCACGTCCTCGGCCAGTCCTGTCGGCCCGTGTTCCACCGATGCCCGCACGCCCGACGCCTCCTCCGTGACATCGGCCAGTCGGGAGGCTCCGTGCACGAACAGCCGGCGCTGTCCGCTGACCCGCTCGGCATACTCGCGCGCGTACAGCTCCTCGATCAGGGGCAAGTCGACGGCGGAGTAGTTGGTTCCGCGGTGATAGTGCAGCAGCTGATCGCGCAGAGAATGCGAGGACGAGTAGAAGTCGTCGACGGCGGTCGGATCGAAGATGCGGTTGGCGTAGGGGCTGTCGTCAGCCGGACTGTACCCGTACTTGCGCAGTACCGCATGCACGGACGCGTCCGGATAGGTCGAATGCAGGTAGTCGACCACTTCGGCTGCGCTCTGCCCGGCACCGACGACGACGAACGTGCGGTGGTTCCGCGACGGCAGCCGGTCGAGGTGGCCGAGCAGGTCGTGATTGTGGAATTGCCGCGCCGACGCGCTGACTCCGTCCGGCAGGGCCGCGGTCAGGCCGCCGGCGAGCACGATGTTGCGGCCGCGGACGGTCCCGGTGCGTCGCCCCTCGGTGCGGACGCCGTAACCGTCACCGGTGTCGACGACCGCGGACGCCCGCGTGCCGTAGTGCACCGCGGCGTCGACTTTGCCTGCGGCCCAGGACAGGTAGTCGTGAAACTCGAGCCGGCTGGGGAAGAACGTCTGCAGATTGATGAAGTGGTTGAGCCGGCCTCGTTCGGCGAGATACGACAGAAACGTGTACTCGCTGCTCGCATTACGCTGGGTGGCAAGGTCTTTGAGGAAGGAGATCTGCATCGTGGTTCCCGGCAGCAACATTCCGGGGTGCCAAGCGAACTCGTCCTTCGACTCGACGAAGCACGACGTCAGGCGCTCGGCCGGAGCACACTGTCGATTGTGTTCCTCGATCGCGATGGCCAAGCCGAGGTTGGAGGGCCCGAAGCCGACCCCGACGATGTCGTATTCGCCGTCGAGGTCGCTGCTGTAGTCGTCGCTCGGGCTCATCGGATGCTCGCCCCCGACATCTGATCGAGCGCACCGGGGACCGGTTCGGCAGGGTCCACTCCGAGGGCAACGATGCTGTTGTCCGAGTCGACGTGCACCACGGAGGGACTGTGTGTGGGCAGCTCGGCGTTCTCGACCTGACGGAACGACATGATGATCACCAGATCACCCGGAGACACCAGATGGGCCGCGGCACCGTTGATTCCGATCACGCCGGATCCCGGATGGCCTTCGATCACGTAGGTGACCAAGCGAGCGCCGTTGGTGATGTCGACGACGTGGACCTGTTCGCCCTCGATCAGATCGGCCGCCTGCATCAGAGTCGAATCGATCGTGATGGACCCGACGTAGTGCAGATCGGCGTGAGTGACAGTGGCACGGTGGATCTTTCCACCCAGCATGGTGCGGTGCATCAGGCGTCGTTCTCCTTCTTACGGACGAGATATGGGGCAACGCTGGCGAGCTTCTCGCAGGTCTCGTCGAATTCACGTTCGGGCTTGGACTGGCCGACGATGCCGGCTCCGGCACGCAGCCATGCGGAACCCTGCTGCTCGTAGACGGCGCGCAGCACGAGTGCTGCTTCGAATTCTCCCGTGGACGATGCCTTCACGACGGCACCGGAGTACAGGCCGCGCGGTGAGTCGTCGAGCCGACCGATGGCGTCGATGGCCTCCTTCTTCGGGATCCCCGACGCCGTGACGGCCGGAAACAGGGCACCGAAGGCATCCCAGCAGGACAGGTCCTCGCGCAGGCGTGCGCGCACGGTGGACGCGAGATGTTGGACACTTCCCCGTTCGCGCACGCTCATGAAGTCCGAGACGGCCGTCGACCCCGGGCTGGCGATCGATTCGAGTTCCTCGAACGAGGTACGCACGGACACAGCGTGTTCGGTGATCTCTTTCGGATCCTGTTCGAGATCGGACTTCGCTGCCGAGTCGGCATCGGAACCGAGTCCGAACGCTCTCGTTCCCGCGAGCGGCTCGGTGGTGACGATCCCGTGTGCGTCGACGGAGGCGACCAATTCCGGGCTGAAGCCTGCGGCACGCAGATCGCCGAGATGCAGCAGAAAAGAGCGGGCCGGAGTGTTCGCCGTACGCCCGGCGCGGTAGGTGCCCGGCATGTCGAGATCGAATGGGATACGCACGCTCCGGGACAGAATGACCTTGGCGTAGTCGCCCCGTCGGATTTCCGTTACGGCCTGTTCGACGCGGCCGCGGTAGTCGTCGAGATCTCCGCCGACGTCGAGAGCGTGCACGGTCGGCAGCTCGTCGCCGCCGATCGCGTCGAGCGCGGCCAGTACCGAGGCGCGGTCCTCGTCGCTGCCGGTCACCTCGACGGCATCGTGTTCGCGGCCGAAGCGGACCTCGACGCGGGGCACCACCAGGTGCGCGAGGATGTCGTCGGCGTCGCGCCCGGCGGCAGTGGACCGATCGACGTCGTGCAGGTGCTCTGCGAACCCGAAACCGACGAATCCGTAAGCGTTCCACTGTTCTCGGGTCAGGCCCGTGCACGCCTCGCTCAGGGCCGCTGCCGGGTTACCGGACCAGCTCCGCTCGGTCGGTTCTCCGGCCCCCCAGGTGGTGGTCACGAGGTGGGGCCGAAGCACGATGCGAGCGACCACGCCGCCCGCGAACACCCAGCGTCCCCGGTCCTCGTACACGACGTACTCGTCGAATAATCCGGACTCCGCCAACGCGACGACCGTACGCAGTCCCCGCTGCAGTTCGGTCCCCTCGGCCGTGTCCATCGTCGTTTCTTCGACAACGGTCATTGTGTGTGCACTCCTGACGGTGAATCGGTCCGTGACCGCGCATTGCGCGCAACGTCTGCGGTCGGCATCGGCGCGCGCCTTCGATAGGGAACGCTAACCTAACCGACTCGGCAGCACAACGGCTTCCTCGGTGTCAGCGAACACGGCGTAGATCGAGCACCGAGATACCCCAGCCGACCAGCGTCGACGCCGCGACCTCGAGGCCGGCATCGGCTGCTACGCAGGCAAATTCGGCTTTCGTTCGTACACCGCTGCCGTGCATGCAGAGCATCAGCAGATCGAATTCCGACTGGTCCTCGTTGAACGACCCGTCGTTGGACAGTCGCTCGACGACCACCAATTTTCCGTTGTCGGCCAATCCTGTTGCCGCGTTGCGCAACAGCAGTGCGAGATCGTCGTCTCGATAGTGTCCGGTGACCTCGAGCAACAGATACGCGTCGAATCCGTTCCCGTGCTCCACATGCGGCTCGGACATCACGCTCTGCGGGTGATTCACCACTCGCCCTTCGAGTTCGGGCCATTTCCCGAGGTCGCGTCGAATCAGGTCGAGTTCGCTGGGCAACCCGAGCACACCCGCCGATACTCCGTCGTACCGGGAGAGAACGGAACCGAGCACCACTCCGGATCCTGCCCCCGCCACCAACAGGGTCGAGACCCCGTCGAACGAATAGTCTTGCACCAGAGCAGGACCCAGGAACGCGGCCTCGTCGGCGATGTGGTTGTGATGCAGTTCGGCGAGCCGCGGGGACGCCTCGAGGTCTTCGGTCAACGTGTTGCCGGTCAGCAGGCTCGCGCTGGCGGTACCGGTCCGCAGGCTGTCCACCAGACCTGTGATCGACAGTTCCACCCGTGCCTCGATCCCGTCCAGGTCCAGCCAGTGCGAGATCCAGTCGTCGCCGAGCATCGCCTCACCGATATCGCCGAGAATCAGATCACCGGTGGAGTTCTCGGCGAGGACGTCGACGGCATGCAGATAGCGCACGAATTTCGCGAGGGCGCGCGCGTCCGTCTCGGTGGCTTCCGCCAGCGATTCGACGGAGCACGCCCCTCGGGACACGTGCAACGGGATACGTAACGTGTTGGCCGCCCTGAAAGCGAAGGGCGACAGTATTTCCGCACGTTCGGCGAGCCTGTCGAACGGCTCGGACTCACCGCCGCTGAGGTCGGGCACCTCGGGATCGTCGGCGCGGGTCAGAACCTCGGCGCGACGCCAGTACCCGGTTACGTCGACCATCTCCGGCGGCAGGCCGCGGTCCTCGCGCAGATACCGACGGATTCCCTTGAGAGCGGTCGCTTCCCCTGCCACCCAGGCGAACACCGTTCCGTCCCACCAGGGTGCCGCCCGCACCGCACTGTCGAGCAAGTCGCCGGTGCCGGCGGTGACGCCGTCACGGTGGACCCACGTGATCTCGGCGTCGGCGGCCGTCGGCAACGGCAACTCTCGCTCGACGTCGGCGACCTCGACGAACACCCGAATTCGCCGGCCCGGCAATGCCTCTTCGAGATACCGAGCGATAGCAGGTAACGCGGTCTCGTCGCCGACGAGCAACACCCAGTCGACATCGGCCGGAGCATGGCCCGACCGCACCGGTCCGAGCAGGGTGATGGAATCGCCGACGCGGCAACGCCGACCCCACGTCGACGCGATGCCGGTGTCGTGGGTGACGAAGTCGAGAGTCACCTGCGCGGTCTCGGGATCGACGCTGCGCACGGTGTAGTTGCGGGTCACCGGACGCGGATCACGCGGCCATTCGACGGTGCGCTCGTGCTGGGTCGGAAGCACCACCGTGCCGTCGGTCTCCGCCGGGAAGAACAACCGAACGAAGTCGTCGAATCCTTCGCTGCGCAACGCCGGGAACCGGTAGTCGCCGCGCGAGAACTCGCGCAGCTGCGGCCCACCCAACACGATTCGGCGCATACCCGAACCCAGCTGACGTGTTTCGATCACCGTTGCCGTGCGCAGGACTTCGGGAAAGACGACCTGAAGTCGATGGGACCTTGCCACGGTGGAACACGCTCCTGTCGTCGAAAGTGAATACGCCTGTGCTCGCGTCGAGTGGGCCGCCCGAGTGTTGTCAGCCCTGAACGTTCTCGGCGGCAGTGTTCAGCGCCGAGGCCACGTCGTCGAGGATGTACGGGATCGTCAGCACCGTCAGGCCACCGAACGCGAAGTTCTTGTCGGCACTGAGGGCCTCGGTGGAGGCGGTACGCCCCTGCGAAAGTACGGGCTGCGAGGCCACGGCGGGTTCGGCCAGGAACCCGGCGAGAGATTCCTTGTCGTACGCCACGACGAACAGCACGTCGGACTTCAGCAACGACGCCTGTTCGAGGCTGAGCTCGAAGTACACGGCGTCGGGGTCCTTGGCCGGGTCGGCCTGTTGGATGGTGGGCTCGTTGACGAGACCGAGCTGCTCGAGGAACTCGACTCGTACGTCGTTGTCCTTGCTGACGGCGAAAGTGCCGGGTGCGTTGGGCAGCGCGACGGTGACCGTCTTGCCTTGCAGCGCAGAGTACTTCGTCGCCGCATCGGCAATCGAGCCCTCGACTCCGGAAACCAGGTCGGCGGCCTCCTTCTCCTTGCCCAGCGCCTTGCCCGCGATGGTCAGCTGGTCCTCCCACGACGTGGTCCACTGCTTGTCCGGGTACGCGACGACGGGCGCGATGTCGGAGAGCTTGTCGAACTCCTCCTGGCTCAACCCCGAGTACGGCGCGAAGATCAGATCCGGTGCGGCGGCAGCGAACTGCTCGACCGGAACCGCTCCGGTGCCGTCACCGGAGAGCAGTGTCGGCGCGTCGCCGCCCAGGTCGGCGAGAGCCTTCGCATCCCACGGCAGAACGCCGCGTTCGTCCGCACCGTACTGGGCGCCGTCGAATGTAGGCATCGCAACGGGTACGACTCCGAGGGCGAGAATCGCGTCCTGGTTCGACCATCCCCAGGTCGCGATCCGCTTCGGTGCCTCGGGGATCGTCGCGGATCCGAGTGCCGAGTCGATCGTGACCGGAAATGCGGACTCCTGCGCAGACGTCGTGGAGTCGGCGGCAGGCGTCTCCTCGGTGTCGCTGCTGCATCCGGCGGCGAGGGCGATGGTCAGCCCTCCGGCGAGCGCGATCGACGCGGCGCTCCTCATCCACTTCGTACGAACCTTCATCGTTCTTCGGAACCTCTCGACTCGACCACGCACTGACTGCGTCCACACCCGACCGGGCGAGGCGACTGACAAGGTAGCACTAATGAGGTTACCCTTGCCTCATTAGCCCGTCCTCGGACTCCCTGTCCTCCACGATTCGACACGCGGCCGACAGGGCCTCCCGCCAGAGCCCGGCCAGTTCCTCTACACCGTCGAGCACTCCTGCCGGCCACGTGTACGTCACACCGAGTACCGACGCCCCGTCCTGTTCGTGCACGTAACTGTCGACGACCAACGCATAGCCGAAGGGCGTCTCGGTGCCGGGCGTGGTGTCGAGACTGCTACGCAGTCGGCTGGCCCCGAACGGACCGCCTGTCGCGGTGTCGAAACGGCCCAGATAATTGAATTCGATGTCGGCCGTGGGCATGTGCCGCAGCACCGCACCCGCCTCGCCGCTGCACCACCGCAGCATGCCGTACGTCGACCCGTCTCCCGGCACCGAATCCCTCGACCTAGCCGCGTCCGTCGCGATCGTACGCAGAACCGATTCTGCGGCAACAGGATCGGACCGGTGCGACATCAGGGCGCGATGGTCGGTCGCGTCAGCGGTCAGGCGGAGCGGGAACACAGCCGTGAGCCATCCGACCACGGAAGAGCCGTCCACCCGATCGGACGCGATTCCCGACCGCCCGTGCCCCTCCACGTCGACGACGAACGACTGCGAACCCGCCGCACCGCTGTCCATCCACTCGACTGTCGCGGCCGCGAACGTTCCCAACAACAGATGTTCGACGGACACCCCGAGCCGCGGGCGGGCTGCGGCGAGAATCCGCGCGCTTTCCTGAGGAGAGAGCGCGAACGTGGTGGTGCGTACGCCTGCACCGGTATCGATCGACGGATCGACCGAACGCACCATCGGAACCCGTTCCGCCCCGTCGCCGACGCGTGTCCAGTACTCCAGATCGGCGAGCACCTCGGCAGAGCCGGCGAGGCGGTGGATCTCGTGCGCCCACTGCCGCATGGAGGGCCCGATCGGGCCGCGATCCGCCGACAACCGCTGCTGCCACGCAGTCGTGATGTCCGGCAGCAGCATTCGCCAGCTGACCCCGTCGACCACGAGGTGATGCAGCGTGATCAGGAGCTCACCCGAGGAGTCGGTGTCACCGTGGTGGCGCAGCCACACCACATCGACCATCCGGCCGATCCGGGGATCGAGCCGACTACGTGCCGCGCGTGACTGGGCGGCAACACGCTCTGCGAGCAGCGATTCGGTGAGCCCGTCCACATACTCGGTACGGACCCACTCGGCCACGTCGGCAGTACCGTCCGGCAACACGGTGAACACGGACTCGGAGCCGGGACGACGCTCGAAACTCGAATGCAGGATGGGGTGCCTGGCCACCACGAGATCGAGAAGCTCGATCAGCGAGTTCTCGGTCAGATCGGCGGGAGCCTCCAGCAACACCGCCTGCGAGATCTCGTCGACGGACCCATCGAGGCTGTCCATCCAGCGGAGGATCGGTGTCAACGGGACTTCTCCGTACGGCGACAGTTCCTCGACGCCGGAGGCCATCGGTTGCGCCGACTCCGCTTGCTGAGCAAGTGCTTCCGGCGTGCGCCGAGCGACGATGTGACGGGGCGAGACCGCCATGCCCACCGTCCGCAGCCGCGCCGACAACTCCATGGCCATGATGCTGTCGCCCCCGAGATCGAAGAAGTCGTCGTCCGCGGAGACCTCCGGCACATGCAGCACAGCGGCTACTGCGCGGCATATCTCCCGCTCGACGTCGGTGCGCGGCGCGCGCCCGGAACCGAGAGTCAGGACGGGGTCGGGTAACGCGGCCGCATCGAGCTTTCCGTTCGGCAGCACAGGGAACGCATCGAGCACGGTCACCGACGATGGAACCATGTACGACGGAAGGAGTTCGCCCAGACCCGCGCGCACGGCGCTCACGTCGATCGTCCGTCCCGGCGCAGCAACGACGTATCCAGCGAGGGTCGCCTGCCCGGTAGCGATACCCGACGTATGCACCAGCACCCGCGCGTCTGCGACGGCATCGATCTCTCGCAATCGACTTTCGACTTCCCTCACTTCGACGCGATGCCCGCGGATCTTGACCTGGTCGTCCGCGCGACCGGCATACCTCAATGTGCCGGATTCGGTCCACGACACGAGATCCCCGGTCCGATAGAGCCGAGTACCGTCCGCGGCGAAGGGATCGGCAACGAAGCGGTGCGCGGTGCGCCCCGGCGCGTTGCGATACCCGCGCACCACGCCCGGCCCGGCCAAATAGAGCTCGCCGAGCGCCCCGGGAGGCGCGAGCCGAAGACAGGCGTCCAACACGTATGCCTTCAGGTTGGTCACCGGCCTACCGATCACGGGCTCGGGCGACAGATCCGTCGATGTGAACACCGCATCGACGGTGGCCTCGGTGGGTCCGTAGAAGTTGTATGCGACCACAAACTCGTTCGCGCGCAACTCGTTCCACAACTCGACCGATACCGCCTCGCCGCCGACCCCCACTGACGTGAGTGTGTCGATCGATCCCGACCGCATCATCTGTTCGAGCAACGACGGTACGACCTCGATGAAATGCACCGACAGCGTTCGCAGTCGCTCGGTGAGTTCTCTCGGATCGAGAACGACCTCGGGATCGATGAGATGCACTGTGTGCCCGCCGAACATCCACAACTGCGGTTGCCAGGATGCGTCGAAGGCCATCGACCAGGCATGCGCCACGTTCAGAGTGTCCGTGCCCGCGCGCGCCGCCGTCGGCAGATGCACGCTCTCGCGATGGGAGTGATAGAGATTCGCCAGTCCTCGGTGCGGTACCGAGACTCCCTTGGGCACACCGGTCGTACCGGAGGTGTAGATGAAGTACGCCGGGTGGTCGGGATGCAATGCGGACCGACGCTCGGAATCGGTAACGGCAATCCTGTCCGTCGACGACGGCGTCAGGGCCTCGACCGCCGATGCCGTCACCGCGATCACCGGCTGCGCATCGTCGAGAATCTGCCGCGCGCGTTCGGTGGGCCAGTTCGGGTCGATCGGGAGGTAGGCGGCCCCGGACTTCATGACCCCGAGGATCGTCGCCATCGTCGTCACGGTTCGTGGGGCCTCGACGGCCACGATATCTTCCGCGCCGACACCGAAACCGAGGAGCCATCGCGCAATTCGATTGGAGACGCGATCGAGCTCGGCGAACGTCAGAGCCGTGGCGGAGTCTGCAACAGCAACGGTGTCCGGTTGCAACGCGACGCGGTCGGCGAACAGGTCCACCATCGTCCCGTCCGGATACCGACGCTGCGAGCCGGCGTACTCGGTGCGGAGAATCCGAGTCGTCGTCTCGTCGACGAGGGACAGTGCGGCGATCGGTGGGTCGCCTTCGTCGGCGAACGCACCCAACACCGAGGTCAGTGCGGACGCCACTGCGCGGGCGCGAGCCACGGGCAACGAGTCGCTGCGGTATTCGACCACCAGCCGCATCCGTTCGCCCGGATGAACCGTCAACACCAGCGGGTAGTGCGTAACGGTGTGGAATCCGGCGACCGACACCGAGAAGTTCTCGGCATCGACACCCGAAGTGTCTGCAGCAGCGAAGTTTTCGAACACCACGAGTGTGTCGAACAGCGTTCCCCGCCCGACGGCCTTCTGAATGTCTGCCAGGCCCACGTGATGATGCGGAGCCACGGCGATCGAGAAGTCCCGCAGACCAGCGAGCACGGTCGACAGACGTGCATCGGGTCCGACGTCGACACGGACAGGAACGGTGTTGATGAACAGTCCGACCATGTCTGCGACACGATCGAGGTCGGTGGGACGCCCCGACACCGTCGAGCCGAACACGACCGACGGGGAATCCGTGAATGCCGAGAGCACCACGGCCCATGCTGCATCGACCAGTTCGCTCAGCGTCGACGATCGACGACGCGCCGACTCGATGAGCCGAGCGGTGTCCTGCGCACTCCACTCGAGGTCGATCTCGTGCGCCTCGGAACGTACCGACGACGATGCCGATGCCGATGCCGACGCTGCCACCATCGTCGGTGCCACGTCCGCGCCGAGCGCGCGACGCCACGCGTCGACGGACGAGTCGTCGCGGCCCGCGAGCCACCGCAGGTAGTCGTCGAACCGCGCAGGTTCCGGCAGTGCCAGGCCTCGGTAGAGCTTGAACAGCTCGGTGCCCACAGTGCCCATGGACCACCCGTCCACGAGAAGATGGTGGACGGTCAGCACCACCCGGTGACGATCGTTCCCGCAGTCCAGCAGCAGAATTCGGACGAGCGAGTCCTGCTCTATGTCGAACGCACGCCTGTCCTGGTCGATCAGGTCACGGGCGGTAGGCGATGTCGGATCGTCGACGACATGACGGCGGAGTACGACTCGACCCGTATCGCGGATCGCGACGGTCGCCCCGGTGCTCAACGTCAGAAAGCGCGAGCGCAGCGCTGGATGACGGTCGAGGAGCGCGTCGAGTGCGCCCTCGAGACGTCGCGGATCCAGCAGCCCGTGCACCTCGAATTCGGTGGCGATGACGTAGATTTCCTCCACTCCGTCGCCCGAGGCTACGGACTGGAATGCCAAGCCCCGCTGCAGCGGAGTGGCCGGGCGAGCTGCCTCTGGATCGATTCCATGAGAGCGCAATTCGGCTACATCGGCATCGGTCAGCAGCGCTGCCGAACTGTCGGGCCGGTCGACGATCGCAACGGCCCGGGCGCTTCGGCCCCGCTCCACCAGCCCTGCGACCGTTCGACACTCGAAGACGTCTGCGGTGGTGATCGGAAGTCCGGCGGTGCGCGCGTGATGGACGAGGGTGATGGCGGTGATGCTGTCGCCGCCGAGCGAGAAGAAGTCGTCGTCGACGCCGATGGACTGGGCGCTCTCCGCACGGGTGGTGTCTGCGAACAGCGCCGCGAGCGCTCGCTCGTCCTCGGATGCAGCCGGTCGCGATCGGCTGGGACCACCGTCGGGTATTCCGCGCTCCTGCAAAACTTTTCGATCGGCCTTGCCGTTGGGGGTTCTGGGAATACTGTCGACGGCCACCCAGAATGCGGGCACCAGATAGTCGGGAACCCGGCGACGAAGCGCCTCCCGCACCGACGCGGTGTCGACCGAGTCGGGAGTCACGTAGGCCACCAGCACACCGACGCCGTCACCGTCGGACACAGCGACCACGGCGCACTCGTCGACCGAAGGGTCACTGGCCGTCCAACTTTCGACCTCACCCAGTTCGACGCGATGGCCTCTGATCTTGACCTGACGATCGTCTCGACCCAGAAATACCAGGACGCCGTCGACGAGACGGGCACGGTCCCCGGTGCGGTACATTCGCACGCCATCGCCGCCGGGATCTGCGACGAAGCGAGTCGCGGTCTCGGCCGGTTTCCCGGCGTATCCGCGGGCGAGCTGCACGCCCGACACGTACAGGTCGGCAGGAACGGCGTTCCGAACCGGGCGTAGCCGAGAGTCGAGCAGCCGCAGTGTGGTGTTGTCCACCGAGGTTCCGATGACCGCAGGGTCGCCGTCGACCCGCTGGACGGCGACGTCGCCTGCGACTTCGGAGGATCCGTAGGAATTGTCGATCGTGGCGTCCGGCGTCACCGCTCGGATCACGTCGATCATGTGGTCGGTCAACGGTTCTCCGCTGAGTATCCAACCGGTCACCGAAGCGCAGGCCGACGGTGCCGCAGCGGCCAGCGCGGCAGCCAGAGAACCGATGGCGGTGACCTGTTCGGCACCGGACCGTCCGATGAGCGAGGCCACGGCAACCGAATCGCCGTACTGGTGATCCTGCGCGAGTACCACACGTTGGCCCGCGAGAATGCCGGTGAGCAACTCCGTCGCGCCGTCGATGAACGCCAGCGAACTCTTGGCAACTCGGCTGCCCGGTCTGCCCCACCGCGTCACCGCCCACTGCAGCCGGTTGGCCAACGCGTTCCTGGTGCCGACCACACCCTTGGGCGTTCCGGTCGAACCCGACGTGTACACGAGATAGGCCGCGCACTCACCCGGGACGCTGCGACCGAACGGCGGCGTCCAGTCCTGTTGTCGTACAACGGTATCGACGCGGACCGCAGTCTCCATATCCGTCAGTGCCGCGGGGGTCGCATCGTCGATCAACAGCAGGTCGTGCCCGGAATCGGACAGGATCAGTTCGATCCGCTCACGTGGGTAGCGAATGTCGACGGGTACGAACGCTGCGCCGACGTCGATGGTCGCCAACAGCGCCGCCACCATGTCGAGACCTCTGCCCACCGCAACAGCGACGCGGCTTTCGACACCGATGTGGTGCACACGCAGCAGTGCGGACACCTGTCCGACCCGCGTGGACAACTGCCCGAACGTGATGTGCTCGCCGCCGATCAGCAGTGCCACGTCATCGCGGGACTGCTCGAAACGCGCTGCCAGAGCGGTCTCGATCGGCACCACGGTTCGGTCCGGTCCGACGCTGCGCCCCTGGCCATGTGGGGCGGCCACCAGTCGAGTGACGTCGATGTCCGACACTGTCGTCATCCGATCGAGCATCTCGACGAACGTCTCGGCGTACATGGCGGCCTGCCGCCGGCCGACAGCGGCCTCGTCGTGCAGTACGAACGCCCACAGAGCAGGATCGGGGCCCACGATCAACGCCATCGGGAAGCTCATGTGCGCACCCAGCACCGTGATCTCGTCGACGGTCCCGCTCGTCTCGGGTATCGGTGCGGGATAGTTCTGGTACACGACTATGGTGTCGAACAGCTCTCCGCCGCCGACTGTTCCGGCGATGTCGGACAGCCCGAGGAACCGATACTCGTCCAGGTCGAGGTGGTCTGCCTGCACGCGTGCGAGCATCTCGGTCGCCGTTGCAGCCGAGTTCCACCGCAGGCGGACCGGCACGGTGTTGAGCAGCAAACCCACCATCGCCTCGGCACCATCGAGATCGAACGGCCGCAGCGACGTCGCCATCCCGAAGGCCACATCGTCGGAACCGGTTCTCGCCGACAGCATCGCCGCCCAGGCTGTCTGCACGACGACGTTCGTGGTCACGCCGGTACGACGCGCGTATTCGGACACCCGCTGGGCCAACGCATCGTCGATATCGACGTCCAGGCGCGAGCGCGTGCCCGCGCTGGACCCATTCGCTCGGTCCCCGGCAACGAGAGTCGCGGACTCGAACCCGTCGAGGTAGTCGGTCCACCACTGACGCGCAGTGACGTTGTCTTGCAACGCTGTCCACGCGAGATAGTCGCCGAAGTCGGGTGCAGGCGGCAACTGCGCCCCCTCGCCCGATTCGTAGAGAGCGATCAGCTCCCTGACGAAGATGGCCTCGGACCACCCGTCCATCAGCGCGTGATGGTAGGTGATCAGAACTCGCGGGGCGCGCGCAGAAGTGGAGTAGGAGAAGCGAATCAGCAGCTGCTCGAAGAACGCGAACCCGGCCGAGCGGTCTCGTCGGAGATGATCATCCCACTCGTCGTCGACGGCCGTGACGACCGGCGTCGACGCGCGCGGTACCACCCAGACCAGATCACCGTTACGGCGTTGCCGCAGCAGCGCTCTGATGTTCGGGTAGCGATCCAACAGCAGTTCGAGGGCACGATCGAGCCGGCCGCGATCCACCGCGGCGGACAGGTCGAGCACCGTCTGTGACAGGTACGGATCCTGCGCTCGCTCGGCGAGCGTCGATTGCAGGTACATTCCGACCTGCAGTGCGGTGAGTGGGAGTACGGCGGCGATCTTGGACTGCGACGTGGCCGCGGTGTCGGTCGTCATGTCTGCTCACATACTGCTTTCGAATTCGTCGAGCTCGTCCTGGGACAGTTCCACCGTGGCGGCGGCGTGGACAGCGGGGCGTGCGTCGGCGTCCGGTGTGAGCTCCGCCCCGAACATTCGCACCGTCCGCTTGCGCATCACCTCACGCGGTGCCAGTGGAATCGAGGCCTTTCGCGCCCGCGATGCCACGGCCAGGCAGGTGATGCTGTCGCCGCCGAGCGCGAAGAAGTCGTCGTCGATCCCCACGCGTCCGACACCCAGAACCGCCGCGACGATCTCGCACAACATCGTTTCCACCGGCGTTCGGGCCGGTACGAACGTGCCTCCGCCCACGGCGTCGACGGTCGGAAGAGCCCGCACATCGAGCTTGCCGTTGATCGTCATCGGAATGCGTTCCAGGGCAGCGAACAACGTCGGCACCATGTACTCCGGCAACGTCGCTGCCAGCCGGTCTCGAATGGAACCGAACAGCACGGACGTGTCGGTCGTACCGCCGTCGCGAGGAACGACGTACGCGGCCAGGGCGCGAGAACCCCCGATCTGCACCGTACGCACCACCGCGCCCATCACACCCTCGCATGCGGCCACGGCGCGTTCGACCTCTGCGGTCTCCACTCGATAGCCGCGAATCTTCACCTGGTCGTCCGCGCGACCGAGGTAGTCGAACAGACCGTCGGCTCGAATGCGAACCAGATCACCGGTGCGGTACATCCGTGCGCCCGGAGTCAAGGGGTCGGCCACGAATCTCGTTGCCGTGTCGCCGAATCGGTTCACATAGCCCCGCGCAAGACCGACACCGGAGAGGTACAACTCCCCCACCGAACCGATCGGGACCGGCCGTAGCCACTGGTCCAGGACGGACGCACGTGTGCCCAGAATCGGTGATCCGATGGACGGCCCGACGCTGTCCCTTGTTCCGGTACCGAGCGCGTTGATCGTGTACTCGGTAGGCCCGTACAGGTTGTAGCCGATGCCGTCGAGCCGACTCCACAGTGCATCCGGTACCGCCTCACCACCCAGCAAGACCAGGGGAATTCGATGTCCGTCGCGTTCGTCCAACAGTCCGAGATCGAGCAGATGTCCGGCATACGTGGGCGTCACGTTGACCACGTCGATTCTGTTCTGCTCGCAGTACTGCGCCAATGCCTCACCGTCGCGGCGTAATTCCTCGTCGCAGATGTGTACCTCGTGACCTTCGACGAGCCACAACAACTCCTCCCACGACATGTCGAAGGAGAACGACACCGTGTGTGCGATCCGCAGGGTGCGGTCTCCTGCCGCGGCGACGGTGGGAGCGAAGATCTCGTTCCGGTGATTGATCTGCATGTTCGTCAGACCGCGATACGGAGTGACGACGCCCTTCGGTCTTCCGGTCGAGCCGGAGGTGTAGATGACGTAGGCGGGGTGCTCGAGTCGGCCGACGGTGCCGGACGCAAAACCGACCGACGCTGTGGCCTCCTCGACTTTCGACGCGTCGATGTCGTACGCCAACTCTGTTGCGACCTCAGGGGAGTCGACGACCATCCGTGTGGCGGTGGTGGCCAATCCCCGGCTCTCCGTGTCCACCGTCGACACCAGAACGGCCGGTTGCGCGTCGGCCAACATGACGTCGAGACGCTCTGTCGGATAGTCGAGTTCGAGGGGCAGGTACGCGGCACCGGTACGCAGCACCGCGAACAGGGCCACCACCATCTCCACCGATCTCGGCAGAGCGAGGGCCACGATGCGTTCGGGAGCGGCACCCCGGCGAAGCAGCGCCAGTGCGCAGGCGTTCACCCGCCGGTCGAGGTCGCCGAAGGTCAGCCGCCGGTCTCCGAACACCAACGCGATGTCGTCGGGAACGGCCGCGGCGCGTGCGGCGAGCAATTCGGCGATCGTGTTGTCCTGCAGTCGTTCCGATCGGCCGTCGAACTCGTTCTCGACGACACTCGGCATGTCGCCCGGGGCAGACGGCCAGCGCGAGATCGGCAGATCGGGCTGCGCTGCAACGGTATCGAGTGCCGATGCGAACGAGTCGAGCAGCGATCGGGCACGCTCGTCGTCCACAGAATCGGGTAGATACGTCACCGACAGGTTCAGTTCATCGCCGGGATCCACTGCGATGGACACCGGGAACTCGGACCCATCGACGGTCGAGATGTGTCGCACGCGGCGCTCGTTCCCTGCCGACGTCGATTCTTGTCGTCCCGCAGGCCCGGCAGCGTTACGCAGGACGAGCAGGGTGTCGAACAGAGCCCCCGCACCGATGGCCTGCTGAATTCCACCGAGACCGAGGGTGTCGTGCGGCATCAGGTCGAGACGCTGATCCTGCACGCGCGCAGCCACATCGGTGGCCGAATCGAATCCACCTGCCGTCACCCGGATCGGCACCGTGCTGATGAACGCGCCGATCGCGGTGTCGGAACCGGCCACATCCATGGGCCGACCGGCGACGGCGGTACCGAACACCACATCGGACCGCCCCACCACACGCATCAACACACTCGCCCAGGCCGCTGCGAGAACCGTGAACAGAGTCGAACCGGATCGACGTGCGTGCAGATCCAGCGCGCCGGACACCGCTGCCGTCACTCTGCGTTCGATCCTGCGAGGTGAACCGTCCCCGCGGGTGGCCTCCGCGGCCACCGAGGTCGGGCTGTCGATATCGCCGAAGTACCGCTGCCACGCCTGCTCGGACTCGGCACGGTCGCGAGAAGCCAGCCAACGCAGATACTCACGGTAGCCGTGGTCCGTAGGAACGGGCGTGCCGTTCTCGTCGTGCTGCTCCAGGACTCGACCCACGAGCAGTGCCGAGGATCCGCCGTCGAAGCACCCGAACCAGTAGGTGGTCAACAGTCGGTCGACCCCTCCGGGAAGGTGCACCAGGGTGACCCGAAACAGTGGCGGCGCAGCGATGTCGAACGAGAGCGCCCGGTCGTCCGCGAGAATCCGGCTCCATCGATCGTCCACCTCGCTCGCCGGGCACGCACGGAGATCCACCACCGTCAACGGTGCCTGCACCGCAGAGAGTACGACCTGGGCCGGCGCGGTGTCGTCCGGCGTCACGAAGGCCGTCCGCATCGCCGCGGTGGTATCGACGACCGTTTGCAGAGCTCGCCTGATCCTGTCGTCGTCGAGGACGCGGTCGACCTCGACGACGGTTCGGACGGTGTACAGCTCGGTGGCATCGGCGTCGACACCTACCTGGAAGACGAGCCCGAGCTGCAGTGGTGACAGTGGCCAGACGTCGTCGATGGATCCGAATTGCTCCCTCAACGAATCGAATTCGGCGGATTCGACGTCTGCGAGTGGGCCGCGGCTCGCCTCGGGTGCGGCCGCGTCGCCTCGGGCACGCCGCAACCGCTCCTGCACCAACCTACGTCTGACGTCGTCGAGATCCATGGGTTCCTTCATCGAGTCGGCTGCTGTTGCGTGCACTGTGTGACGAGCAAGGACTTGTCCACTTTGCCGATGGCGGTGACGGGCAGCGATGTTCGTGTCACCACGCGATCGGGCAGTTTGAATCCGGCGCAGCCGGCCGCCGTCAGGAAGGCCCGCACGTCGGCGACGGTCGGACCGCTTCCGTTCGGCACCACGACTGCGCAGACACTTTCGCCCACAGCGGCATCGGGCACCCCGATCACCGCGACCCGCGCTACTGCAGGATGGGTGAGCAGCAGGTCTTCGAGCTCGTCGGCCGCGACGTTCTCGCCGTTTCGGGTGATCACGTCCTTGATGCGACCGGTGACGACGAGATGGCCGGACTCGAGCTCGCGCACCTGATCCCCACTGCGATAGAAGCCATCAGGGGTAATGGCAGTCGTATTATGTTCTGCCGCAGAATAATAGCCATTGATGGTGTAGGGGCCCCGCGTCAGCAATTCACCGACTTCCCCGGGCGATACATCGTTTCCGTCCGCATCGACGACGCGCACCTCGTCCAGATGGGACAACGGCCTGCCTTGCGTTCCGATCACCAGTTCCGCGCTGTCCTCGGCTCGGGTGTAGTTCAGTAGTCCTTCGGCCATGCCGAACACCTGCTGCAGCCGGCATCCGAGCGCGGGCTCGACCAGCTTGGCGACCTCCGGTGCCAGCTTCGCTCCCCCGACCTGCAGCAACCGCAAGCTGGACAGGTCTGCATCCTCCCATTCCGTTGCCTCGCACCACAGATGAGTCAACGTCGGAACCAGCGCCGTGATCGTCACGCGATACCTCTCGATCAGCGCGAACGCGTGGTCTGGGCTGGCACTGCCGGAGAACACCACCGTTGCCCCTACCCCGAGGGCACCGAGCAGCCCGGGGCATGCGAGCGGAAAGTTGTGTGCAGCAGGGAGAACGGCGAGATACACGTCCTCGGAACCGAGAGCGCAGACCTCCGCACTGGCCCTGGCGTTGTATTCGTAATCGTTGTGCGTACGGGCAATCAGCTTGGGCAATCCCGTCGTGCCACCGGAGACCAGCAGTAAGGCAGGATCGGTCGGCCGGGCGCGCGGAAACTGTCGGGGCACCCCGGCCACCGCGGACAGAGAGGTATGGGACCCGCCGCCGTTCGATTCGGGTCCGGAACTGTCGACGAAGACGTGCCGAACACTCGTCACCGACGCGAGAACCTCATCGGCGAGTCCGCGAAAGTCGAAGTCGCCGTCCCGACCGGAGATCACGTACGCCACCGCCGATGCGGTGGCGGCGAGATGGGTGATCTCACGTCGGCGATGTGCAGGCAGCGTCAGCACCGGAACTGCTCCGCATTCCAGCAATGCGAACAGCACGACCGCAAAGTTCACGGAGTTCGGCAATTGCACAACCACCCGATCGCCCGGTTCGATGCCGCGATCGGCGAATCCGGCTGCGACGCTCCGCACTCGTCGAAGCAGCTCGTCGTACCTCAGCTCCGTGCGATCGTCGACGACCGCCCTCGAAGGGCCGAACTGCGTCGCCCACGTTGCGAACACCTCTGGAAGGGCTTCACCTCGCCACAACCCGGCGTCGAGGTACCTGCGGGCACGCTCGTCGCCGAACGGCACGAAAGCGTCGACGTCGGCGTCCGGCTCGGCAAGTTCGGTCATGTTCTGCACCATGGATTCTCGTCCTCCGGGAATGCGAAGCGGGTCAGGAATGGTGTTCGAGCGCGGCCGACAGTTCGTCCTCCGACATCGCTTCGACCGACAGGAAGATCTCGGCGGTGGCCTCGAGGAATTCTGCGTCACCTTCTGCGCCGATCATCCGGTCCGCGAGCCCGGCCACGGTGGGTGCCGCGAACATCATGCGCACGGTGACCGACGTGATGTCGAAGGACTCGCGAATGCGGGCGACGATGGTCGTCGCCAGGACGGAATCGCCGCCGAGCGCGAAGAGCGTGTCCGTCACACCGATGCCGTCGACGCCGAGTACCTTCTGCCAGATCAGGGCAAGGGCGCTTTCGAGGTGAGTTCTGGGCGCAATCCGGGCATCGACCCGTTCGCTTTCTCCCGCTGCGCGACACAGCCGGACGACGGCAGCGGAGTCGATCTTGCCGTTGACGGTCAGCGGCAGCGCGGAGACCGTCACGATCTGCTCCGGCACCATGTGCGCTGGGAGACGCTCGGCGGCCCTGGCCCTCACGGCCGCTACCGTCTCACGGGGATCCGCGTCTCGATCGGTCGGCACCACGGCGGCCAGCAGGATCGGAGCTGCGGTGCGGTCGACAACGGCTGCGGCAGTGGCCACCTCGTGATCCGCGGTGAGTGCCGCTTCGATCTCTCCGAGTTCGATCCGAAATCCGTTGATCTTGATCTGGTTGTCCACACGGCCCACGAATTCGACCATGGAGCCGGTCTCGGCCATCGAGCCGGGGCAGTACCGAACCAGGTCTCCGGTGCGGTACCAGCGGTAGCCATCGGCCTCGACGAAGCGCTCGTTCGTACGCTCGGGATCGCCCAGATAGCCGTCGGCGAGACCGACGCCCGCGACCCACAACTCACCGGGCACCCAGTCCGGCACCTGGTTCCCACGCGCATCGACCACCCGAAGCGCCATCGACGCGAGCGGCACCCCGAACGGGACTGTGCGCCAGTTCGGATCGACGTCCACGACCTCACAGATGCTGTTGTGGATCGCGGTTTCCGTAGCGCCACCGAGTCCGGCGAACCGACATCCGGGAACCGCCGCCGTCAGCCGCCGGTAAAGGTCGATACCCACCTTGTCGCCGCCGAGCATGACGACCTCGAGCGAACCGCCCACATCGTCACCGGTGGACAGGATCATGTCCAGCAGCGGGGGCACGCAGCTGATCACCGTGACGCGGTGCGCACGAATCAGAGTGGCCCAGCGCTGCGGATCCTTGCGCTCGTGTTCCTCGATGAGCACGGCCGTACCGCCGGCCGCGAACACCGAGAACAGGTCGAACGTGCACAGGTCGAAGTCCAACTCGGACAGGCACAATGGACGGTAGCCCTCGTTCAGGTCGAAACGTTCGACCAGATCAATGATTGTGTTCATCGCGGCGCGATGCGAGACCACAACACCTTTCGGTTCACCCGTGGAGCCGGAGGTGAAGATCATGTACGCGGGCGCGGTGTCGGGGCCGAGGTGCGGGGCGGGCCGAGGCTCACTCAGGATCGCGTGGGACACCGCGAGACCGTCGTCGCCCGACCCGCCGATCGTCACCGTGAACCCCGCTTTTCGGGCGATCAGCGCAGCACGGCTCGACGGTTGGTCGACGCCGATCGGTACGTACACCCCGCCCGCGGCCAGAACACCCAGGATCGCGATCACCTGATCGGGCCCTTTGGGCAAGGTCACGCCCACCGTGTCGCCCACCCCCACGCCGCGATCGGTCAGCGCAGCAGCTACTTTCAGAGCACGATCTCGTAAGTCTCCGTACGTCATCGACTCGTACTCGCCCCACTCGAGCGCCAGCGCGTCGGGATGCTGCGACGCGCGATCGAAGAAGGCGCGGTGCAGAGTCTCGTTCCCGGCCGACTGCGACGCGTCCGTTCGGGGTACATCGGCAGCCGGAGTTCGCGACATCAGCTGACGCGGTGGAACCAGCTGACCCACAGGCTCCGCCCACACGGAGTCACCGTCGACCACGAGTGCGCGAACCAGCGTCTCGAACGCGTCGAACATCGCGTCGGGAACCCCTGGGAGGAACTCGTTCTCGCGTATGTCCCAGTTGACCAACACGCCACCGTCGAGTTCGGTGATCTGCGCGTCGAGAACCACCTGCGGCCCCTGCGACATGATCCACACCGGATCACCGAAGACCTGCCGCGCGCGAGCGTCGAACAACTCGCCCAAACCGAGCGCGCTCGTGAAGACGACGGGAGCCAGCACCGGCTCTCCTCGACGGCGGCCGAGGTCGCGTAGCACCTCGACCCCGGAATAGTCGGCGTGCGAGGCGTCTTCGTGCAGTCGGGACCGGATCCGACGGGAACGTTCGACGAACGAGAGCGGCTCGCTCAGATCGACTTCCAGCATGACCGACGACGAGAAGTCACCGATGAGATTCTCGACGTCGGGATGCGTCGGAGCGCGATCGAACATGGGCACGTTGAGCAGAAACCGTTGTTCACGAGACCAGGCACCGATCACCTCGGCGAACGCCGTGGCCACTGCCACCGCCGGGGTGACTCCGTGGGCTCTGGCGTGCGTCTGGAGATCACCGTATGCCGCGGAGTCGAGATGAAATGCCCGACGCAATGCTACCGGGACACCCGAATCATGTTCCAGCAGAGGAAGGGTGGGCGCTCCGGGCAGTGAGTCGAGGCGCTCGGACCAGTAGCGTTCGGCCTGAGCACGGGCGCTGCGTCGATCGAGCGGGCGATCGGCAAGGTACCGCGAATAGCTGTACTCGATTGCCCGGAGTGTATCGCCGTCGTAGGCCCGCGCCAGGTCTGCAACCAGAATACGAAAACTCACTGCGTCGCCGGCGATCATGTCGATGTCCAGGTGCAGACGCGTGCGACCGTTCGGCAGGAGCGACAGATCGGCCGAGAACATCTCGCCCGCTTCGATATCGAGCATCTGGTGGGTCAGACGGAGCCGCGTTTCTTCGAGGCGGTCGGTCGGGTCGGACTCGGATCGTAGGTCGTGGACCGTCAACCCGCGCCACCCCGAGGTCGGTTCGATGCGCTGCTGTCCGTTGTCCGAAATCCGGGCCCGCAACATCTCGTGCCGTTGTGCGACGGCATCGAGCGCCGCACGTAGTCGATCAGGATCCACTGCCTCGCCGTCGAATTCGGTGTAGAGATGCGGTGCGACCCCACCGAACCGCTGCTCGGCACTGCGCCCGATCCAGTAGGCGTGCTGCAACAGTGCGAGATCGAACTCCGACGTGTCCCGTTCGACCAGAGTCGATTGCCGCTCGGGGTTTCGGGAACTCGATTCGGCCGAAGCACCGATCAGTTCGGACCAGGCAGAAATGTTCGGCTGCGCGGCGAGCTCGGCAAACGTCACCGTCGACCCCTGCTTGCGGAATCTCCCGACCAACCGCATCAGAACGATCGATTCGAGACCCAGCTCGAACAGATCCGCGTCCATCGACACAGCCCCGGGTTCCGCACCGATCAGTTCTGCAACCACCGCCCGCAGTTCGTCCCGTCCGATTCCCCGCTGATCCATCCGGTGAGTCCCCTTCGATCGACTGTGTTGCGTATGCGCGCGACCAGGCGATATCCAGAGCCCGTCCATAAGGAAAGGCTACCCTCGCTTAGTCGACCCTGAGGAGGCTAGCATCTGTGGGCCACCGCGAGGAGGGTGCCCTCGGCCCCTACCTCGACACCAGGAAGAACGGCGCTCCACTCGACATCGGCCATCTCGGCCTCGACGAAAGCAGACACGTGACACCGACTTCGAGCAGATTCGGCTCCGCACCCCGCGCTCTCACCGGAGGCATCGCGGTTCTCGTGCTTCTCGCCGCTGCGGCATGCAGCAGTGGCACCACCGACACCGACGACGCCGGCACCCAGGCCGTCGACCTGAACGCGAACCCCGCCGCGTGCAGTGCGAACGACCGCGTCGATTCGGTCGACCGAGCGTCCGGACCGTTCACGTACACCGACGG
Organism: Rhodococcus sp. 06-1460-1B; assembly: GCF_002258475.1. Classification (NCBI taxonomy): domain Bacteria; kingdom Bacillati; phylum Actinomycetota; class Actinomycetes; order Mycobacteriales; family Nocardiaceae; genus Rhodococcus; species Rhodococcus sp. 06-1460-1B. Next base: position 41,752 of record NZ_NOYS01000013.1, read on the forward strand.
CCGCGGACGGACCGTGTCCCTCGATGCACAACCGACCAGAATCATCGCCGACGAGGAATCCGCCGCTGCGCTGATGTCGTACGGAATCAAGCCGATCGCCATCTGGTCGACGACGCCGATGGGGACCAGCCCGATTCTGAGTTGCTCCGATCTGACGGGCATCGAATCGGTCGGCGAGACCTGGGGCACCTTCGATTTCGAGAAAGCCGCCAGCCTGGACCCGGATCTCGTCATCGGTGAGTTCAACCCGAGATTCGGCCAGTTCGGCAAGTTGACCACGACGGCCGATTCGTCCAAGGCCGACACGATCGATCGGATCGCTCCCACCCTGGGGGTCACCTTGGACACGACGTCGACCGCGAAGACCATCGAGAACTACGCCGGGTTGGCGTCGTCGCTCGGCGTCGACCTCGACACCCCACAGCTGGCAGACATCAAGTCCGACTACGACGCTGCTGTCACCAACTTCAAGAAGGTTGCGTCCGAACGTCAGGACCTCACCGGAGTGGGAGTCTGGCCCCTCGACGTCGCCTACGTACTCGACCCGTCGGCGGATCCCGACTTCAGCGACTACGAAAGCTGGGGCCTGAAGATGTACACACCCGACGGCACCGACGACGGTTACTGGAAGAAGGTGTCCTGGGAGAACGTATCGAGTGTCGATGCCGATGTCGCGTTCGTCTACCACGACGTTGCCAACGCATCCGACGTGAAGCTTGCCGACATCCCGAGCCGTTACCCCGGCTTCGACACCATCTCCGCCGTCGAAAAGCAACAGATGGTGCTGTGGGACTACGGCGCCAACAAGAGCTACAGCCGCTACACCAACACCATCGACGTCTACGCCGATGCAATGTCCAAGGCGCAGAAGGTCACTACCGAGTAGTCGCGTCGAAAACTACAGGCGGGCCGCGATCTCGGCCGCCAGTCGGTCGAGATCGGATCGATGCGGCGACGACGGCCGAGCACGGAGGCCGAAGCCGTCGCCGATCATGCGCGGAATGACGTGGAGATGGACGTGAAAAATCTCCTGACCTGCCACCGTGCCGTCGGCGAGGAACAGGTTCACCCCGGCGACGCGTGGATTGCTTGCTCGCACAGCGGCAGCCACCTTCTGCCCGACGACGAACAGATGCGCACCGACCTCGGGCGGCAACTCGGCCAGCGTCCGATACTGCTGCTTGGGCACCACGAGCACATGCCCGGTGGTGAGAGGCCTGATGTCCATGAACGCGATCGCGGTGTCGTCCTCGTGGACGCGCGACGCCTCGGCGGTCCCGGCAATGATCTCGGAGAAAATCGTGTAGGGGTTCACGGCATCGAGCCTAGGCGTGAGCGCAGACTGCACGAACGACACCGCGACCGCTGAAACTGCACGACTCACTCGACCCGACTACTGTTTGCCGATGAGCATCGGCGGGGTTCTCTTCGACATCGACGGCGTACTCGTCACGTCGTGGCAGGCGGTATCCGGAGCAGCCGCGACGCTGAAGTACCTGGACGACAACGACATTGCACGCGCGTTCCTGACCAACACCACCTCGAAGACGCGCGAGCAGATAGCGGCGGCATTGCGCGACGTCGGACTCGACGTCCATTCCGACGAGATCGTCACCGCCGCGTCGCTCACCGCGGATCATCTACGCGAGAACTACCCGGATGCCCGGGTGGTCATGATCAACAACGGCGAGATCGCGGCCGATATGCCGGGCATCGAATTCGTCGACGAGTCGTCCGGGGATCCGGATGTCGTGGTCGTCGGCGGTGCCGGCCCGGAATTCACGCACGAGCGGCTCAGTGGCGTCTACGACTGGCTGTGTCGCGGCATTCCCGTCGTCGCGATGCATCGATCGTTGATGTGGAGTACCGGTGGCGGGTTACGCATCGACACCGGCATGTACCTCGCCGGGATGGAGCAAGCGTCCGGACACGCCGCGAAAGCCATCGGCAAGCCCGCTCCCCTGGGCTTCCGCACGGCGTCCGAGCGGATGGGCGTCGACCCGGACGACGTCGTGATGGTCGGCGACGACCTCGACAACGACGTCCTCGCCGCCCAGGTCGTCGGCATGACCGGTGTTCTGGTGCGCACCGGAAAGTTCCGTCAGGACGTGCTCGATCGACGCATCACCGACGAATTCGCGATGGAACCCGATCACGTGATCGACTCCGTCGCAGACCTGCCGGACGTCCTGATGTGAGTGGAAACTCGTAGCCCACTACGAGTTTCCACTCACAACAGAAAACTCAGAGAATCGGCGACGGGCTGTAGGCCGCACCGGCCGGGAACTTCGCGATCAGCCGCTCCACGGCCGCAACGACCGCACTGACCTGTGCGTCCGCTGCACCGACGAAGGCCGTCTTGTCGGCCAGCGCCGCATCGAGTGCAGCGCGGTCGAGCGGCAGGCGGTCGTCGGCAGCCAGGCGATCCAGCAGGTCGGGCTCGAGTCCCTGCTCACGCATGGCCAACGCGACGGCGACGGCGTGTTCCTTGATCGCCTCGTGCGCGGTCTCGCGGCCGACGCCTGCGCGTACGGCCGCCATCAGCACCTTGGTCGTCGCGAGGAACGGCAGGTAGCGATCCAGTTCCTTGGCGATGACGGCGGGGTACGCACCGAACTCGTCGAGCACGGTCAGGAAGGTCTCGATGAGACCGTCGATGGCGAAGAACGCGTCGGGCAGCGCGACGCGACGCACGACGGAACAGAAGACGTCGCCCTCGTTCCACTGAGCTCCGGCGAGCTCGGCAGCCATCGATCCGTAGCCGCGGAGCACCACCTGCAGGCCGTTGACGCGTTCGCACGAGCGCGTGTTCATCTTGTGCGGCATCGCCGACGAACCGACCTGGCCGGGCTGGAAGCCCTCGGTGACCAGCTCGTGGCCCGCCATCAGACGGACGGTGTGTGCGAACGACGACGGCCCGGCACCCACCTGGACCAGCGCGGACACGACCTCGTGATCGAGCGAGCGGGGATACACCTGGCCGACGCTGGTGAGCGTGTGCCGGAAGCCGAGATGATCGGCGACGATGCGTTCGAGTGCGACGAGCTTCGCGGAGTCTCCGCCGAAGAGGTCGAGCATGTCCTGCGAGGTGCCCATCGGGCCCTTGATTCCGCGCAGTGGGTAACGCGCGATCAGTTCCTGCAGCCGGGACAGCGCGAGCAGAAGCTCGTCGGCGGCCGACGCGAAACGCTTGCCCAGCGTGGTGGCCTGGGCGGCGACGTTATGGCTTCGTCCGGCCATGACGAGGGCAGAGTATTCGGCGGCGCGTTCGGCCAACCGCTTCGCCACGGCGACACCGTGCGTGTGGACGTGTTCGAGCGAACGCAGAATCTGCAGCTGCTCGACGTTCTCGGTCAGGTCGCGGCTGGTGAGCCCCTTGTGGATGTGCTCGTGACCGGCGAGGGCGTTGAACTCCTCGATGCGAGCCTTCACGTCGTGCCTGGTGACGCGTTCCCGCTCGGCGATCGATGCCAGGTCGACCTGGTCGGCGACAGCTTCGTAATCGGCGATCGCCGCGTTGGGCACGTCGACTCCGAGCGAGGACTGTGCGCGCAGCACGGCAATCCACAGTTGCCGTTCGAGCGTGATCTTGTATTCCGGAGACCACAGCTCCACCAGTTCGGGGCTTGCGTAACGGGTGGCCAGGACATTCGGGATGCTCACGAGCATCCAGCTTACGTGGCCCAGTTGTCGGTCTCGGATGAGGTCGGACGCGAATTCGGCCGTCGGACCGAGCATCGCCGCAGCGTGGAATAACCGCACCGCATTCCGATGTTGCAGCCGCCGTGAGCCGAACAGTGAAGGTCGACATCTGGTCCGATATCGCGTGCCCGTGGTGCTTCGTCGGTAAGCGCCGTTTCGAGGCAGGTGCTGCGGAGTTCATCGCCGATGGCGGGACGCTCGAGGTGGAGTTCCACTCGTTCGAGCTGGCACCCGACACACCGGTCGACTTCGACGGCACCGAAGTCGACTTCCTCGTCTCCCACAAAGGCATGCCGGCCGCCCAGGTCACGCAGATGTTGGGGCAGATGACCGAGCTGGCCGCAGGCGAGGGGCTCGCGTACGACTTCGACGCCGTGCAGCACACCAACACCGTCAAGGCGCACGAACTCCTGCACTTCGCCAAGTCGAAGGGCAAGCAGGTCGAGATGAAGGAACGGCTGCTGGCGGCCTACTTCGAGGAGGGCCGCCACGTCGGACGCGTCGACGACCTCGCCGACCTGGCCGCGGAGATCGGTCTCGATCGTGACGAGGTGGTCGAGGCGCTGAAGTCCGAGGAGTTCCTGCCCGCCGTGCGCGCGGACAAGGAGCAGGCCATCGCCTACGGAATCAGTGGTGTGCCGTTCTTCGTGATCGACGGTCGCCTCGGTGTGTCGGGCGCGCAGGAACCGTCGGTGTTCGCCGACGTCCTGCAGAAGGCCGCGGCCGGCTCATGAGCGGCCCTTTGGAGATGGTCGGCGACGACCACGGACTCGTCTGCGAGGACGGTGTGTGCGAGGTGCCGCCGATCCGAGACGCAGACTCGGGCGAGAACGACTTCGGGCTGAACACGCCGGCCTGAGAGTGCCGGAGTCAATCGGCCGACACCTGTTGCGCCGGTGCCACGATGTCGATGACGGCCAACAGCATGCTCCGCGCCATTTCGCGCGGATCGGGATCCACCTCGCTGAGCGCGCCCACCACTGCACCGTCGACCACTGCCACGAGTCGTCGTAACTGCTCTTCCTGCACGGTTCGCCCCGATCGACGCAGCACATCGGTCAGCAGGTCATCGATCTGGGCACGCAGCCTCAGCTGCACCTCACGAAGTTCCGGATGCCGAGCCGACGCGATGAACCGCTCGTATCTGGCGACCAGTTGCTCATGGCCACCCTGCGGCCCGATCAGCAGATCGACGATGAGGTCGACGGTCGACTCCATCTTCTGCGAGCACTTGCCCTCGTCGTCGATACGTCCGCGCATGACGTCGATCTCGCGGGTCCCGACGACGTCGACCGCGGCGGCCACCAAGTCGCCGAGCGACTCGAAATAGTAGGTGGTCGACGCCAACGGCAGGCCGGCGCGAGCGGCAACCGACCGGTGCCGAACCGCGTCGAATCCACCCTCGACCAGCAGGTCTGCAGCCGCCGACGCCAGAGCGTGGCGGCGGCGCACTCCCTTCGGAGTCGCACCCGACACCTTGTGCTGCGACTCGGTCGGACCTGCGGACATTCCAGTCATCGTGCCAGCTCGCAGCCGTTCGTCGGACTGCTTTCGCGCTATGGAATTGTCAGTGTTCGTGGCTCATCGACCTATCGACCTTCGCTCCGACACCATCACCCGACCAGATTCGATCATGCGACAAGCAATGGCCGACGCCGAAGTGGGCGACGACGTCCTCGATCACGATCCGACGATGGCGGCGCTCGAGGAAAGAGTGGCGGATCTGCTCGGCTTCGAGGCGGCGCTGTGGGTGCCGTCCGGTTCGATGGGCAACATCATCGCGCTGATGCTCCATCTGCAGCGCGGCGATCGTTTCCTGGCCCCCGAGCACGCGCACGTCCTGGGCTCCGAGCTCGGCACCGCAGCCTGGTTGGCGGGTGGAATGCCCGAGGCACTTCCCCACGACGGTGGCCCCGGACGCCCCCTTGCGTCGACGGTGCGTGCGGCAGCCGGCGGCGGCGTCGGACCGTACTTCGCCCTGCGGACCACATTGCTCTCGCTCGAGAACACACACAATTTCGCCGGCGGCGCCGTGCTAGGACCGGACGAGTGGGCGGAACTCGTTGCTGCCGGACGTGACTCGGGATTGAGAATTCATCTCGACGGGGCTCGGCTGTGGAATGCCGCTGTGGCACTCGATGTTCCGATCGCGTCGTTGACCGCCGACGCAGACACGGTGCAGGTCTGCCTGAGCAAGGGGCTCGGCGCACCCGTCGGCTCGATGCTCGTCTCCGATGCCGCGCGAATCCACGAAGCCCGGCGTGTGCGAAAGATGTTGGGCGGCGGCGTACGTCAGGGCGGGGTTCTGGCTGCGGCAGGGCTCGTCGCCCTGGATCGAATCGGCGATCTCGCCGAGGATCACGCAAATGCCTCGACGCTGGCACGCGGCCTTCGTGAACGCGGCTGGGAGGTCGCGGAACCCCAGACGAACATCGTGCTCGCCGCCGTCGCCGATCCTGTTCGGACGGTGACCGAGCTGGCCGATCTGGGCATCGCAGCGGTGACCGTCGCGGGCAAGGTGCGTTTCGTGACGCATCGCGACGTATCCGCCGCCGACATCGACGAGGTACTGGAGCGGCTGCGCCGCATGTGAGCGCAGCGCTTTCCTGTCGTTCCGCAGGCTCCACTCCTGCCTCGTAGGCTGCTACGAGTTTCCATTCACATGCGACGTAGTCGCTCCAACGCTTCTTCGACGTCGGACGTGGTGCCCGCGAACGAGAATCGCACCGTGTGGTTCCCACGGACGGTGTCGAAGTCGACGCCGGGTGCCAACGCGACACCGGTCTCGGCCAGCACTCGGGCGCACCAACTACGCGAGTCGTCGGTGAGATGCGCGATGTCGGCGTACACGTAGAAGGCACCGTCGGCCGGAGCCAGATCGGTGATACCCAACGCAGGCAAACCGTCGAGCAGGATCCTGCAGTTGACGGCGTACCGCTCGACATGCGAATCCAGCTCTCGGCGCGACTCTTCGGTGAATGCCGCAATGGCTGCCACCTGCGAGATCGCCGGCGGGCAGACCGTCATGTTCGATGCCAAACGTTCGACGGCCCTGCGCAATCGGGCCGGTAGCAGCATCCAGCCCATGCGCCACCCCGTCATCGAGAAGTACTTGGACACAGACCCGATGGCCACGGATTCCTTCGACGTCTCCCAGGCGCTGGACGTGTGCGCATCGCCGTAGGAGATGCCGTGATAGATCTCGTCGGAGATCAACAGCGTTCCGTGCTCGTCGCACCAGCGTGCGATTGCGGCCAGCTCGTCGGGGTCGATGATCGTGCCGGTGGGATTGGCCGGACTGGCGACGATGAGCCCGGCAGGCGGCTCCGGTAGCTCGTCGAGCATCGCGACGGTGGGCTGGAACCGTGTCTCCTCCACACAATCCAGTTCGACGACGCGACAGCCCAACGCCGCCAACGTGTTTCGATACGCCGGGTACCCGGGCCTGGCCATGACGACGGTATCCCCCGCGTCGAACGCCGCGAGGAACAACAACGTGAATGCGCCCGACGACCCGGTGGTGATCACCACGTCGTCGGCCTCGACGGTGATGCCGTACCGCGTGCTGTGATACTCCGCGATCGCTTGCCGTAGCGGCAGAATGCCCAGCGTCTCGGTGTACCCGAGCAGATGCGAATCCAGCGCGTCTCGGGTGGCGCGCAACACCGGCTCGGGTGCCCTGGTCGACGGCTGACCTGCGGCGAGCGACAGCACATCACCGTGAGTACGCGCCCGCTCGGCCGCCGCGGCGAACACATCCATCACGTGGAACGGCTCGACCTTCGATCGCTGCGATTCACTGTGCATTCCATCGACACTACTGACTAGAGTGTCCACAATTCCGCGGCAGGCATGGGATCGTGCGGGCCGAACAGGTGAGCTGGGTGTCCACAATTCCACGCTAGGCACGGCATCCCGCCTCCGGCCACACATAGTGGACACTCAGCTCAGTGCCTTCCGGCGACGTCGCACGGTCTCGATGATCTGGCGCACCACGGCGTCGAGGTCGGTCATCACCAGCGCGGCCGAGTATCGCAGCACGAGCCACCCCTCGAGCTGCAGTGCGTTCTGGCGCACTCGGTCGTTGGTGAACACCCCCGGCGCGCTGTGGAATTCACGGCCGTCGATCTCGATGATCACCCGGGCTCGACGGTCCAACAGATCGGCGAAGTACTGCCCCACCGCCGCGTTGATCTCGAGAAAGTAGCCTGCCGCGGTGAGTGCGCGGGCCACCAGTCGTTCCGGTTCGGAGAGCGTGCGTGGGCAGCACTGTCGCAGCTGCTTCTTCGCTTCGGTGACTCCTGCCATTCCGGCCGACTTCGCGCATTGCGCCGCCAATCCGCGTTTGCTGACGGACCCGCTGAGCGCTGCGTCGACGAACGGTTCCAGGGCTGCCCCACCGAGTGACGCCGACACGTCGACGATGCACTGCTCGATCGTCACGACAGGGAGGGTGTCGACGAAACTCGTCTCCCGAATGGTTCGACGATACGCGCGCAGCCACGAAGGGCACCGCGCTCGCGTGCTGCGGGGCACGGTGATGTGCACCTGTTCGGGTTCGTCATCGATCAGGTTCCACCACCACGCCGCAGTCAGGTGGCTGAGCACTGCATCCGGTTGCCATAACGTCGCGGCGACGCATCGGTCGCGGAACGACGGCTCTCCTGTGCAGTAGACGCCCGGCAACAGCCGGGTCAGCGTGCCGACCCTGGCCCGATAGTCGATTGCCCCTGCGCTGACGCCACTGTCGAGTAGTTGCTGCCTCGTGAATACCCCCATGGTCGAACAGCTTTGTGCTCGAGAACTGTTCGCGGGAGCCCGATGCGAGAAATGTGGACAACGCGAATGCCTGTGGACAACTGGGCTCAGTGTCCACTTTCAGCCCCGGCCATTGGGATCCCGTGTGCTATGCCAAATAGTGGACACTCAACACACCTAGCCCCAGCAACGGGACTCAGCGTCCACTCTCAGCCCCGACGATCGGGATCCCGTGCACGACGGCAAATAGTGGACACTCAGCACACCTGCTTCGCGGGCATCGACCTACAGCGAGATACGACCCTCCACGGCGGCGAGGCCGATGTCGGTGCGGAAGTGACTGCCCGGCAATCGGATTCCGGCGATCCGGGAGTAGGCGTCATCTCGGGCGGCGGTGAGGTCGAATCCTGTGCCGACGACGCTCAGCACGCGTCCACCCGCGGAGACGACCGCGCCGTCCTTCACAGCGGTGCCGGCATGCAGGACGCCTTCGCCCTCGGAGCCGAGGATCTCGTCACCGGTGCGGGGGCGACCGGGGTAGTTCTCGGCGGCGATGACGACGGTGACCGCCGCGCCGTCCTTCCAGCGCAGAGGTGGCAGTGACGCCAGCGTGCCGGTTGCCGTCGCGTTCAGCGCCTCGCCGAGCGGCGACTCCAGCAAGGCCAGCACCGCCTGTGTCTCGGGATCACCGAAGCGACAGTTGAATTCGACGACGGCCGGGCCGTCGGCACCCATCGCGAGGCCGGCGTACAGCAGACCCGAGAACGGCACGCCACGCTTCACCATCTCGGCGGCAACGGGTTTCACCACGTCACGGACGATCTCGTCGACGGCACCTTCGGGCAACCATGGGAGTGGGGTGTACGCGCCCATGCCCCCGGTGTTGGGGCCGGTATCTCCGTCGCCGACGCGTTTGTGGTCCTGCGCGGGCAGCAGCGGAACCACGGTCTCGCCGTCGACGAGGCAGAACAGGGACACCTCGGGGCCGTCGAGGAACGACTCGAGCAGTACCGGGTGACCGTTTTCGAGGAGTTCGGCGGCGTGGTCGCGGGCGACGAGGCGGTCGGTGGTGACGACGACGCCTTTGCCTGCGGCGAGTCCGTCGTCCTTGACGACCCAGTTGGGGCCGAATCGGTCGAGGGCAGCATCGAGCAGTGCGGGCGAGTCGACTATTTCGCTGTGTGCGGTTCGCACGCCGGCCTGTGCCATGACGTCTTTGGCGAACGCCTTGGATCCTTCGATGCGTGCGGCGTCGGCCGACGGGCCGAACGTGGCGATGCCGGCCTCGCGCAGAGAATCGGCCACTCCGAGAACCAGGGGCACCTCGGGCCCGATGACGACGAGGTCCACCTCGAGCTTCCTGGCCAGTGCTGTCACCGCCTCACCGGATGCCACGTCGACGGCGTGCTGTTCGGCGAGCGTGGCCGTGCCTGCATTGCCGGGAGCGACGAACAGCTTGTCGACCGACGGGTCGGCCTTCAACGCAAGTAGAAGGGCGTGCTCACGAGCACCGGAACCTATGACGAGTACGCGCACAGTGCATCAGACTATCTGCTCGACGCCGTCGGGCCCCGCACCTGTCGTGATGCGGGGCCCGTCGGGGATAGCGAGATTACTGTGTCAGGTCGTACAGCGTGACGTTGTCGACGGTGGTCGCGGTGAAGTTCTCGGTCACCCATGCCGAGATTTCAGCCGAGGAACCCGACTCCCTGCCACCCATACCGCCGCCTCCGATGAAGTAGTGGATTCGGCCGTCGGCCACGTACTGCTGGAACTCGGCGAGGGTCGGCGACGGGTCGGTTCCGTTGAAGCCGCCGACGGGCATGACGGGATCCTCGGTGGCCAGTTGATAACCCGCCGCGGTGTTGGCACCGATGGCCGCCGCAACCCAGGTGTACGAGGCGGCGTCCTGTTCGAGCATCGAGGTGACCTCGGCGGTCGGGGTGCTGCCTTCGAGCAGTCCACCCGTACCGCCGCCCATGCCCATCTCGGCTCCGCCCGGCAGCTGGCCGGCCTGACCCGGGAGTCCCGCCGGTGGCTGCATTCCGGCCGGCATCTGTGCACCGGGAGGCAGCTGCATTCCACCCGGCAGACCACCCTGCCCGCGCCGGCCCTCACCCATGCCGCCGAATCCGCGCATACCGGTGTTCGGCCCGGCGGACACGATCGATCCGGTGTGCGGGGTGCCGATCGTGTCCACCGCGTACGCCGTCGGCCCGGCCAGTCCGGCGAACATCACCGCGAGAATCGCGACCGCGGCGGGCCGGCCGCGAGTGAGCGCCGGAATCAGCACTGCCACCACCGCCACCACACCGACGACCAGGATCGCCCACTTCAGCCACGGCACGAAGCTCGCGCTACGGCCGAGCAGCACCCACGCCAGGGTGACGGTCGACGCCACCGCGAGCGCCATCGCGATCCGGACCCACAACCGCTGTCGTTCGCGCCACAGCAGAACACTGCCGATACCGACGACCGCAGCGACGGCAGGCGAGAGTGCGACCGTGTAATACGAGTGGAAGATGCCGGCCATGAAGCTGAACGTCAGACCGGTGACGAGCAGCCATGCGCCCCACACGATCAACGACGCGCGTGGCGCATCGGTGCGAGGGGCTTTGCCTCGCAACACAAGTCCCGTTACCAGCAGCAACAATGCGGCGGGGATGAGCCAGGCGATCTGGCCGCCCTGGGAGGCGTCGAACATGCGGAGGATGCCGGTCTCGCCCCACATCGACCCGCCGCCGCCACCGACACCGCCCGGGGTGACGCTGCCGGTCTCGTTGCCACTGAGTCGGCCCAACCCGTTGTAGCCGAGAGTCAGTTCCAGAATCGAATTGTTCTGCGAGCCACCGACCCACGGCCGCGAGGATGCCGGCCAGAATTCGACGATCAGCAACCACCAACCGGCCGAGACGATCATGGCTCCGAGCGCGGCGAACAGTTGCAGCACTCGAGTGCCAAGTTTGGGCGGCCCAGCGATCAAATACGTCAAGGCCAGCGGCGGTACGACGAGCATCACCTGAAGCTGCTTGGTGAGAAAGCCGAATCCGACGAACATACCGGTGATCAACAGCCACTTGGTCTTTCCCGATTCGACGCCTCGCAACATGGACCAGACGGCGGCGATCATCAGCAGCACCAGCAACGCGTCGGGATTGTTGAACCGAAACATCAGTGCGGCAACGGGTGTCAGCGCCAGCACCAGTCCGGCGAGCAGCCCGGCGGCCGCACCGAATCGGCGGACGACGACGGCTCGTAGCAGCGCAACGGAGGCGACTCCGAGGAGCGCCTGAGGCACCAGCATCGCCCAGGTGTTCAGACCGAACACCCGCACCGACAACGACATCAGCCACAGTGACATCGGCGGCTTGTCGACGGTGATGGAGTTGGCCGCGTCGGAGGACCCGAAGAAGAACGCCTTCCACGACACCGAACCTGCTTGTATCGCTGCGGAATAGAAGGAGTTGGCCCAACCCGAGGCACCGAGTCCCCAGATGTATGCCACGCCGGTGCCGATCAGCAGAGCGGTCAACCCGAGGAGTTCCCACCGCCGGGAGGTCGCCGGCTCGGTCGGCGCGGCCGCGGACGGCCGTTCGATCGTCGTGGTCATCGGTTCTCTCCCAAAGGGTTGGACTCCGGGCGGGTGGACTCCGGACTACGGAAGACCCACCGCAGTGCGACGAATCGGCACAAGGTGGCAACGAGATTGGCGACGACGAGAACGGCCAGTTCGATGTGCCGCGACACGTCCGGAGACCAGGCGTGCAGTACCGCGAGCGAGCCGCTGGTCATCAACAGCGCGAAGCCGAAGATCGCCAGACCCTGCAGCTGGTGCTTACCCGCGCTCGCGGGCCCTCGGACGCCGAAAGTGAAGGCACGGTTGGCCGCTGTGTTCAGTACCGCGGTGATGAGCAGTCCGGCGAAGTTCGCGGCCTGTGCCCCGATCATGGGATGCAGCACCAGATACAGCAGTGCGTAGGCCACGGTGCTCGCGACACCGATGATGCCGAATCGCACCAGCTGGCCGATCATTCCGTGCGGTACACCGGCCACGAGCGGCTCCCGTCCCAGGCTTCGACGCAGTTCGGCGACGGGGAGCATTCCGGTCGCAAGGGCACGACCGACGCGCCAGCATCCCTGCAGATCCTTGACGGCGGTATCGAGGAGGTGGACGCTGCTGTCGGGATCGTCGACCCAATCGACCGGAACCTCGTGAATCCGTAGGCCGACCTTCTCGGCGATGACGAGCAGTTCGGTGTCGAAGAACCATCCGGTGTCTTCGACGAGTGGAAGCAACTGGCGAGCAACATCGGTGCGCATCGCCTTGAACCCGCATTGAGCGTCGGAGAAGCGGGCGCGCAGCGAGGTGCGCAGGATGAGATTGTAACTGCGCGAGATCAATTCACGTTTCACTCCGCGAACGACCCGTGACGACCGGTTCAGCCGAGAGCCGATGGCGAGGTCCGAGTGACCCGACAGCAGTGGAGCGACGAGCGGCATGAGGGCGTTGAGGTCGGTGGACAGATCGACATCCATGTAGGCAACGACGTCGGCGTCGGACGCGAGCCACACCGCTTTGAGCGCCCGCCCACGTCCCTTCTCGTCGAGGTGATGAACCCGAACTCCGTCGATCTCGTCGGCGAGCCGATGCGCCACCGCGAGGGTGCCGTCGGTACTTGCGTTGTCGGCGATGGTGATCCGCGACCGAAACGGGATCCTTTCCTCGAGATGCTCGTGCAGTCGACGAATGCACTGCTCGAGATCCGCCTCTTCGTTGTACACCGGGATGACCACCTCGAGCGTGGCCGTTGCGTTCGAGCCGGGCCGGTGGCCTGCTGCTCGGGCGAGGTAGTTCGTTGTCATGAGGCAACACTCGTGTGTGCAGCTGGACCCACGCTGCGACGAACCTGGCAATCACCTGGGAGGACAGGAGCGCAGCCTGCGGAGTGACCATGGAGGACAGGAGCGCAGCCTGCGGAGTGACCATGGAGGACAGGAGCGCAGCCTGCGGAGTGACCAAGAGGCACAGCTCATAAGGCATTCTGTTCCCATGGCTTCTATTTTCAGCAAGATCATCGCAGGTGAGATTCCCGGACGGTTCGTCTGGCAGGACGACGACGTCGTGGCGTTTCTGACGATTGCCCCCGTCACTCAGGGTCACACGTTGGTGGTTCCGCGTGCGGAGATCGATCAGTGGCAGGACGTCGACGGTGCCGTGTTCGCCAAGATCACTGCCGTCGCGCAGATCATCGGTCAGGCTGTCAGGACGGCGTTCGACGCGCCCAGGGCCGGCCTGTTGATCGCCGGCCTCGAGGTGCCGCACCTGCATCTGCACGTGTTTCCGGCGTACGACATGGGCAATTTCGATATCTCCGGTGCGGATCCGAACCCGTCCGCGGAGTCACAGGACGAGGCTGCCGACAAGCTTCGAGCAGCGCTACGCCACCTCGGGCACGAGGCTCACGTCCCCAACTGATGCGGCTCGCTCAGCGCAGGGGTGCCAGTAGCCGTCGGCGCGTTCGTAGCTGCGTCGATACCGCGTCGGATCGGTTGTCCGGGTCGTAACCCGGTCCGATGTCGGTGTCGATGTCGTGCGGTCCCGGCGCGACGGCGCATTCGGGGCACATTCCGAGCGGTCCGAGGTCGGTTCCGCAGGGTGCATGGAGAAATCGTCGACGCCTCCCCGCGGGTTTCGCGTTCTGTTCCTCACCCCAGTAGCTCAGGGCGTAGACGGCCGGCCACAGTCCTTCGAGGGCGTGCGTCGGGACGTAGTCGTCGTGGCCGCCGCCGTGGGCTCGGGCTTGCCGGTCGAGCAATCCGGCGTCGACCAGGGTGCCGAGCCGTTGAGCCAGAACTGCCTTGGAAATGTCGAGGTGGACCTGGAAGTCGCCGAAGCGTCGGACCCCGAAGAAGCTGTCGCGCACGATGAGCATGGTCCAGCGCTCGCCGACGAGTTCGAGCGCGCGGGCCAAGGGGCAGTCCTGGCGGGCGTAGTCGGTTCCGAGTGCCATGCCTCGATCGTACAGTCTGTTGACCGAACCAAGATGGCCGTTTACAGTTCGATCACCAGACCAGAGAGACGACGATGACCGACACTGCACCCACGCCCGCCGGCACCACGAACGGCACCCGCGCACTGGCCGTCGCCGCATCGGGCACCTTGTTGACGCTGATGGCGTTCACCGCTCCGCTCGCGACGATCAACAGCACCGCGCTCGACTTGATGTCGGACGCAGCGGGTCGGACCTGGATTCTGAGCTCGATGAGCATCGGCCTCGCCGCCGCGTTGCTCACCACCGGCACCGTCGCAGACGACTTCGGCCGTCGCCGCACCTTCGTACTCGGAGCAGCCGTTCTGGCCGTCGGCGCAATCGTTTGTGCCGTCTCTCCCAACACCCTGATCTTCGTCCTCGCCCGCATCCTGCAAGGCCTCGGCGGTGCCGCGGTCGTCGCATCGAGCCTCGGCATCATCGCGCACACGCACCCGGCCGGGCCGGTGCGCGCCAAGGCCAGCGGAGTTTGGGGTGCCAGCGTGGGGGCCGGTATCGCGCTCGGCCCGCTGCTCGCCGCGCTCCTCGACCGGTGGGCCAGCTGGCGTGAGGCGTACGTGGTCCTCGCGATCGCCACTCTCGTGCTCGCCGTCGTCGCGCAGCTGCGCGTCGAAGAATCCATGTCCGACGCCCCGCGCGGCCTCGATCCGGTCGGCGCGGTGCTGTTGGCCACGGGCATCGGCGCGCTACTGGCCGCGCTGGTCGAGGGGCGGCAGGGGTGGACCGCCATGACTCCCATCGTGTTGTTCGTTCTCGCCGTCCTCCTGCTGCTGGCCTTCGTCGCGCTCGAATTGCGCAGTGCGAGCCCGATGCTCGATCTCACGTTGTTTCGGCATCCACCGTTTCTCGCCGCCACGGTCGCCGCTCTGGCCACAGGCGGCGGAATCATCGCACTGATGTCGTACATGGCCGGGTTCGTGGGCACCGCGCTCGGCATCGATGCCCTCGGGGCAGCAATTCTGCTGTTCGCGTGGTCTGCGACCTCGGTCGTCACCGCCCTGCTGGCTCGGCGAATCCCGGCCGCCGTCAGCGGCCGCACCCAGCTCGCCGCCGGCCTGATCGGAGTGGCATTGGGCATGCTGATGTTGACGGGCCTCGCTGCGGACGCCGGCTGGCCTCGGCTGCTGCCGGGACTGCTCGTGGCGGGCGTCGCCAGTGGCGTCCTCAACGCCGCGCTGGGACGCGAGGCCGTGGCCAGCGTCCCGCCCGGACGCGGCGGAATGGGCAGCGGGGCCAACAACACCGCGCGCTACGTCGGATCCGCGGTCGGCGTCACCGTGGTTGCGGTGGTTGCCGTGCCTGCCGGCGATCATGCCGCGGCCGCTCTGGTTACGGGGTGGAACACCGCGGCTCTGCTCACCGCGGCCATTTCGCTCGTCGGAGCTGCGGTCGTGGCGATGTCACGCACCCGGCGGTAGCGAGTACTCCTGCTCGGGACGCCCGGTCGATCCGTACCGCAGTTGCATTCGCAACCGACCCTTGGACACCAGGGTGGCCAGATACCGCTGGGCCGTCGCTCGCGAAATGCCGATGGCCGCAGCAACTTCTCCGGCCGACATCGGCTCCGCCGTTCCGCGCACCGCGTCGAGCACCAGGTCTCGGGTGACCGACTGCGAGGCCGGTAACGGAGCCGCGGCGCGCGGGCGGAGGGCGTCGAGCCCACCGTCGATGTCCGCCTGAGTCAGTTCGTCCGAACGATCGAGCGCGCCGCGGTAGCCGAGGTACCCGGTGAGGCGATCGACCAGCGCCGAGCGTGGAAACGGCTTGATCAGATACGTCCACGCGCCCGCGGTCATCGCCGAGCGCACCGTGTGCTGATCCGCAGCAGCGGAGAGCACCACCGCGTCACACGGCAGCTCTCGCACCAGGTCGATACCGGACCCATCCGGCAGATAGACGTCCACCAGTGCCAGGTCGAACGACTGTGTCGTCAGCAGCTCGCGTGCCTGGGCGATACTCGTCGCCACTGCGGCCACTTCGTACTGGTCGAGCGAATTCACCAGTGCCGCATGCAGATCTGCGACCCGGAAGTCGTCGTCGACGACGAGAACTCTCATTGCGTCACCTCTTCGATCACTAGTGCATCGGGAATCGAGGCGATGAACACTGCGCCTCCGCGATCGTTGTCGGCCGTGATCTGCCCGCCGGCATCGGCCAACGTCACTTCGCCGCCTCGGGTTCGCGCGATCTGTCGGCTCAGTGCCAGTCCCACACCTCGGCCACCCGGCGTATCTGCCGTCGACTTGGTCGAGACTCCCTCGACGAACACCTGCTCGGGCGCCAACGCAACGCCGTCACCCGAGTCGACGACGACGATATGCAGGGTCGAATCCTCCTGCACCAGCTCGACTTCCACTTCGGCAGGTCGACGTGCACCGAGCCGTGCTGCGTCGATGGCGTTGCCGATCAGGTTGCCCAGCACGGTGGTGACGTCCACCGGTCCGACCAGTTCTCCACCGACCCAGGTGTTCTCCCCCAACACCAGTCGCACGCCACTCTCGCGCGCGTGTGCCGCCTTGGCCGTGAGGAAGGAACGTAGGTAGGCGTCGGAGACCGCATCGATGCCCTCGACCGCCTCCGATCTCGGTCCGACACCGAGAATCTCGTCGATGTACTCCGACGCCCGATCGGGGTGGCCCTCGTGCAGCAGCCCACTGACCAGATGCATCCGGTTCGCGAACTCGTGTCGCTGGGCGCGCAGCACCGCGGACATCGACTGCACCGCGTCGAGTTGACGCGTCAGCGCCTCCACGTCCGTTCGATCGCGCACGGTGAGTACCGTCCCCAGATCTCGATTGTTACGCAACACCTTTCGCGCAGCCGCGATGACGACGACCTCGTCGACGGCCGCGAGTACCGGCTCGCCCGTCGGCATCTCGATGACCTCGAGCAATCTGGGTGTCAGACCGATGTCCTCCACGCGCATTCCCGGCTTCCCCTCGATCGAGAGCAAGGTGCGCGCCTCGTCGTTGACGACGGTGACGATGCCGTCCGGATCGACGGCCACCACGCCTTCGCCGATGCCGTGCAGCACCGCCTCCTGTTCGCGCACGAGCTCGGCGAGTTCCTCGGGTTCGAGGCCCAGGGTCAGCCGCTTCCACCTGCGCGCCAGCAGGATCGAGCCCAGCACACCCAACAGCAGGACTGCTCCGGTGACCAGTGCGCCGTTGATCAGATCCTTCACCAGCTCGGTTCGCACTGCCGTCGTGGAGATTCCGACGCTCACTTCGCCGATCACGACGTCTGCCGAGCCCGGAGCCAGGATGGGCACTTTGGCACGGACGGAGTCGCCCAGTGTGCCGCGTTGGGATTCGACGACCTCGTTGCCCGCCAACGCCCCGGACGGATCGGTGCTCACCCGTTGCCCCAGGACGGTCGGATCCGGATGTGCCAGGCGCAGTCCCCGGTCGTCGGTGACGACGACGAACAGTGCGTCGGTGCGCTCCCGGGCGCTTTCGCCCGTCCGTTGCAGCGCACCGCCTGCCAGCACTCCGGCCGGCGCAGCATCGGTGCCCGCGGTGTCCGCGGCCGAGAACTGCCCCACGAGCGAACGCACCTCGGGGTCGGAGGCTACGGTCCGCGCGACCGCGAGTGCCCGCTCGCCGTACTCCTCGCTGGCCTGTTCGCCGCTACTGATCGCGAATACTCCGAACGCCACTGCCAGCGCGACCGCAACCAACGCGGCCTGCAGCAGCAGCACTTGAGTCCTCAATCGCACCAGCCAAGGCTAGAGCGAGAGCTGCTCGAGCACAATGCGCAAAAGGCTCTTTACGTTGCTTGCGCGGGTAGTGCGCACAACGGCGAACATGTGATGCCGGTTACGTAACTTCAGTCACAACACGTAGTCCAACCGGACCCACCTCACACATTTCGAGAAGGAGTGCACGATGTTGGTGATACTCGGCTTCCTCATGGTAGCCGCCTTCATGTTCTTGATCTTGACCAAGAGAGCCACGCCCGTCGTCGCACTCACCCTCGTCCCCGTCATCTTCGGTCTGCTGGCCGGCGCGGGACTCGGCATCGGTGACATGATCACCGACGGCATCAAGTCCCTCGCTCCCACCGCGGCCCTGCTGTTCTTCGCCATCATCTTCTTCGGAATCATGATCGACGTCGGACTGTTCGACCCACTGGTGCGCGGCATCCTGCGTGTCGTACGCAACGACCCGATGAAACTCGTTGTCGGAACGGCCATTCTGGCCATGGTCGTCTCGCTCGACGGCGACGGCTCGACCACCTTCATCATCGTCACGTCCGCACTGCTGCCGCTGTACCTCAAACTCGGTGTCAGCCCGGTCATTCTGACTGTCGTCGCCGGACTCGCCAACGGCACGATGAACATCATCCCGTGGGGCGGCCCGACGGTTCGCGCTGCATCCGCTCTGGGAATCTCCCCGTCCGACGTGTTCGTTCCGATGGTTCCGTCGATGATCGTCGGCCTGATCATCGTGCTGCTCTTCGCCGTTCACCTCGGCATCATGGAGCGTCGACGCATCGGCAAGCTGATCTACGAACCCGAGCTGGTTGCATCCGGCGGTGGTGGAAGCATCCGCAAGGGCGGTAAGGGCGGAAACGGATCGGGCGCCGGCGGTTCGGACGGCTCCGGCGAATCGGGTCAGTTCTTCGACGGTCTGGACCCCAATCGCGACACGCTGCGCCCGAAGTTGCTGTGGTTCAACGCTGCTCTGACGGTCGTTCTCCTCGTCATCCTGGTCATGGACATTCTTCCCATCCCGGTGCTGTTCATGATCGCTGCCTCGATCGCGCTGACGGTCAACTTCCCGAAGGTCAAGGAGCAGGGCGACGCGATCGCTCGGCACTCGTCCTCCATCGTCTCCGTCGTCGCCATGGTGCTCGCTGCAGCAATCCTGACGGGCGTCTTCCAGGGCACCGGCATGGTCGAGGCCATGGCCGAGTGGCTGCTCAACGTCATCCCGTCGGGCATGGGCCCGTACCTGGCCGTCATCACCGGCATCCTGAGCATCCCGCTGACGTTCTTCATGACCAACGACGCGTTCTACTTCGGCATCCTGCCGGTGCTCACCGAGACCGCAAGCAAGTACGGCATCGACCCGGTCGAGATGGCCCGCGCCTCCATCACCGGTCAGCCCGTCCACCTGCAGAGCCCGCTGGTTCCGGCCATCCTGCTCCTGGTGACCCTGGCCGGAGTCTCGCTGGCCGATCACCACAAGAAGGTGTTGTGGCGAGCGGTGGTCGTCTCCCTCGCAATGCTGGCGGTCGGCATCGTCCTCGGTCAGATTCCGTTCGGCTGATCCCTCACCCCCACCTTCCTGAAAGAGACACCGTCATGACTGTTGGCGTACTGCACAACAATTCACCCGAGGGCCGCGCAGCACTCGCGGCCGCCGTTCGAGAAGCTCGGATCAGAGAGACCGATCTGGTCGTCCTGCACGCACTGTCGGGATCGGCCGAGCCGTCCGCCGAGGCAGGCGAAACCGCTGCGGTCTCCACCTCAGTAGAGACCGCCTTGGCCGACATCGACAACGCCGAGGCCGTGGCCTGGACCGTGGCGGTGGGTCGCCCCGATCCCGACGCCGTGAACACTCTGCTGACTCTGGTGGAGGAGCAGAAGTCCGAGATCCTCGTCGTCGGCTCCCGGCACCGCTCGGCAGTCGGCAAGTTCCTGATGGGACAGACGATTCAGCGCCTGCTGCTCGAAATTCCGGTTCCGGTTCTACTGGTCAAGTCCGGAGCGTGAATGTTGCCGACAAGGTGACGACCGTAGTGCGGCACAGCCTCCGATGGATCGGCCTCGCGGCCGTATCCGTCGGGGGCTGGGCCCTTTTCGCGAGTCTGGGCCTGACCGCGCCGTCGCTGTTCGCCGCACTCGTCGTCGCCGTGGTGTTCGCATTGACCGGGTTGGGTCCGGCCGCGGTCCCCCGTCCCGCGTCCATGGCAGCGCAGGGCACGCTGGCGGTGACGATCGGACTCATGCTCGACACCGACACCCTCGCTGCGCTGGGAGAGAACTGGCTTCCCGCGGTCACCGTCGGGTTGGCAACCCTGATCGTCAGTGCCGGCTGCGGTGCCCTGCTGGCACTGCACCGCGACGTCGATCCGGTGACCGGAGCACTGTCTCTGATTGCCGGTGGCGCAACAGGTCTGGTGTCGGTCGCCCGCGAGCTCGGCGGTGACGAGCGCATCGTCGCCGTGGTCCAGTACCTTCGCGTGGCGTTGGTGGTCGTCACGATGCCGTTGATCGTCACCTTCGCCTTTCACACCGACACCGGTGGCACGTCCGGTAGCGACGAGGCGTCGACGACACCGTGGTACATCGGCACGGCCTTTCTGATCGGTGCCGTCGTCGTCGGAATCCTGCTCGCGAAAGCGATCCGACTCCCCGCCCCCGCCACGCTCGGACCCTTGATCGTCGCCGGAGCCTGCGAGCTACTCGGCTGGCCCGTCGACATCGCCGTCCCGGAAGTCCTACTGCCGTTGGCGTTCATCGTCATCGGATGGCAGGCGGGACTTGCCTTCACCGTCGCCAGCCTGCGGGCCATCGGTCGCATCTTCCCGTGGGCCGCGCTGCTCGTACTCACGATCGGTCTGATCTGCGCACTCCTGGGCTGGGCGCTGTCCGCCGTCACCGGAGTCAGCATGTTGACCGGTTATCTCGCGACGACGCCCGGCGGACTGGCCGCAGTGCTCGCCGTGTCCGCGACGACGGGATCTGACGTCACGTTCGTCGCCTGCGTTCAGGTGATCCGGCTGGTGTCGATGCTCGTGGCCGCGCCCCTCGCTGCTGCCGCGTACACCAAGATCGCCGAACGCAAGAAGGATCGGTCCATGGCCGGGTGAGCAGATCAGTCTGCAGCCCTGGGTAGTTCGACCCGGAACGTTGCACCCGCGCCGGGAGTACTTCGCGCGTCCACGGTCCCGTTGTGGGCGGCGACCAGGGCTGCGACTATGGACAGGCCGAGCCCACTGCCCCCGCTCTCACGGGTCCGGGACGAGTCGGTGCGATAGAAGCGCTCGAAGACGTGAGCTGCTTCCTCCTCACCCAGCCCAGGGCCGGTGTCTTGCACCTCGAGTACCACCGACTCCTCGGTGGTGCCCACGCACACCGTGATCGACGCGGACTCGGGCGTGTGCCGCACTGCGTTCCCCACGAGGTTGGCCAACACCTGACGCAGCCGGGCATCGTCGCCGGCGACCTCCGGAATACCTGGTCCTGCCGATACCTTCAACGAGATGTCGCGTGCGGGCGAGACGGCCTTCGCATCATGCACGGCATCGGCGGCGATGGTGAGCACGTCTACTCGACGTACCTCTAGGGGACGCTGGGCATCGAGTCGCGCGAGCATGAGCAGATCCTCGACGAGCAGTCCCATGCGCGCCGATTCGCCCTCGATCCGCGTCATCAACAATGCGATGTCGCTCATCGCCCCCTGCCGGTACAGCTCGGCGAATCCCCGGATGGTCGTCAGCGGAGTCCGCAGTTCGTGGCTGGCGTCGGCGACGAACCGGCGCATCCGATCCTCGGACGCCCGCGCCGCTTCTTCCGAGGCGGCGGTCGCCGCGAACGCCCGCTGTATCTGCGAGAGCATTCCGTTCAATGCCGCCGACAGTCGACCGACTTCCGTTCTCTCACTGCGGTGGGGCACCCGCCGGTGCAGATCGCCTGCGGCAATCGCAGCTGCCGTCGTCTCCACCTCACGCAACGGCCGCAAGCTGCGCCGCACCACGAAGTACGCCACCACACCCAACACCACCAATACCGCTGCTCCGATGTACAACTGGAGCACCATCAGTCGGCTGACGGTCTGCTGATTGGGACCCAGCGGAATTCCCACAGTGGTGGATCCGTCACTGTTGGTCACCGTCAACACGCGCCACTGTTTCCCTGGGTCGCTCTCGGAGCCGACCGTCGTCGGGCGATCGGCGGTGACACCGGATAGATCCGGAACACTTTCTGCCACATCGTTGATGGGTCCCCGTACGGTGCCGTCGTTCGCCACGGACCGGACGTAGAAATTCGACGGCGGGCGACCAGGATTGGGCTCGCCGATGGGTGGAAGTGGGCGGGAGTCCGGTTGCGCCCAACCCCGAGATGCCTCGACCAACTGCTGATCGAGGCGACGCATCAACGACGTCTCCAACGAGGACGTCACCGCGACACCCGATGCCAGCAGTCCGAGCCCGACCAACAGCAGCAGGGCAGCAACCAGAGTGAAGCGCAGCGGGATGTCCCCCAGCCGTGAGCGGAGGCCGGTCACCGCGGCTGCCGCATGACGTAGCCGACGCCCCGCAACGTGTGGATCAATCGGGTATCGCCCGTGTCGACCTTACGACGCAGATACGACACGTACGACTCCACCACTCCCACCTCACCGCCGAAGTCGTAGTGCCACACGTGATCCAGAATGCGGGGCTTGCTCAGCACCGTTCCGGCATTGACCATGAAGTACCGCAGCAGCGTGAACTCGGTCGGCGAGAGCGAGACCGGCTCGCCTGCCTTCCACACCTCGTGGGTGTCGTCGTCGAGTTCGATGTCTGCGAACGCAACTCGGGACAATTCGGTCTCCTCGGTCCGACCGGACCGGCGCAGAATCACCCGGAGGCGGGCCACCACTTCTTCGAGGCTGAACGGCTTGGTGACGTAGTCGTCCGCGCCGAGCGTCAGACCGGTCACCTTGTCTTCCACGGAATCTCGCGCCGTCAGGAACAACGCCGGAGCATCCACTCCGTCTGCGCGCAGCCTGCGCAGCAGACCGAAGCCGTCCATGCCCGGCATCATGACGTCGAGGATCAGTGCCTCGGGCCGAAAGGTACGCGACTTGTCCAGGGCCTCGGGGCCGGAGGACGCCGTCGCGACCTCGAATCCCTGGAACTTGAGACTGACCGCCAACAGCTCGACGATGGTCGGTTCGTCGTCGACGATCAGTACTCGCGCTTCGGGTGTCTCGCTCACGGTGTCCATCATCGCGCGGGTTGCTGCTCGTCCGCTGGACTCTCGCTGTGAGGTTGCTGTGAGCCCCGAACGAGAGGGGCCCGAAGAGAGGGCATGATGGAGCGCGATGCACCCTGCGAACACCGATCGCCGCACGAGGCGCAGGCCGACGGTCACTTCCATGCACGTATTCGCAACTCTGCTCATGTTGGGCATCGTGACAGGTCCGTACCTTGCCGAGTGGGTCGCCGCCTCCCCTGCCCTGCGAACCGGAGCCACCGTCTTCACCGGGATCTTCGTACAGGCGACGCCGTTTCTGGTGCTGGGCGTGCTCGTCAGCGGCGGCATCGCCGCGTTCGTCTCCCCGGCCGTGCTTCGACGCGTGGTCCCGAGAAACGAGCCCGCGGCCGTCGGTGTGAGCGGACTCGCCGGGATGGCATTGCCCGGGTGCGAGTGCGGTGCTGTTCCCGTCTCCCGGCGGTTGATGGACCAGGGAATGCCGACGTCGGCGGCTCTGGCATTTCTGCTGTCGGCACCGGCGATCAACCCCGTCGTTCTCGTGTCGACTGCGGTGGCCTTTCCGGGTGAGCCGGCGATGGTTCTCGCCCGGTTCCTCGCCTCGCTCGCCACGGCCGTGGTGATGGGCTGGCTGTGGACGCGGTTCGGCAAGGCCGAGTGGATCACCGCGCGGCTGGCGGATCGGGGTCACGATCACGGAGGCTCGAAGTGGGAGACGTTCCGCGAGTCGGCTCGCGCAGACCTGCTGCAGGCCGGGGCGTTTCTGGTGTTCGGTGCCGCGGCGGCCGCGGCCCTGCACCTGGTGATTCCCGATCGGGTATACGAGCACCTGGCCGGTCAGCTGCTGCTGGCCATCGTGGTGATGGCCGTATTAGCGGTTCTGCTGGCGCTGTGTTCGGAGGCCGACGCGTTCGTCGCGGCCAGTATGTCGATGCTGCCGCTGCTGCCGCGCCTGGTCTTCCTGGTGGTCGGCCCGGCTGTCGATCTGAAGTTGATGGCGATGCAGGCGGGCAGCTTCGGGCGCGGTTTCGTCGTCCGGTTCGCACCACTGACCTTCGTCGTGGCGATCGTGTGCGCCTCGGTCGTCGGCGGATTCCTGATCGGCGCGCGATGAAGCGCGAAGTGCAGAACGTCCTGCTGTTCCTCTTCGGCGGAGCGATCGTGAAGATCTCGCTCGACGGCAGTTTCGTTCGGTACGTCAAACCGTCACTGCATCCGTATCTGCTGATCGCGGGCGTTCTGATCGTCGTCCTCGCGGCAGCCTCGATTGTTGCCGACATCCGGCGCGGTGGGCCGACGGACGGCCACGATCACGACGCGCGCCCGTATTGGCTGCTGCTCGTGCCGATTGCGGTGATCCTCCTCGTCGCCCCGCCCGCGCTCGGTGTCTCGGCGGTCGGCGACCGATCCGTGGACGCCGTCTCGACCCACGAGAAGACACCCTTCCCGCCGTTACCCGACGGGCAGGCACCGGACGTCCCGTTGCTCGACGTCGTGCAGCGGGCCGTCCGAGATTCGGAGGACAGCCTCGACGGCCGGGAGATCAGTGTCACCGGATTCGCCGTGGCGACCGCGAACGGTGGGTCGCCGGGCGTCGACGGCACGACCGACGGTCTCGACCTCGCCCGTGTGCTGATCATCTGCTGCGCGGCCGACGCGCGGTCCATCCGAATTCACCTGGACTCGAATTCGACTGTCCTCGATGATGTTCCGGACGGAACCTGGCTGCAGCTCACCGGCACCGTCGACGCGTCGACCGCGACCGAAGCCACCGCCTTCACCCCCACGATGACGGTCTCGACGGCCCGGCGCATCGACCCGCCGACGAACACGTACGCGTACTGACACCGGAAAATTCGCGTCCCCGCCGAAGAAAAATTGGTACCGTCGTACAGGTCACTTCCGACAATCGGACGAGGCGCGCCGTACCCGAACAGCGACAAGACGGTGCCGAGAGGTGATTTCTCATGGCATGGCTGATTCTCGTCGTTTCCGGCGTTCTCGAAGCGATCTGGGCGACTGCGCTCGGTAAGTCCGAGGGCTTCTCCAAGCTCGGGCCATCGGTCGTTTTCGGTGTCGCAGTGGTGCTCAGCATGATCGGTCTCGCGGTCGCGATGCGGTCGTTGCCCACCGGAACCGCGTATGCGGTGTGGGTGGGCATCGGTGCCACCCTTACCGTCGCGTACGCGATGATCACCGGTGCCGAAGCAGCGTCGTTCCTCAAAGTCGTACTTCTGGTCGGCATCGTCGGCTGCGTTGTGGGACTGAAGGTTCTTCACTGATTTTCCCGGCTACAAGCAGTTACAGTAAAACGATGAACTGGGTGTCAGCGATCACACTGCCCGCACGGGCCGGCTTGGCCATCGCCGAGCAGGCGATCGGCGTCGCAGAGGTCGCATTGGCGACCACCAGGATGGCGTTGGCCACCGGCGCGTCCGGCACGGCCGGAGTGGCGTCGCTCGCCAATCCGCGCGGCGGCACGATGCAGCTGCTCACCCAGCTCGGCCAGCTCACCTCTGACGACCGCGCGTTGGGCAACGCCCTGAAAGAGGGCGGGCCACTCGACCGCCTGCTCGCCCAGGGCGGCGTCGTCGATCGACTCACGTCCGAGGACGGCACGCTCGAGCGCCTGCTGTCTCCGGGTGGGCCGGTCGAACGCATTCTCGCTCCCGGCGGACCCTTGGACCGACTGCTCGCCGAGGACGGACCGCTCGAACGGTTGCTCGCCGAGGGCGGTCTACTGGACAGGATCACCGCCACCAACGGCCCCCTCGAGCGCCTGACGGCGAAGGACGGTCCGCTCGAGGTGCTGACGCGTCAGGACGGTCTGATCGAACGGGCCATCGCGGAGAACGGCATCCTCGAGACGATGTTGGCCGAGGACGGTGCCGTCGAGCGTCTGACGGCCAAGGGCGGGCCGCTGGACCAGTTGGTCAAACTTTCCGAGACGCTGACGTCCGTGGCTCCGAACATCGAGCGTATGAGTATCTCGATCGACATCCTGCAGGATTCCGTGGAGATCCTCTCGGCGGCGGTGCATCCACTCGGCGAGCTGGTCGGCCGGCTGCCGAGCCGCTGGCTCAAGAGCGGTAAGCAGTCGGTGCACGAGCTGCACTGACGGGCCGCAACTTCGGCGCTTCGCCGAGAGTCGTAGGCGACAAATGTTAGCGCTCACACTGCTCACGTGGGGTGCAAAAAGAAAACTTTGACAATGCCGATGTTATCGCTCACACTTTCGTTTTGATGTGATGCGAACCACACGGGACCACCCGACGGCCTCCGCTTCACGGTCTACCTCACAACACAGGGAGAAACGATGAAGTTTCGAAAGCTATCCGTGGCTACGGCCGCGGTGGCCCTCACCCTCACGCTCGGTGCGTGCGGATCGAGTACCAAGACCGCAGACGAGGCTCCGGCCGAGGGCGGCAGCACCGCAGGTGCGTTGATCGGCGTCACCATGCCGACGAAGTCCTCCGCCCGTTGGATCGCCGACGGCGACAACCTGAAGAGCGCGTTGGAGGGCCAGGGATACAAGGTCGACCTGCAGTACGCAGAGAACGACATTCCCACCCAGGTCAACCAGATCGAGAACCAGATCACCCAGGGCGCGAAGCTGCTGATCGTGGCCTCGGTGGACGGCACCGCCATCACCACCCAGCTGCAGGAAGCCAAGGACAACGGCATCGGTGTCATCGCCTACGACCGGCTCATCCGCAACTCCCCGGACGTCGACTACTACGCGACGTTCGACAACTACAAGGTCGGCGTCGACCAGGCCACCTCACTGTTGGTCGGCCTCGGGCTGAAGAACGAGGACGGCACCGACAAGGCCGACGCGCCCGCCGGCCCGCTCAACATCGAGGTTTTCGCCGGTTCGCCCGACGACAACAACGCCACCTTCTTCTTCGACGGTGCCATGGAGACCCTGAAGCCGTACCTGGACAAGGGAACTCTGAAGATCGGTAGTGGCGAGTCCGACTTCGGAACCGCTGCCACCCTGCGCTGGGATCCGGCGACGGCACAGAAGCGCATGGAAGACCTGCTGACCAAGACGTACTCCTCGGGCCAGAAGGTTCAGGGCGTGCTCTCCCCGTACGACGGTCTGTCGATCGGAATTCTGTCCGCGCTCAAGAGCAACGGCTACGGAACCGCCGGTCAGCCCTACCCAGTCGTCACCGGACAGGACGCCGAGGTGCCGTCGGTCAAGTCGATCATCGCCGGTGAGCAGTACTCCACGATCTACAAGGACACGCGCCAGCTCGCCGAGGTCACGATCCAGATGGCTCAGGCAATGCTCAACGGTCAGACTCCCGAGACCAACAACACCACCGATTACGACAACGGCGAGAAGGTCGTTCCGGCGTACCTGCTGCAGCCCGAAATCGTCTACAAGGACAACTACGAGAAGCTGCTCGTCGAGGGTGGCTACTACACCGAGGATCAGTTGAAGTGAGTTCGGCGATGACGAGCCCGATTCTGGAGATGCGCGGCATCACCAAAACATTTCCCGGCGTCAAGGCGCTACAGGATGTCACTCTCTCGGTGAATCGCGGCGAGATCCACGCGATCTGCGGCGAGAACGGAGCAGGCAAGTCGACGCTCATGAAGGTGTTGTCGGGTGTGTACGCGCACGACACATTCGACGGCGACATCGTGTTCGACGGTCGAGAGTGCTCGTTCTCCGACATCCGGAGTAGCGAGGCCGAGGGCATCGTCATCATCCATCAGGAACTCGCACTGAGTCCGCATCTCTCCATTGCCGAGAACATCTTTCTCGGCAACGAGCGGTCCAAGCGCGGGTTCATCGACTGGAACCGAACGAATTCCGAGGCCGCAGCCCTACTGAACCGGGTAGGGCTGCGGGAGAATCCCGTCAACGTCGTGAGCGATCTCGGCGTCGGCAAGCAGCAACTCGTCGAGATCGCCAAGGCACTGTCCAAAGACGTGACGCTGCTGATTCTCGACGAACCCACTGCGGCACTCAACGATTCCGACTCCGCACATCTGCTGGATCTGTTGCGCGGTCTACGGGACGAGGGCATCACGTGCGTGATCATCTCGCACAAGCTCAACGAGATCGCGGCCATTGCCGACCGGACCACGATCATTCGGGACGGCAAGACCATCAAGACGCTGGACATGCGAGACCCGGACGTCACCGAGGATCGCATCATCTCGCTGATGGTCGGCCGCGATCTCGAGCACCGGTTTCCGCCCCACGAATCGACTGTGGGAGAGGAAGTTCTGCGCATCGAGGACTGGACCGTGCACAGTCCGACCCAGCAGGGCCGAACCGTCGTCGACAAGGCGAACCTCACGCTGCGGCGCGGTGAGATCGTCGGCCTCGCCGGATTGATGGGTGCCGGCCGTACCGAGTTGGCCATGAGCGTCTTCGGCCGAAGCTACGGGATCGACATCTCGGGACGGCTCTACAAGTACGGCAAGGAAATTCACGTCAAGTCCGTCAACGATGCCATCCATCACGGCATCGCGTACGCCACCGAGGACCGGAAACGGTACGGGCTGAACCTGATCGACGACATCAAGCGCAACATTTCCACCGCGGCGCTGGACAAGTTGGTGACGGGAGGCTTCGTCGACGCCAACCAGGAATACAAGGTCGCCGAGGGCTTCCGCAAGAGCATGAACATCAAGGCACCGAACGTCTCCGCCGTGGTCGGCAAACTCTCCGGCGGCAATCAGCAGAAAGTCGTGCTGAGCAAATGGATCTTCAGCGATCCCGATGTGCTCATCCTCGACGAACCGACGCGAGGAATCGACGTCGGCGCGAAATTCGAAATCTATTCGATCATCAACCAACTCGCCGACGCCGGAAAGGCAGTGCTGGTGATCTCGTCCGAACTTCCGGAACTTCTCGGTCTGTGCGACCGGATCTACGCGCTGTCCGCCGGCCGGATCACCGGTGAGGTCGACCGCGAGGACGCAACCCAGGAATCTCTCATGCATCTCATGACCCGTGGAACAGGAGTACTTCGATGAACCAGCTGTCGACCGTTCGGGGGCTGCTCACGCGAAACCTCCGACAGAGCGGAATCTTCATCGCGTTCGCGCTGATCATCGTGCTCTTCACCGTGCTGACCGGAGGTCAGCTGTTGGTGCCGCAGAACATCAGCAACATGGTGGTGCAGAACTCGTACATTCTCATTCTGGCCATCGGCATGGTCGTCATCATCATCGCCGGCCATATCGACCTGTCCGTCGGATCGGTGGTGGCGGCCACCGGAGCCATCGCCGGTGTCCTCATGGTCCAACAGAACGTGCCGTGGCCACTGGCGGTGCTGATCACGTTGATCGTCGGCGGCCTGATCGGTGCCTGGCAGGGTTATTGGGTCGCGTACTTCGGCATTCCCGCGTTCATCGTCACCCTCGCCGGAATGCTCGTCTTCCGCGCAGTGACTCTCATCGTCCTCGGCAACCAGGGCATCGGGCCGTTCCCCGGACCGGTACGCACACTGTCCAACGGCTTCCTGCCCGGCTTCATGGGCAATGTGGGTCTCGGGCCATTGGGTGGGGCGGATATCTTCACGTTGCTCGTCGCGATTCTCGCGGTCGCTGGAATCGTGTTCAGCCAGTGGCGTTCTCGAACGGGCCGGCAGAAGTACGGCCAGACCGTGGACGCGATGCCGCTGTTCCTGATCAAGATGGCGTTCGCCGCCGCTCTCGTGCTTGCGATCGCCGTCCAGTTGGCTCGCTTCAAGAACCTGCCGTACGTGCTGATCCTGCTCGCCGTGTTGGTCATGGGTTACTCGACGTTGGCCGGCAAGACCGTATTCGGTCGGCACGTCTACGCCATCGGCGGCAATATTCACGCCGCGTCCCTGTCCGGTATCAAGGTCAAGCCGGTGACGTTCTGGATCTTCGTCAACATGGGTGTCCTCTCGGCTCTGGCCGGAATCATCTTCGCCGGACGCCTCAACCAGGCCGGTCCTACTGCGGGCAACGGCTTCGAGCTCGACGCCATCGCGGCGGCGTTCATCGGTGGCGCAGCCGTACAGGGCGGCGTCGGCCGCATCGTCGGCGCGCTGACCGGTGGACTCATCATCGCCGTGATCAACAGCGGCATGTCGCTGATCGGATCACCCAGCGAGAGAGTGCAATTGGTGAAGGGTCTGGTGCTGCTCGCCGCCGTGGCGTTCGACATCTGGACCAAGCGTCGTGCGGCGAGCGGTAAGGGCGGCAAGGGAGACAAAGCCGCGTCCCCCACCAGTTACCTGGGCGTACCGGTACCCGCTGAGATGTTCTCCCCCGGCGAGCCCGGAAAGCCCGCACCGCCGACCTCTGCATCGATGACGAAAACGACGTGATCCGGGCGGTGACGCGCCGATCCGGTCCGGGCATGCTGAGATGGTGTCCGACCAGCGAAGGAGGATGCGTGCGATGACGCCGACCCGCGGACCGGCCATGACCGACGTCGCTCGGCTCGCGGGTGTGTCCCACCAGACCGTCTCTCGGGTCATCAACGGCCATCCCAACGTCACCGAGGCGACCAGAACAAAGGTCGAGCAGGCGATCGCGGAGCTCGGCTACCGGCCGAACACCGCCGCTCGCGCTCTGGTCACCGGCCGCAGCAGCACGATCGGGATCGTCGGCACCGGCAACGCTCTGTATGGGCCGGTGTCGACGCTCTACAGCGTCGAACAGGCCGCACGACAGGCCGGATACTCCGTCGTCGTCGGCGTCCCCACCTCGTTCGACGAGGTGGCGATCAGCACCTGCGTGCGCAGGTTGCAGAAGCAGGGCGTCGACGGCGTCGTCGTCATCGCGCCGTTGAGCACCGACGGCGGCGACATCGCCGAATTGGCCGCCGAACTGCCACTGGTGGCCGTCGAAGGATCGCCGGAAGGCGATCTGGCGGTCGTCTCGGTCGATCAGGTCGCCGGCGCGCAGTCCGCCACCACACATCTGCTCTCACTCGGTCACCGCGCCGTCTGGCACGTCGCAGGCCCCTCGGGTTGGTACGAGGCGGCCGACCGCGTCATCGGGTGGCGCTCGGCCCACGAGCAGGCCGGTGTCGAACCGCCACTCGTTCTCGCCGGCGATTGGACCGCGAAGTCCGGCTTCGAAGCCGGATGTCGATTGGCCGAGAACCCGGACGTCACAGCGGTGTTCGCCGGAAACGATGCGATGGCCCTCGGTGTGCTGCGCGCCCTCGAAGTGCACGGCCGGAAAGTTCCGACGGACGTCAGTGTGGTCGGTTTCGACGACGTTCCCGACGCGGAGTTCTTCTCCCCTCCCCTGACGACGATCCGTCAGGAGTTCAGCGAGGTCGGCATCCGTAGCGTCGAAATACTCTTGGCCCAAATCGATTCCGGCAACCGCAGTACCCGACGTTCGCGTATCGAGCCGAGCCTGGTGATCCGGTCCAGCACTGCCGAGGCCCGCGACGCTCACATCCGCAGCTGAATCTCCACCAACAACCGCGCGTCCGGATCCGACAGATCCAACTCCAGAATCTGCTCGACGCGTCGGATGCGGTAGCGCACCGTGTTCGGGTGGATGTGCAGCCTCTCCGCTGCGGCACGCACGTCACCGAAGCACGCCAGATACGTCTCGAGACTCTCTCGCATCGCGCCGTCGTGGGTGGCGTCGTACCGATCCAGCGCTGCGATGCGCGGGTCACGCAACTGCTCGTGATTCGAGATGATGTCGACGATCTCACCCAGCAGCACAGACGTTCTCGACTCTGCGAGCGTGGTGACCCGAACGTCGCCGGTGGTCGCGTCCAATACTCGGTCGACCTCGAACCGGGCTGCAGCCACCCCGTCGAGATCGGCGATCGGCGCGGCCACCGCAGCGCGCAAGCACAGTCCGGTTCGAGTCTCGATGCGCGACAAGGCATCTGCGGTCCACACCGGAATCGCCGTCCCCGACGCAGCTCCGGAGAACAGTACGTAGATTCTCTCGCCGATGACGGTCACCAGCGAGTCTCGCCTGAATGCGCTGGCGTGCAACCGGATCGACGGAGCCAGACCGGTGATGTCGAATTCACCACAGGCGGCGAATCCGACGACCGCGGCCGTCCCCGTGGTCGGAATCGACAGCGCCGCGGCCAGCGACGGAATGTCCACGCCGCCACCCCGCGCGCCGAGCAGTCGCTGAATCTGCAGCGCCTCGTTGGTCGGGGCGTTCGCAATGCGGGTGATCAGCCGGGCGGCGACCGCCGACGCTCCGCGCAACACCGCATCGGCGTCCACCGACAGCGGACGCGCGCCTTCCTGAACCCAGATCGTTCCCAGTGTTGTTGCTGCGCCGCTTATTCGACGTATCCCGACGGCAAGGCGTCGACGAATACCGAGTTCGGCATCGGCCGGTACGTCGATGACGTCGTCGGTACGGCGGAGTCGATCGAACACCCCGCGCTCGTGCAGACGGCGAAGGTAGTCGGCCGGTCCTTCTCGCCCCAGGATCGACAGGGTCCGCAACTCGTCGGCCGAGTCGTCCGATGCCGAGTACGCCAATACGTGCGAGCGCTCGTCCTCGATGCTCACCATGCCCTTGGTCAAGGACGCAACCGTCTGCGCCAGCTCGTACAGATCGGTGTCCGCTCCGAACAGCCCGTCGTCCGAGGCCGGTGAGCGTGACTGATCGAGGACCCCGCGCATCGTCGACAGCAGCAGTTCCCAGCGGGTCTGGTGGTGTACCGCGACCAAGGCGATTCCGGTCTCTCGGGCAGCGTGGGCCAACGCGGTCGAGTCGGCCACCTTGGTCAGCACCGCAAGGGGCCTGTCGACCACCGGACGCAACGCCAGATCGTCGAACCAACGCAGCGCATCGGTCTCGGTGACGCCGACCAGCAGGGTCAGATCGGCAGCCGTTCCCGGTGGTCGACGAAGGTCGTCGCCGTCGAGCAGGGCCACGGACTCGACGGTGATCTCGGTTCCCGCCGGAGCGACCACGAGCTCGACCACGGCGCTGTGCAGCGACGTCAGCAGAGAACGCAGCGTCACGGTGTTGGCCATGCGGACAAGTACACCACGAATTCTTTGGCCGATGAGCTGATTGAACGCGCTGTCGATGCGACTTCAATGAGCAGCACACACCCGAGTGCGAGGAGCCACCATGGACGCGGTCACATCAGTTCCCACCCCGGTCAACGAGCCGGTCAACACCTATGCCCCCGGAAGCGCCGAGCGCGCGAGGCTGCGCATCCGCTTGGACGAACTGCGTGCGAACCCCGTCCGCATCCATCAGGTGATCGGCGGTGTCCACCGCGACGCCGCCGGCACCGATACCGATGTGGTCGAACCCCACAAGCACGCGTCGGTCATCGGTAGTTTCGCCGAGGCAACGCACCGGGACGTGCAGGACGCGATCTCGGCGGCGACCGCAGCTGCACCGGCCTGGCGCGATCTTCCGTTCGACGAGCGAGCTGCAGTGTTCCTGCGCGCGGCTGATCTGCTGTCGGGTCCGTGGCGCGAAAGGATCGCTGCCGCAACGATGCTCGGGCAGTCCAAGTCGGCCTACCAGGCCGAGATCGACGCACCGTGCGAGCTGATCGATTTCTGGCGGTTCAATGTCGCGTTCGCACGACAGATCCTCGCCGATCAGCCGGTGTCGGCCCCGGGCGTGTGGAATCGCGTCGAGTACCGCCCGCTCGAGGGTTTCGTCTACGCGATCACACCGTTCAACTTCACCGCCATCGCCGGTAACCTCCCCACAGCGCCTGCACTGATGGGCAACACGGTGCTGTGGAAGCCGTCGCCCACCCAGGCAGTCGCCGCGTACCTGACGCTGCAGTTGCTCGAGGCGGCAGGTCTGCCGCCGGGAGTGATCAACCTCGTCCTCGGCGACGGTCCGATGGTCTCCGAAGTAGCCCTGGCCGATCCACGCCTGGCGGGCATCCACTTCACCGGATCCACTGCGACCTTCCAGACGCTGTGGCGCGAGGTCGGCAACAACATCTCGAACTACCACTCCTACCCGCGGCTCGTCGGCGAGACCGGCGGCAAGGATTTTGTCGTCGCGCACAGCTCGGCCGATCCGGACGTGTTGACCACGGCCATGATTCGCGGTGCCTTCGACTTCCAGGGGCAGAAGTGCTCGGCCGCTTCGCGGGCATTCGTGCCGAAGTCGCTGTGGGCTCGTATGGGTGAGACGTTCATCGAGCAGGTGTCGGCCCTGAAGTACGGCGACGTCACCGACCTGTCGAACTACGGCGGTGCCGTCATCGACCGAAAGGCGTTCGACCGCAACGCAGCAGCGCTCGACCGCGCGAAATCCGTGACCGGCCTGACCATCGCCGCCGGTGGAACGTGCGACGACACGGAAGGGTACTTCGTTTCTCCCACGGTCCTTCTCGGCGACGATCCCACCGACGAAGCCTTCACCACCGAGTACTTCGGCCCCATTCTGGCCGTGCACGTCTACGACGACAACCGGCCCGACGCCTATGCCGACGTACTGCGCACCGTCGACACCGGATCGAAGTACGCACTGACCGGTGCCGTCATCGCCACCGATCGCACGGCCGTCGAGCAGGCCCATTCGGCACTGCGATTCGCCGCCGGAAACTTCTACGTCAACGACAAGCCCACCGGCGCGGTCGTCGGTCAGCAACCGTTCGGCGGAGCGCGTGCGTCGGGTACCAACGACAAGGCCGGCTCACCGCAGAACCTGTTGCGCTGGGCATCGGCACGCACGGTCAAGGAAACGTTCGTCCCGCCGACCGCACACGGCTACCCCCATCAGGAAGGCGAGGGCACACGATGACCACAGTGCTGAGCAACCCACTGCGGCCGGCTCTGCTGGCGGCCGCACGCTCACCGAAATTGCAGGCCACCGTGACGCGGCTGCGTGCCACCCGATCGCTCGTCGACCGCTTCGTCGCCGGTGAATCGGAGCCCGCCGTGGTCACCGCCGTCGATGCCCTGCTGGCGTCGGGACGATTCGTCTCGGTGGACTATCTGGGCGAGGACACCACCGACCGCGCGCAGGCGACAGCCACCGTTCAGTCGTACCTGTCACTGATACAACGCTTTTCGACGCGTAGTACCGCCGAGACCGCGCTCGAGGTATCGCTCAAACTCTCGGCCCTCGGTCAGGGAATCGACCGGACGCTGGCGCTCGAGAACGCGCGCGAAATCTGTACCGCGGCAACAGCGGCGGGAGTGTGGGTGACCGTCGACGCCGAGGACCACACCACCACCGACTCGACCCTGTCCATCGTGCGCGAACTGCGGCAGGACTTTCCCGATCTCGGCACGGTGCTGCAGGCGTACCTGAAACGAACCGAGGCCGACTGCCGAGAACTGTCCGGACCGAGATCTCGCATCCGACTGTGCAAGGGCGCGTACAACGAGCCCGCGTCGGTGGCGTTCCAGAGTGCACGGGACGTTTCGGACTCCTACCTACGGTGCCTGGAAGTGCTGATGAACGGCAGCGGCTACCCCATGGTCGCCTCCCACGATCCCGAGATGATCGAGGCGGCGGAGCGGCTCGCCGCGAACGCCGGACGGTCCGCAGCCGACTTCGAGTTCCAGATGCTGTTCGGAATCCGCGACCAGGAACAACGACGACTGGTCGACGCCGGCCAGCACGTGCGTGTCTACGTGCCCTACGGAGAGCAGTGGTACGGCTACTTCATGCGCAGACTCGCAGAGCGGCCGGCCAACCTCATGTTCTTCGCGCGGTCGCTGCTCTCTCGCAACTGACTTCACTCGGATCGGCGAACGTGTGTTCGAAAGTGTGTCGGTGGGTCGCGGTAGATTCTGTTCATGCTTTCGGGGGACGGCGGATCAGGGGTGGACGGCATCGAGACGGTGCCGCCTGCCCCTGACGTGTCCGACCCTGTCTTGGCGGGGTTGGTCGACGCGGTGGAGTCGGCGGTCGCCGAGTTGGCGGGGCAGGCGTCGGTGGCGTGGTCGAACGCCGTCCGGCGTGCGGTGATCCAACGCATGGACACTGTGTCGCGGTCTGTGACGGCGTACTCGCACACCTGGCTCAACGAACTGATCGCACAACACGGCCTCGACGTCTATCCGGGTTCGGTGCCGTGCTCGGCGGCATGGATGCTGCGAATCACCCCACGCGCGGCCGGGGCGCGAGTACGTCTGGCCGCGGAGTTGGGTGACCGCACCGCATTGTCCGGCGAAGTGCTGCCTCCCTTGTTGCCGCACACCGCTGCAGCGGTGCGGGCGGGATTGCTCGATGCCCAGCACGTGCAGATGATCCGCGAATTCTTCCGGCATCTGCCGTCGAGTGTGGATCCGCAGACCCGCGATCGCGCCGAACAGCAGTTGGTGGGTCTCGCCTCGACGAGGCGGCCCGACGACTTCGCGCCACTGGTGGCGCACCTGGACTCGATCCTCGACCCCGACGGCGACTTCGACGAGAACGAAGACGAAGACGAAGACGAAGACAAGAACGCGAAGCCGAGGCCACGGAAACGGGATGCGTTCTTCTACCTCGGTGAGCAGGGATCCGACGGGATGTCCGAGGGGACGTTCTGCGTCGACTCCGAGCTACGGGCCTACCTCGAGGCCTTGTTCTCGAAAGCTGCTAAGCCGGGGGTGAACAATCCTGCCGACCCGACATCGATCGTCCACGAGGATGAGACCACCGGCGACGAGAACGGCGGCGGGGACGGTGGCGGGGACGGCGGCGGGGACGGCGGCGGGAGTGGCAGTGCAGCTACACCAAAGCCCGGGCCGATGCCCGACGAGGCAGGATCCAGCGATGCTCGATCGGGTGACGAGTACCTGTGGGATGGGGCGGTCGGCAACGGTGCCAACTTCTACGGTGACGACGACCGCAGTGGAGAAAACCGCAGTGGCGACGACCGCGGTGAGGGTGAGTGCGCCGACAGCAGCGACTGTGGTTGCGGCACAACGCCACACAGCACACCCAAGGACACCAACGACACCAACGACACCAATGACACCAACGACGGTGCCGGCTCCGACAGCGCTGCTGAACCCGGCGGCCACGCCGACGCCGACGCCTCGGACACCGCTGCTCGTGATGCTGCCGCCGCGCGGGATCGACGCACCCAGAACGAACGCCGTCATGATGCCCTGAAGATGGCGCTCCGGCACACCCTCGCCTCCGGCACGCTCGGCACCCATCGCGGGCTGCCCGTCACCGCCATCGTCACCATGAGTTTGAACGATCTCGAATCAGGCTGCGGCTACGCCATGACCGCCACCGGATCCCGCGTCTCGATCCGCGACGCCATCCGCATGGCTTCGCACGCCCACCACTACCTCACCATCTTCGACGACAACGGCAGAGCCCTCTACCTCGGCCGATCCAAACGCATCGCCTCCGCCGACCAACGCATCGTCCTCATCGCCCGCGACCGCGGCTGCAGCTTCCCCTCCTGCACCCGACCTGCAACCTGGTGCCAGTCCCACCACCTCGACGACTGGGTCGAGGGCGGACCCACCGACATCGACTCCCTTACCTTCGCCTGCGACATGCACCACGCACTCGTCGGCACCGGCCCCGGAAAGTGGGCAACCACCAAAACCACAGCAGGACATCGCTATCCGGGCCGAACCCTGTGGCATCCACCAACAGGGATGGACCCCACACGCCGTGGGCTGATCAACCACGCACACCACCCCGAAGAAGTCCTCTACCCACCCGACCACCACAACGACACGGGCGACACCGGCGACGAGGAACCACGACAACCCGCCTGACGACCCACACAAGCGTCAGGGCACAGCTCTGTCTGTTGTCAGTACATCGCGACCGCCCGCACCGGCGTGCGCGAAAAATAGGAGGGCTCCCGAGTCGGTACCTGCGTACGGTGGGTCGATGATGGTTCTCGCCAGCAGGACTGCGGAGTTGTCGCCGCCGGTCTTCTTCGTCTGGAAGGCACTGATGCGCCCAGACTTGCATCCGAAGAATCAAGGGTTCGCCTGGCCGGTGATGTTCGAGGGTGCCGCTCTGCCGCGCATCGTCGAGAGTAGTGAGTTCGACCGCGTGGTGTGGAGCTCGCCGTGGCCGAGTCTTCCCGACGTGCTGGTGCAGTTCGATCTGACCGCAGCAACCCGACTGCGCTGGACGCTGTTGGCCCACGCACCCGCCCCCAACCCGCAGACGGTTGAATGGCTTCGCGACCAGGTAAGCCATCTGGTCAACATCGACCTACGCAATGCGACTGGATACTGAACTCTCAGTTGTTGCCGCCGTTCACCCCATACGGATAGCGCTTCCCGACTGCGAACCACAGGATGGGACCGACGATGGGCAGGATCACTGCCACCACTACCCACGCCAGCTTGATGAGCCAGCCGGTGCCTGTGTCAAGGACGATCGACACGAGAGCCATGCCGAAGAGAGCCAATGCAATCGCGCCGCCGGCAGAAGTCATGCCTGCAAAGCTAGCTCCCTCTGCGGCAACCTGCGGTCACCTCTGCTGTTCGCCCGACATCGAATCGTCGAGCATTGCTGCGATATCAAGCTCCACGGGCCATCGCAGCATTGGATCGTCGTGTTGAAGTACTTGGACCCCACGCGCGATGACCAGAATCCGACCTATGTCGTCGATCGCGACGCTCGGGCTGGTCGCGATCACGGGAACGCTTGTCAGTGGCGTCAAGGTCGCCGCGTCATAGATGGTGAACAACCAGAACTGTTCGCCTCGTTCGTAGGTGACCGGGCCAGAGAGCGGCCACCACCCCGCTGATGAAGTGCCGTCGGGTGCATGCCCGATCGTCCAGGCAAAGCGACCGAGCTGACCACCGTGAAACTGGCTGCGCCCCAGCTTTTCACCGTCGTCGCGAATGGTGAGGTCCGGTTCGACGAATGCAACGTCGACTCCTCGGACCAGACGAAGTGGATCGCCAGCGAGATATGGATTTCCGTGGCCGCGAGGTAGCTGCGGAATGACGGGTCCGATGGTCGAATGCCCCGTCCCTGACACCCGAACCAGGCGCACCACTGATTCCGCGGGAGGCTGAACGCAGACGACCCAACCATCACGTTCCACAGCTATGGAATTGACGTGGCCCGCGACAGCCGCGACGGCCGCCGAATCCGAACCCGGTGTGTACAGGCGCCACATTGCCGCTCCGGCACAGACGAGCAACAGCCCCCCGTTGACGGATCCGATGAGCGCGGGCAAGGTATCGACCCGAACTGCTTCCTGACCGAGGCGAATCCAGAACATTCCGTCCATTCCGCCGACCCAGCACCCTGCTTCGGTGGCCCAGACGGAGCGCGAACCACCGATCCTGGCCGGTAGAACATGTTCGGCAGCAATACCTTCCGAATCGATGCTGACTACCAGCGGTAATTCCGCGTCGAGAACCCAGGTGACGCCGCCGGCAGCGGCCACGTCTCCCGGCACGATGCTCGGGCGGGTCGGTAGAGGCGGAACGTCGTCGAGATCGAGATCGATCATGACGCTGTTCTCCTGGTCGACGGGGCCACCGTCCTCGCGCATCGACACGTGGCCGAAGATTCGACGGACTTCCTCCATGTCGCGAGTGGCACGATGACCAGGGCATATGACCCAACCCTCGCCGGGAATCAACTGGTAGCGCTCCGACACCAATTGAGCTCGGGTCACTCGACCGCGAAACCACCCCTCGGTGTCGTAGCCGAAGACGCCGTAGAAGCGGCCGGTCAACTCGACTTGCCCAGTCCTGGGGGTGAATCCGCGCCATGACGCAGTCCAACCGTCGCCGCGAAGCAGTCCGGTCCATTCCCAGCGACGAGGGGACTTTTGCCCCGTGTATTGCCAGATCGGCTCCTGCCCCGACGGTTCGAGGCTCGCCGATACCCTGACGACCTGCGGCTCGTTCTCGGGTAGCTCTACGAAACGCAATGGGCCTGTCAACACCGAACCCACACGGGGCGGGTCGATCTCACCGTCACCGATCACCGACGCCGAGATGTGCACGACAAGCGTGCGATGGTCGCTCATGCGCCTTTCAACGAGGTCATGAGAGTTGAGGCTACTCGTGAGCGCGTCCAGCGACTCTCCGACCACGGTCCACCGGCTCTCCAGGATGTAACGAATGTTGCAATTCGAGGACTGCAGGAGCATCGAGCTGTCCGTTTGTCGCTCCGGCAGCCCAATCCCAGTCCGGAGTGGACCAAACGTAATGCGACACTCCCCACTTCGGTGTCCATCCCTCGCCACTGCGAGGGCGACGTCCCAACAGTGTTCTCCGATTGCTCGTATCGAAGCCCCCGTCGCCGGCCTCTGCGAAATGCACGTACTCGGGAGTGAAATCGAGCGGTGCGCGCACGATCAATGGCGTCGGCGCCACGTTCTCTCTGAACCACTGCGCGTGTGTGTGCCGCAGCGCTCTCGACTCGTCCTCTAGTATCTGCTGATACTCCTCGCCCGTGTGCGCCGGCCCGTCCCAGACGAACATCGTGTCGTCGATCGGTTCGCCGACAGCGAGTTCGACGAACTGCGAACCGATTCCTGCCCCGTCGATGCGGTCGCCCAGGATGAACCCGGTTTCGACGTCGACCCAGATGCGAAGCGGATACGGTTTCCCATCGGGAGGAGCCAATTGCACTGTCCAACAATCGCGTCCGGCGAACTCGACCGTCTCCACCGTGCCGATCGGTTGCGCGAATTCGTTTCCGGTCCACTCGGCGGTACTGCGTTGCTGCAACAAGAATTGGCTAGGCCCCAGATACATCACCCTGCCAAGCGGTCCGACGCGTGGTCGGTCGGCCGGGCCTGTGAAGTCCCAGGCCCGCGCGCCGTCGCTGATGAAGATGGGATTGCCGTCGAGACGTTCGACGCGCGTCTTGCGCCCGGATCGCCATACCCGACAGCCATCTTCGGGTGCGATCAGCACGGGTGGCGTGCCACTGTAGGCGAATCCGTGCCGGAAGGACTCGGGACTTCCTGCTTCGTGGATCTCCTCGATAGTGCCC
Source organism: Rhodococcus sp. 06-1460-1B (assembly GCF_002258475.1). Lineage (NCBI taxonomy): Bacteria > Bacillati > Actinomycetota > Actinomycetes > Mycobacteriales > Nocardiaceae > Rhodococcus > Rhodococcus sp. 06-1460-1B. Next base: position 83,062 of record NZ_NOYS01000013.1, read on the forward strand.
CGCATCGGTATGGTCGATTCAGTGGTCATGGCCGTAAGAACTTCGATCCAGGCGGTCATGGTCGCAGCCTAACGCCGAGCAAGATCGATAGGCTGGCTATTCGAGGCAAAGGGAGTGGAAACAATGGACGGCAGCAATCCCACCGTTCCGCTGACGTTCGATTTGGTATGGATTGCTGCAATTGTTCTGTGGTTGATGCTCGTTGCTGTCGCCTGGGTGTCGATAGTTCGCAGTACTCAGTCGCGTGAGGGCGCGAAACTCTGGTGGTGCCTATTGGTGCTTGTCATGCCGATCTCCGGTGCGCTGATCTGGTTTTGGGCCCGAACACGTCTGGAGAACTCGTGAAAGTGCGAAGCAGTATCGCCACCACTTTCGTCATGGCCGCGGTGGTCATTCTGCTGGGGCTGGCAGCGCGGTTCGTGTTCGGAATGGACTCGGCGAGGGCATTCAATCTCGTGTTCGCCGTAGCGGTGGGAGTCGCGGCGTCGACGGCCTTGCTTCTGATGATCGGAGAACGATCTCGGCACGGAGCCGTGTTGGCCGGCTCCGCAGCGTTCGGGGCGGTCATCGCTGTAGTCGTCTGGGCTCTGAGCGGTTGAGTTCGTAGCGGGCCAGCCACAGTCCCGGCAACACCTCTTGATTCTGGCTGTGCACGAAGCCGAGTGACTCGTACAGGCGACGGGCCGGGGCATTGTCTCGCCCGGTAGCCACCAGCACACGTTCTCCGGCAATGCAATTCAGTGCCGCGGTAACCAAACCGCGACCGATGCCCTGCCGATGTGCGTGTGGAGCCACCACCAGACGGTCGATCTCCGAACCGGACCACGCTGCGGCACCAAGGATCTGGCTGAGATCAAGCGCGACGAGCCAGTGGACCTGTGCTGCACACAGATCATCCACCGACTCGTGCAGTAGTGGGATGCGATCGTCGCCGATGAGCTCGGCCTCGACCGCGTACGCACTCCTCTGTACCGCGAGGATTTTCTCGGCCGACAACCGATCCGTCGACGGATCGACCTGCGCTATCTCAATACCGGCCACCAGCGGGCTCGGGCAACGTGTCGAGTGCGGCGAGGTGCTCGGAGCTCAACGTGAGCGAGGCGGCACCGGCGTTCTCGTCGAGACGCGAAGTGCGGCGAGTGCCGGGAATCGGCACCACGTGCTCTCCCTGCGCCAGCACCCATGCCAGGGCCACCTGCGCAGGCGTCGCACCGAGCTCGTCGGCGATGGCCGCGATGGCGTCGACGATGACGAGGTTCGCATCGAGGTTGTCCTGACTGAAGCGTGGCAGCCGAGCTCGGAAATCATCTGCAGCGGGCGTTGTTCCGCGAAAGTTGCCGGTCAGGAAGCCGCGGCCCAGCGGCGAGAACGGCACGAAGGCTGCACCGTTGTCCTTCGTCCATGTCAACGAGGTTGCAAGGTGGTCGCGTGTCCACAACGACAACTCCGACTGCACAGCGGATATCGGATGCACCCGCTGAGCCCGATCGAGCTGCTCGACGGTGAACTCCGAAACACCGAGTGCGCGAACCTTTCCGGCCTGCACGGCCTCGGCCATCGCGCCGATGCTGTCCTCGACGTCGACCTCGGGATCGGGACGGTGCAGGTAATACAGATCGATGTGGTCGACGCCCAACCGTCGGAGCGAATCGTCGATGGCAGACCGCAGATGCTCGGGCTTGCCGTTGGGGCCGGAAATGACCGGCTCGCCGGCGTCGCCGATGTGGGAGGTCAATCCGCCCTTGGTCGCGAGCACCACCTCGTCGCGTCGACTGCCGATGGCTGCGCCGACGACTTCCTCGTTGGTGAACGGTCCGTACACATCGGCGGTGTCGATGAAGTTCACACCCAGGTCCAGGGCGTGCCCGATGACGCGATCGGGGGACTCCGTTTGGTCGTCTGCCTTGTATGCCCAGGTCATTCCCATGCAGCCCAAGCCGATGGCACCCACCTCGGGGCCGTCGTTCCAGAGTGTGCGGGCGGGAGTGGAGCCTGCGGAACGACCAAGGGGTGGCCAGGATACTGTGCGTTCGCTCATGTACTCGACCATAGAGAAGTAAAAGCGTTGTCGCTTGGACTCACCGGGCGACTAGCATCGCCGCATGGCACTCCCGCACTCGAAGGTGTATTTCGGCGACAGACTGGTCGATGCGAAGGACGCGACACTCGGGGTCGCGACCTCGGCAGTCCTCTACGGCCTGAGTGTCTACACCGTGTTTCCGGTGCAGGTGAACGGAGATCGGCGCACCGCTTTCCGGTTGCTCGATCACTACCAGCGACTCGTCGAGTCCTGCAAGATCATCGGCATCGACACCTTCGCGACGCAGTGGAGTTTCGAGCGGTTCGTGCAGGTGACGCAGCAGGTCGTCGCGGCCAACGCCCCGACCGACGAGGTGTACGTGCGGGCAACCGTCCACGTCGACGAGTCCATTCCCGGAACACGGGTCCGTGGCCTGCACACGACAGTGTCGATCTTCCTCTACGACGCCAATCCCATTGTGCCGCAAAACGGTATGCGATTGAAGACCAGTGTGTGGCGTCGCATCCCCGACTATGCGATTCCGTCGCGCGCGAAGGTCAACGGGGCATACGTCAATTCCGTTCTGGCGAAACAGGATGCCATCGACAGTGGGTTCGATGATTGCATCTTCCTCGACATCAACGGACACGTCTGCGAGCTCAGTGCCGCCAACATCTTCCTCGTGCGAAACGGAGTGCTCGTCACGCCTGACGTCACCAGCGACATTCTCGATGGCATCAACCGTCGAACCATCCTGACCCTTGCGCGTGAAGAAGGAATGACGGTTCAGGAACGCACCGTCGACCTCACCGAGCTGTACATCGCCGACGAGGTCTTCGTGTGTGGCACGTCGGCCGGGGTTGCCCCGGTATACGAAATCGACGGCCGCGCAATAGGAACCAAGGAAATCGGACCGACGACGCTCACTCTGCGGAAGCGTCACCAGGCTGCACTCACGAGCGACGAAGTGCACGGCTGGGTGACGACCCTCTAGCTACGCCGGGCAGGTCGATGCCAGTCCGGCGATCAGTGCTTCGGATGCGGGTTGTAGCAGCGGATCGGTGCCCGGGGTCGGCGCGGCTGTGGTCCAGGCCAGTGACACCTGACGGCTGCCGTCGGGACTCGAGAACTGGAACGTGCGATATCCGAAGCCGTTGCCGCGCTGGCCGAACACCAGCTCACCGGACTCTGGATCGCAGGCGTCGATTCCCAGCAGCAATCCGAGGCCGTAGCCGGAGGGGCTGACCACCTGCATGTCGTCGACCATGTTGCGAGGTAGCAGTGTGCCGTCGAACAAAGCACGAAAGAACGTGTTCATGTCCTCTACCGTGGAGACCACTGCAGCAGCGGAAGACCAGATACTCGCGTCGTATTCGGTGACGTCGGTGTAGATCCCGTTCTCCAGCACGTAGCCGTGCAGTGCATCGTCGGCGATATCAGCGTCGGTGGGGTAAGTGGTGTCAGTCATCTGCAGAGGTTCGAAGATCCTGTCCTGCAGCGACTGTCCGACGGGCTTCCCATCGAGATCGGCCACGATCCGCCCGAGTAGAACGTAGTTGGTGTTCGAGTAGCTGAACTCCTGGCCCGGTTCACTTCTCCACGGCATGGCCGATGCCTTCGAGATCAGCTCATCGTCGGAGACGGAATCATCGGCGCGAGAAGCGATCTGCTGCGCCGTATCGAGTCCGGTGAGGTAGTCGGGTATTCCGCTCGTGTGGTCGAGCAGTTGTCGGACGGTGACGGACTTGGACAGCAGGCCCGGAAGGAGTTCGTCGACCCGCTGATCGAGCTGCAGCTTTCCCTCGTCGACGAGCTGCAGCACCACCGCCGCGACCATCGACTTGGTGACGCTTGCAATGCGCACCGGATCATCGGCACCGGCCGGCTCGGTGCCATCACGCTCGACGAGTCCTGCCGCTCCCGACCAGGAATCCTCGCCGTCGCGCACCTGCGCGACGGCGGCGACGGACCCGGCCGCTACCAGCGCGTCCAGAGCCGCCTGGACGTCGTCGGTCCTGATGCTCCCACTCGACGTCGTCGTAGAGGTCGCCTGCACGGCTGAGGGCTCGTCGGACGACGTGCATCCACTGACCAGCAGGGCCGTCGAGACGGTGAGGGCGGCGAGGACTCGTAGCTTGCTCATGGATTCGACACTAACGTCCCGAAACGGACAATTTCAGTGTCAAATGTCAGTGATCCGCGATGCCCGTCACTTCGCGCTCGAATTCAACAGAACCTCGGCCGCAGTTTTTGCTGCAGAGGCGGATTCGGCCAGTTCGGTGATGGCGGCGGTGGTTTGAGCACCCTCGGCGAGCAGTGCGATCTGCAGACCGACGGTCGGCTCGCATCCGTCTTCGACGGCCAAGGCGGTGACGTACTCGATGAAACGTTTCTTGTGCTGATGCGCGGCGTCGGCGACCTCGGGCATGGTTGCGCCCAGTTCGCCGAAGGAGTTGATGAACGCGCACCCGCGAAAGTCGTCCTCGCGGAACCATCGATCCAGGAAGTCGAAGATGGACAACAACTTTCCGCGCGGTGTGTCGTGTCGATCCGCCTCGGCGTGGATCCCGTCGTTCCACTGGGCAGTGCGGCCACGGAGGACCTCGGCCACGATGGCCGTCTTGGACGGAAACAGTGTGTACATGCGTTTGAGAGAGATTCCCGCTGCGGTGCGCAGCTCATCCATGCCGACGGCCTGGATGCCGCGCGCATAGAACAGTTCGTCCGCGGCGTTCACCACCTGTGCCCGTCCGATTTCCGTACTGGTCATCGCTTACCCCTTGCCGAGAGAACCAACGTTCTCTACAGTAGTCCACACACGGAGAGAACGACCGTTCTCCCGTTCGATGCTCAGGACGCAGGAAGGCAGGATCATGGCGTACATCAACGTCGGAACCGAGAACTCCACCCCCGTCGAGGTCTACTACGAGGATCACGGCTCAGGCCAGCCGGTCGTGCTCATCCACGGCTACCCGCTCGACGGCAACTCCTGGGAGCGCCAGTCGCGTGCGCTGCTCGATGCCGGCTACCGCGTCATCACCTACGACCGCCGTGGATTCGGGCAGTCGAGCAAGCCCACCGTCGGCTACGACTACGACACCTTCGCTGCAGACCTGGACAAGGTGCTGACCGAGCTCGACCTGAACGACGTCATCCTCGTCGGATTCTCCATGGGCACAGGAGAACTGGCTCGGTATGCCGCGACGTACGGCACCGACCGCGTCGCCAAGTTCGCGTTTCTCGCCTCGCTCGAGCCGTTCCTGCTGCAGACCGACGACAACCCCACCGGCGTTCCGCAGTCGGTGTTCGACGGCATCGAGACCGCAGCGCGTGAGGATCGTTTCACCTGGTTCGAGAACTTCTACAAGGACTTCTACAACCTCGACGAGAACCTCGGCAGCCGCATCAGCGAGGCCACCGTCCGCGCCAGCTGGAACACCGCCACCACCAGCGCGCCCGTCGCGGCCTATGCCGTCGTGCCCACCTGGCTCGAGGACTTCCGCGGAGACGTCGCAAAGGTCCGCGCATCGGGCAAGCCGACGCTGATCCTGCACGGCACGGCCGACAACATCCTGCCGATCGACTCCACCGGCCGCCCGTTCCACGAGGCGTTCCCGGAGGCAACGTACGTCGAGGTCGACGGCGCACCCCACGGGCTGCTGTGGACACACTTCCAGGAAGTGAACGACGCGCTTCTCGCATTCGTGAAGTAGCACCGACGTCGTACAAGACGCAACAGAAAGGGACGGCACCGCGGCCGTCCCTTTCGCGTCGGATCAGACTGCGACCACTCCGTCGTGATCGCTGTAGACGATCTCGCCGGGGGTGAAGGTGACGCCGCCGAAGGTCACCGGCACGTTCTTCTCGCCCGATCCCGTCTGCGTGCTCTTGCGTGGGTTCGTCCCCAGTGCCTTGACGCCGATGTCAAGGGTGCGCAGAATCGCCGAGTCCCGCACAGCGCCGTTGACGATGACGCCTGCCCAGCCGTTGTCGACACCCCGCCCGGCGATGATGTCGCCGACGAGCGCGGTGTGGATGCTGGCGTCGCCGTCGACCACGAGAACGCCGCCGTTGCCGGGCTCGCTCAACGTCTGCTTGACCAGCAAGTTGTCCTGGAAGCAGCGGATGGTGGTGATGGGTCCGGCGAACTCGGTGTGCTTGCCGAACTGGATGAACTGGGTGTCGCAGCTGCGGATGTCGGGACCGATCTCGTCGGCCAGATCAGCGGTTGCTTTGAATTCCACAGGTGAAGTCATGCGCAGAAGACTAACGTCCGATCGTCAGCCGCGGCCGTGACGTCGCTCGTAGTCGTCTCGGGTGCGGTCGACGCGGCTCTGCGCCTTGGCGTTGATCAACTGGGGATCGAGGCCGTGAATCAGCAACCGGTGCCGCCGATAGACGTTCATCAGCGCTATCGCGAAGTACACCAGCGGAATGAACAGCAACGCCATCATCGCCAGCGACATCCACAGCGGGCCGGGAATCAGCAGGAACAGCAGCAGCAACGGGATGACGGGAACCGTGAATCGAGCCAGGTAGCGCACCTGGGCCCCGTTGCCGACGAGGTCGTTTCGGACCCAATCCTGCATCGACGGGGGCAGGACCCGACCGAACGAGTACCCCAAAAATTGCGCAGGACTGGGCTTCGTACGTTCGGTCGTCATCGCGCCATGTTAGTCCTACATCAGTTGGTACAAGTCACCGTTGACTGCGGATAATCTCATATGTGACGATAGCGTCAGTTCGGACCGGGTGGTGTCGACGACAAGGACGTAGATCGTGATCGACCGCAGAACCTTGCTCGGCGCGCTCGGTGCAGCCACGCTCTCGGGCGTCGCCCTGTCCGCAGCGACCGCGTCGGCGTCATCGACGCCTGCCGCCGGGGGAGTAGTGGACGTGCACTCGCACATGGTCCCCGACTTCTATCTGCGCGAAGCGCTCGCGTCCGGCATCGTCTTTCCCGACGGCATGCCGAAGTGGCCGTCCTGGTCGGTGACCGAGCATCTGCAGATGATGGACCGGTGTGGGATCGACAGGGCGATCCTGTCCGTGTCGAGCCCTGGGGTGCACTTCGGCAACGACGGCCAGGCTTCCGATCTGGCCCGACGGGTCAATGACTTCGGAGTCGGAGTTGTCCAGGGTCAGCCACGCCTCGGATTCTTTGCGTCGCTGCCCCTTCCGAACGTCGTCGACTCGACGGTCGAGGCCATTCGGGCTCTCGATCAGCTCGGTGCCGACGGGGTCACCGTGATGTCGAACGCCGGCGGCATGTATCTCGGCAACGCCATGCTTACGCCGTTGCTCGCGGCGCTCGATGCGCGTTCGGCGGTGGTCTTCGTGCATCCCACCTCACCGCCGAATGCAGCTGCGGTAGAGCTCGGTAGGCCCGCTCCGATGGTCGAATTCCTTTTCGACACAGCACGAACCGTCGTCGACTTGATTCTGCTGGGCGTGGTCGATCGGTTCCCTCACATCCGCTGGGTGTTGACTCACGGCGGTGGAGTACTGCCGCTGTTGGCGGATCGGGTCGACTTCTTCCGGACGCAGGTCGGTCGCGGTACCCCGTCGACGCCGAATGTATTGCAGCGCATGTGGTTCGACCTCGCCGGTACGCCGGTTCCGAGGCAGTTGCCGGCATTGCTGTCGGCGGTCGGGCCCGATCGTCTGGTCTACGGCAGCGACTTCTGCTTCACCCCGATCGGCGCGGTGCAGGAGCAGCTGCGCTCGCTCGACGCGGGAGCCGCGGACGGTGGACTGGAGAACTGGCGCGCCGTCACATCCGACAATGCCCGCAGTCTCCTCGGTGTCTGATCCATACGAGAGTTCGATGAAAAGACAAGCAATGCAACCTATCTCTGACCAGTGGGACTGGCAGATGAATGCCGCCTGCCGCTCGATGCCGGTCTCGATGTTCTACCCGCCCCTGGGGCTGCGGGGATACTCGCTGAGAAATCTCGAACGGCAGGCGAAGCTCGTGTGCGACCGATGCCCCGTCGTCACGCGGTGCCTGCAGCATGCGTTGGACACCGACGAACGGCACGGTGTGTGGGGCGGATCGACCGCACACGAGCGGTCCGCGATGGCCCGCGTCAACCCTGACGAGCAGCGTTCGCCCGGACATCTACGCCCCGGGTCGGAATCCGCACCCCCTGCAGGAGGCGCGGATTCCGAAAAGGGGTGCGGATCGAGACGAGTCAGCCCTGACGAGCGGCGTTCGCGACGATGACGTCACGGAGATACTGCGCCAAACCGTCGGCGATATCGTTGTAGTGCTTGGCAAATCGCTCGTCGGCGATGTACATCTCCGCCAGGTTCACCTGCATCTCGTAACCGCAGTCGTAGTACCGCTCGATCGACGCGCGATGACGTTCGGCCAGTTCCCCGGCTTCGTCGGAATCCGGCGACACACCCCGCTGCATCGCGGCAGCGAGATCGGCTTCGAGGAGGTCCGTCTCTTCCTTGACGGCCTTCCAATCGTCCTTGGTGAACGACGCCGTCCGCTGCTGCGACTGCTTCCACTCGTCGGTCTCGCCCCAGCGCTGCTCGGCCTCCTCGGCGTATTCCTCGCCGGTCCAGTTGTCGCCGAAGATCTCTCGCTGCTCCTCGGGAGTCAATTGCATACCCATCTTTTTCGCCTCCATCATCTTGTCCACGGCCGCAGCCATTGCGTGCAAGTGATCGATCCGCTCGCCGAGCAGCTCGCGCTGCCGACGTAGATGCGCCATCGCGTCGACGGCCGGGTCGTCGAGCAACGCTGCAATGACGTCGAGTGGGAACCCGAGCTCGCGGTAGGTCAGTACCTGATGCAGCCGTTCGACATCGGCCGACGAGTACGTCCGATAGCCCTTGGGTGTTCTGCCCGACGGCACCACCAACGCGATCTCGTCGTAGTGATGCAGCGTTCTGACGCTGACACCCACCAACTTCGAGACCGCGCCGACCTGCATGCCGACCTGGACGTCAACCGAACTGTTCGCGGACGAATCACTCACGAAGGACACTGTGCTGCCTCCCGTGGCGTGAGGGTCAAGACGAAAAACGATTCGTTATGGACCTCTAGAGAATCACACGTTCGCAACCCGAGGTCGGCACACCGGCCAGGCGTTGTGCCAACCAATCGTAGGCACCGGGACGGCCGTTGGTCTGTGCCAGTGAATGGTCGCCGGGCACCTCTTCCAGATGTACCGACGCTCCTGCTGCACACCACTGATCCTGCACGGCCTCGGCACCTTCCTTGGGGATGAGGAAGTCCTGCAGGCCCTGGTAGATGTACACCGGCGCGTCCGGCTTCGTCTGGCCCATGCGGTTTTCCTCGACGACGGCCGTGGTGATCGGATGCGCGAAGACGTCCGGGACGTTGGAGAGATTTCGCTGGTCCAACAGCAGTAGTCCGCTGTAGGACAACACATCCACGCATTGATCCTTCTGTGCCAGCGCCAGTCGCTTGCCGTTGTCGTTGGCGAGCTGCCGCATCTCCGGGTACTCCCGGGACAGTCCGATCGTCGCCGCAGTGAACAAGCCCGATCCGATCTGCCCGTTGAGCGACGTCTGCAGAATCTTGTAATCGGTCGGCGGACCGCCGAACGCGACTCCGGCGATGTTCAGCTCGGGTGCGTACTCGGGTGCCAACTGCGCCGCCCAGCCCGAGGCGATCGCACCGCCGGAATATCCGGTGATGCCGATGGGTGCATCCGCGCTCACGCCTGCAGTCCGGGAGGCGCGCAGACCGTCGAGCACGGTGTGCCCCGACACGAGACCGGCCGAATACGCCTGACGCGGCCCCTGATAATCCGTCATCACTACGGTGTAACCGCGGCCGAGCAGGATCCGGACCTGATCGATCTCTTTGTTGTTGCCCCGCGGGAGGGTGTACGACGGCGCGCACGTGTTGCCGAGTGAATCCGTCGCCTCGTTGTATGCGATGACAGGGCGATCTCCACCACCGGTCCACGGCGCAGTGGGAGTCAGCACCGTCGTTGCCGCTGCGATGGGACGATTCTTCGAATCGGTGGAGCGGAAGAGCAGTTGGACGGACGAGGCCTCGGGCGTCACCGCGACATCGCGTCGAGCGAGGACAGTGCCGGGCACGAGATTCTCGTATCCCGCCGGCGGATCGAACCACGGATCGCCGAGTGACGTGGGGAGATACGCAGCCGGATCGCTCGGTGGAGCAATGAAATCTTGGACCGGATCTGCCTGCGCAGACCCCGCGAATGCCACCATCAGTGCTGCTGCTCCGGCCAGAACTAGTGCCTTGCGCATGTATTCCCCACCCTGTTGCTTCCGAACGCCCCGACGTCGGAGTAGACCACCACCCATCGTGCCACAGGGCCAGGGAACATCGGCCCTGTGAACTGAGCCGAAGACCAGGTAGGTTGTCTGTTACTCCGAACACTACTCATCAGTAGGGATGCAAAAATGCCTGCTCCGTCCACTGCGACCTTTTCCCGGCTCGCTGATCTCATCGCCATTCCCGACGCGGACTCGCGTCCCACCAAGACGATCACCGAGGTGTTCACCGGTAAGGAGCTGGCGACCATTCCGGTCGGCACGGCTGCAGATGCCCTGGCTGCGATCGCGCGCGTCCGTACCGCTCAGGCGGCCTGGGCCAAGCGCCCGGTCTCCGAGCGCGCAGAGATCTTCCACCGCTACCGCGACCTGGTGCTCGCGCACCGCGACGAGCTCATGGACATGGCGCAGGCCGAGACGGGCAAGTCCCGCGCCGCCGCCCTCGAGGAAGTCCTCGACATCTCGATGACCTCGCGGCACTACGCACGCACGGCCGCCAAACTGCTGGCCCCGAAGAAGGTCACCGGCATGCTTCCCGTGCTGACCAAGACTCGCGTTCGGTACCAGCCCAAGGGCGTCGTCGGAATCATCTCGCCGTGGAACTACCCGATGACTCTCGCGGTGTCCGACGCCATACCGGCGCTGCTGGCCGGCAACGGCGTCGTGCTCAAGCCCGACAGCCAGACGCCGTACTGCGCATTGGCCTGCGTCGAGCTGCTCTACAAGGCCGGTCTGCCCCGCGACCTGTTCGCCGTGGTCCCCGGCCCCGGCTCGGTGGTGGGCACCGCGATCGTCGAGAACACCGAATACGTCATGTTCACCGGCTCCACGGCCACCGGTCAGCTCCTGGCCGAGCAGGCGGGGCGTCGACTCATCGGTTTCTCCGCCGAGCTCGGCGGCAAGAACGCCATGATCGTCGCCAAGGGCGCCAACCTGCGGGAAGTATCCGACGCGGCAGTGCGCGCCTGCTTCTCCAACTCCGGTCAGCTCTGCATCTCCATCGAGCGCATCTACGTCGAGAAGTCGATCGCCGCCGAGTTCACCGAGAAGTTCGGCCAGCGGGTACGCAACATGACCGTGGGTGCCGATTACGAGTTCGGCATCGAAATGGGCAGCCTCATCTCCGAGGACCAGATCAAGACGGTCTCGGCGCACGTCGACGACGCCAAGGTCAAGGGCGCGACCGTCGTCGCGGGCGGCAAGCCGCGTCCCGACATCGGCCCGCTGTTCTACGAGCCGACGTTGCTGACGAACGTCACCGAGGACATGGAGTGCGCGGCGACCGAGACCTTCGGGCCGCTGGTGTCGATCTACCCCGTCGCCGACGTCGACGAGGCCATTGCGAAGGCCAACGACACCGACTACGGACTGAACGCGAGTGTCTGGGCCAAGACGAAGGCTCAGGGCGAGGCCATTGCGGCACGTCTGCACGCGGGCACGGTCAACGTGGACGAGGGCTACGCGCCGACGTGGGGCACCACCGGTGCGCCGATGGGCGGAATGGGCGTCTCCGGCATGGGCCGTAGGCACGGAAACGAGGGACTGCTCAAGTACACCGAGCCGCAGACCATCGCGACGACCCGCCTGCTCAATCTCGGTGGACCGCGCGGACTTCCGCCGAAGCTGTGGGCAAAGATCATGCCTCCCTTCGTCAAAGCGCTGAAGTACATACCCGGCCGGTAGTAGTCGGTAGACGGACGAGAAAAGGCCCCGCACTCCCTTTCGGGTGTGCGGGGCCTTTCGCTGTTCTGTGGCAGATCAGTTGACGCTGTGGCCGTTCAGTCCGGCGTTGGCGTAGTGATTGTGGCTGTCGGGAATGTGGTTGTCTCCCAACACCCGAGCCACCTGCTGCTCACTGAGTCCGAGTCGACGAAGTCGCTCGCACACTGCATCGAAGTCGAGCATCTTGGCGTCGAGTTCCTGCTGCAGCTCGATCACCTCGGCGCGAATGGCCTCGGCCTCGTCGAGTGCGGTCAACGTGTCCTCGGGCTGGGGCAGCAGCAGCGTGAGCAGTCGATCACGGGCATCGGTGCTCAGTCCATCGAAGGGACGCTGACCCGGCTGAGCCTCGTGGCGACCTTCGTTGCGACGCTCGAAGCGACGCTCGTTGCCGTACTGCGCTCCGACGTAATCCTGAGTCGCCCCGAAGGACGGGATCTCGGCGAGCTGTTCCCCACGCTCGGGCTGTGCCTGAGCATCAGCGTCTAGATCGTTCTGGTCCAGATCGGTCTTGTCCAGATCGGTAACGGGTCCCTGCGCCGGTGCCGACGCGATGTCGATCGTCTTGCGCAGCGGGCGATTCGGGATGAAGACCACTGCGATGAGCGTGACGATCGCAACGAAGCCGGCGATCATGAAGATGCGTCCGGTCGCGTCGCCGTATGCGGTGCGGATGACGCTGACGATCGGAGCAGGCAGTGCAGTGAGGTCGAGCGATCCGCCGCCTCCGGCCGATCCGTCCACACCGAGCTGCGCCAAACCGGCTGCCGACTTCTCGGCGACCCGGGTTGCCAGCAGCGAACCGAGAACCGAGACGCCGATCGCTCCGCCGAAGGTACGGAAGAAGGCAACCGTCGACGATGCTGCACCGACGTTCTGCACACTGACCGTGTTCTGCACTGCGAGAACGAGATTCTGCATCAGCATGCCGGTACCGAGACCGACGATGGTGATGAAGATGCCGACCGTCACCAGGCTGGTGGCGTGGTCGATGGTGCCCAGCAGCAGGAATCCGATGACCAGCAGGACGGAGCCGGTAACTATGAACGGCTTCCACTGACCGAACTTGGTGATCAGCTGACCGGAGCCCACGGAGGCGACAAGCATGCCGAATACCAGTGGGATGGACAGCAATCCAGCTTCGGTGGGGGTGTAGCCGCGAGCAGTCTGGAAGTACTGGCCGAGGAACGTGGTGGCTCCGAAGAGGCCGACGCCGACGGCGATGGACGCGATGATGGCCAGGCCGGTGGTGCGCTCGGTGACGATCTTGAGCGGGATGATCGGCGACTTGTGCCGAGCCTCGACGATGATCGTCAGGACGAGCAGCGCAACTCCGCCGCCCACGAGGTACGCGGTCTCACGAGAGATCCAGGCGTAGTAGTCGGCCTTGCCTGCGAACGAAACCCACACGAGGAGAACGGACACGCCTGCGGTCAGCAGAAGTGCGCCGAGCCAGTCGATGGAGACGTTGTCCTTGCGGACGGTCTTGATGTGCAGCGTCTTCTGCAGCAGGCCGAGGGCGATGACAGCCAACGGGACGCAGACGAAGAAGCACCAGCGCCACCCGAGCGGGCTGTCGACGATGACGCCGCCGAGGATGGGGCCACCGGACATCGATACGGCCATGACGGCACCGGTGTAACCGGAGTAGCGGCCACGATCACGCGGGGAGACGATGGTTCCGATGATGGCGATGACGAGCGCCGTCAGGCCACCCATGCCGATGCCCTGCACCACACGTGCGGCGAGCAGCACCGGAACGTTGTGCGCGAAGCCGGCGATGAGCGAGCCCGCGACGAAGATCAGAATCGAACTCTGGACCAGGACCTTCTTGTTGAACAGGTCGGCGAGCTTGCCCCAGATGGGCGTCGACGCGGCGTTGGCCAGCAGTGCCGTGGTGATGACCCAGGCGTACGCGGTCTGCGAACCCTTCAGGTCACCGATGATGGTCGGCAGAGCGGTCGAGACGATGGTGGTGCTCAGCAGCGCGGTGAACAGCGCGGCCAGCAGACCGGTGAGGGCTTCGAGGATCTGGCGATGCGTCATCGCATCGGGATCGGCGACTGCCTGATTCGGCGGATTCTCCGCGGATGTGGTGGTCATGTCTTATCTCGCAATCAATTCAATGCGGGCCACGTCCTGGTGCTGGGCGTGGGCGTCTTCGGTGAACGTGTCGTTGAGCTTGCGGATGGAATCGAGAGCATCCAGTGCTTCGGTTTCACTCCACTCGCTCAACATCTCTGCCAGGCGACGAGCTCGCCTGTCCCAAATCTGTTTCAGTCGAGCCTGGCCGTCGTCCGACACGCAGACCCGGGACGCTCTTCTGTCGTCCGGATCGGGATGCCGATCGATGTAGCCGAGTTCGACGAGGTCCGCGATCTGCCGGCTGAGGGCGGACTGGCTGACGCAGAGCCTGCTGGCGAGGTCGGTCTGTCTGCATTCACCCTCTGTCGCGAGGATGGCCAGAACTCCGGTCAGCGCCTGCGGCAACGGTGAATCCTCGACTCCGGTGGTCACGGCCCGCTTCAGCGTGCGCCCGAAGAGGAAAACCTCTTCGACGAGCGATTCCGCTGTCGTGGATTGAACTGCCATGAGTACTCCAACGCTGAGTTCGATTTACTTGCTGTCTGCAACCATATATATACATACATGCGCTAAGCAAACAATATTCCTGTCTGGTGGATCACAGCGTGGTAGCGAGGTGATGGCCAGATCCTTCGGGCCGGTGACGCTAGTGCGGATAGAAGAAGGATCGCCGCACGGACAGGCCGACCGTCTCGCCCACCTCGAGCCGCGGCCCGCGCGTCGAGCAGCGGAAGTCGACGTCGTCGCAGTGCACCAGGACGTCGCTCGCATCGCGGCCGAACAATGACGACGTGACGGTGCCACTGACCTCACCAGTGTCGTCCGCAGATCCGGGCACGATGTCGATGTCGGTCGGCAGGATTGCGAGCGTCCCGGGTCCGGAGCCCTCCGCCTCGAGTGTGAGGGAGCCCGAAGTGAAGGTGCCGTCTGCGACAACGCCGTCGACGAGGGTGGCGTCGGACAGGAAACGCGCGACGAACGCCGATGTCGGAGCACGCACCACGTCCTCGGGTGAGCCGATCTGCTCGATGCCTCGAAGATCCTCGGCATTGCGGGTCATCAGCCGCCTTCGCTCGCTTGTCGTACCCCTCGCCTACTCTCTCGACCACACACATCCGGGGGGACATCATGAGCAACCGCAGATCGCGTAGCAGAAAGACCAGTCGCGAGGCCCACGGTCAGGTTCAGCGTGAAAGGGAACCTCTATTTTGGCCGAGCGCGCTTCTTCACTTCTCCGATTGGCTGATCGAGATTGCCTGGGTCGCAGATCAGTTGACGGCTTTTGCGACAGCAATGACAGTCGATTGGTCGGTCCGCGAGCGGAACGTGAGCGTGTACGGCGCAGATTTTCCGATCGACATGTTCTGTCTCGACGATCACGAGTACTTGGACCTCGATGACTATGAGCGGTCGCCATGGGAGCGCGTCGAGATTCGTCGCGCCATCGATCTGTTCGGCACGTTCGTCGTCGCCGAACGGTTGTCGCCATCTCAGAACGAAGAGATCTCGAGAGAGATCGGGTTCCCGTCTGCATTCGCGTCGGTGCCCAGTTCTCCGATATCGCCGGGGCGCTCCAGCCCGCTGAGTACACCGATAATGGTCTCACTCCTGCAACGGTTGGCATCGTGGGCTGCGACCGAGCGCCGCGCGCCATCGGCCCGAATCGACTACTGGGACGACTCGGCCGAGATCGTTTCCGCGCTCGGGATTCCGGGTTTCGACGGTATCCCTGAACAACCTGACTTCATGGCAATGGTGAACTATCGATCGGTGTTGGATACCGCCCGTAGGGCCGGTGTTCTCGAGCAAGCTGGCCAGACTTACACCCGCGGACCCGAAGCCGGAGCTTGGGTGGTGTCTCCAAGTGCGGACCGAACTCGCGCCGCCGTGGTCGAGGCGTACGCATCCTGCTTGACGCCTGTGTACGACTCCGGCGATGATTCCGTGCAGTCCGAGCTCGTGGCAGGCTCGACGTTGGCGACCACCGTGCTCGTGCGCAGCCTCGTCGGTGATCCGGTAGGGGAATCCGACGGTGTCGTCCTGGGAACGATGTCCGACAGCAAGGTGATTCAGACCGTCGCGACACTCCGGTTCATGTCGATGTTCGACCTCGGATTGCTCGTCAAGGTGAACGACAAGTTCTGCGTACCTGACCTTCTGGCGCCCCTGCTGCTCGAGGCGCTCGATCGAGATCGTCTGCGGCGCGTAGGGCGCGCAGCATGACCTGACGAGCGGCCGGTAGCACCTTCTGGTTCACGAGCCGAGTGCATGTACGGCAAAAGTGCGTCCCCAATCCGGTACGGCCCCGTCGCGACCCAAAGTCGACGGCACAGCGCCGATCAGAGTGAGGAAGTCGAAGGTCGGTCGAGCGAGGTACTGGGCGTAGCGTCTTTCGCTTTCGGGGATTCGCCACCCGATGGTCTCGAGGCTTCGTAGGATCAGCGAATTGCGTTCGGTCGCAAAGCAACCCCCTGCAACCGAAACCAGCAGCAGCAGGCCTGCATCCTTCTCGTACTGCTCGCGGCCGAACGGCATCCGAGCCGCGGCGTGCGACCACAATCGGAGCGGGTCGGTGGCCAGGGTGTTGCCCAACCGGGTGCGAAGTAGCCGTCCCTTCAGCACGCGAACCAGCCCGAGTTGCGTCACTGCAGCCCGAAGCCAGTGCACCTGCTGATGGTCCACCTCGCGGTTGGAGCTTCCGAACCATTCGGCACCCCACTCGAGCTCTGCACGCATCGCAGCAACGTCTTTGGGTGGGAGATAGCCCGCAGCAGTCAGCGTGATTCCGTCTGCGCCCACCCGCGCCAGCATCCATGTCAGCTTTTCCATTGCCGATGCCGCCGCTACGGGGGCCAGCTGTGCCACATCGAAATCGACGCGTGCGAGGACATCGGGCAGATCGGGGTGATACTCGAGGGGCCCGCGTTCGAGAAGCGAGCCGAGTTTGGGTAGCCGCTCCCGCACGCGGCCGGCCAACTCCGTCACCGCGCGCCGCAACGCGATTCTGTTGTTCGCGTCGGCCACCGCGAAGCGCTCTTCCAAGCTGCCCGCCCACTGCTTCATATGGTTGTGATCAGGATGATCGGTATCAGCCAGAACCTTCAGCAGTTCGTCGTAGCCCGACGTGCCACCGCAGTCCTCAGGTGGGCAGGCGCGGTCGCCGTCGAGGCAGGCTGCAGTACCGGCAACGGTCGATATTTCTTCGACGACCAGGTCGTGTGTCCATCCGTCACCGAAGTCGTACTCGTACCCGAGACGATCCCCGACGGCACCGAGGACTTCGTCCACTCGAACGCCGTCCTCGAGCGTCCCGGCACCGTCGTCCCACTCTTCGAGCGCGGACTTCATCTCGTAGCGTCGACTGGTTCGATAGGGATCGTCGCCGACGAAGAACATGTGCAGGTGTCGGTCTTCCCAGCCCATGACATCTTGGATGACGTCGTGTAGCTCGGGCTGTGTGGCGTCGGAATTGATGGTGAACCGCCGCCACACCGCTGGTTCGATGTCGGCCAGAGTCACCTTGATCGTCAGCATCGAAACATCGTCCCCCATGTGCGAGATGCCTGTCGAGAACGTCCCCGCGGGGACGCTTTCGGCGCGATACAGTCCGACGATGGACGTTGTGCGCGCGATGCCCCTGCTCACGGTCACCGATCTCGATGCTGCTCTGGACGCGTATGTCCAGGTCACCGGCATGGAGGTGGTGATGAACCACGGTTGGATCGCCACACTTGCGTCACCGGGGGACAGCACCGCGCAACTGAGTCTGATCACCGTCGACCCCACCGGCCCGGTGAATCCGTCGGCGTCTCTCGAAGTGGACGACGTCGACGCGGCCTACCGCGCCGCGGTGGATGCGAATCTCGAAATCGCGTACGAGATCACCAACGAGGAGTGGGGCGTGCGCCGATTCTTCTTCCGAGACGCAGGCGGCAACGTGGTGAACGTACTCGCGCACATGTGAGATCAGCTGGGCTGCAGCAGGTTTCCTCGCCACACGCCTCGGAGGGTTCGAGCAGCGACAGTGATCCAGGCCGTCACGAGTACGACGTACAGCAGTACGGCAAGGGCACGGGCCGCGCCGAAATCGAGGGCATTGCCCAGTGCGGTCGCTCCGGTGACGCAGGTGCCGATGGGGAAAGTGAACGACCACCACGTCAGTGAGAAGCTCATCTTCCTCCGCGCCGCATGGACGGTCAGCGCAGTGGCCAGTGCGAACATCAGCGCGCCGAATCCGCCCATGATCAGTCCGTAGCCGATCCCGACGACGTGCAGCCCGACGGCGATCGACGACTGCGCACCGGTGAACACCGTCGCTGCATCGTTGCCCAGCAGATTGGCCGCCGTGACCGACTGGCCGACAAACCCGAGCGTGATCCAGACCGTCGGAGCCGCGTCGACGGACGGCAGACCGCCGTGCAGCAGGCGTCCGTAGATCAGAGTCAACGTGAGCATTCCGACGATCAGCGACAGCCCGAACATCGCGTAGCACGCGCACAGCAGCGCCAACCGCCACTGGCCGTCGGGCAGGTGAGGGAGCAGCAACGCGCCGGTCGACGCGGACACCATCGGCGGGACGACGGGCATCAGCCACGCGGGCAGTGCCGTGACCTGCTCCCGGTGAGCGGATGTGATCATTCGGAAGGGGACGGCGACGCTGGTGAGCAGGCCGGTGACCGTGCCGGCGACCCACAGGACTGCGAACAGTGCGGTCGCCGCCGTGGGACCGATGAGGTCTCCGCCGAGCAGGCCGGCCCCGGCACCGACGGTGAGCAAGGCCATGGGCGGTGCGCCGTAGAACTGCATCATCACCGGGTGCTGCGCGTAGTCGACTGCGCGTGCGCGGTAACCGGTCCAGTGCCGCACGAAGGCTGCGCCGATCACTACGAGTGCTGCGGCAGCGAGTACCCATACGACGACGGCGAAGACGTGCAACGCAGGAAGGTCGACGGGCAGTGTGGCGGCCGCGGTGGCGACGATGCCGGTTCCCATGACGGCGGCGAACCAGTTGGGGGTGATGTGCTCGACGGTCCGCCTGCGCGACAGCCGGGGTGCATACGAGACGGACTCGAGGACGGTCATGACCTCACTGTGCGCGACGCGGCCCACGTCCGGTAGACAGCAATTCGCTAGCCAGCCATAACCGAAGCTTATGGCTGGATGGACGTCGCGACCGTCAGAAGTTCTGCGGCCGGGCCGCTGGGCTCACGGCCCGATCGCCAGATGGCGCGCAAGTCTCTGTGCAGGGACAGATCGGGGAGCGGCACTCCGATCAGACTGCCCGCCGCCAGCTCCGTCGCGACGGCCAGTGAACTGAGGACGGCACCGCCGATCCCAGCCGCCACAGCGGACTTGATGGCCGTCGTCGACGACACTTCCAGCAGAGGAGTTGTCGGCGGGCCGAGACCGGCTGCAGCAACGGCACTCTCGTACACGGACCTGGTTCCCGACCCGGCCTCGCGGGTGACCAACGCCGTCTCGACCACCTCCTCGGTCGACGGTGCAGAGTGCGCCCACGGATGCCCGGGTGCCACGACGAGAACCAGTTCGTCGGTTGCGACGGTGCGGTACGTGAGTTCGGCCTGGACACTGGGGTTTTCGATGAACCCCAGGTCTGCGTCTCCGGCGAGCACCGTCGCGGCGACCACCGCCGAATTGCCCGAGCTCAGCGTGGGCACGATCTGGGGCAGTTTTGTATGCAGCGTGACGAGCCATCGCGGTAGAAGGTACTCGGCGACAGTCTGACTGGCCGCGATCTGCAGGTGGCCGATGCGCTCGGCGTGCAGCGTGGCGATCGCCGTCGCCAAGTCCTCGGCCGACCGGACGACCGGCGCTGCCCAACTCGCGACGAGCTCGCCGAACTCGGTCAGCACCGTTCCGCGTGCGCCCCGCTTCAACAACGGCGCTCCGACGCGGCGCTCCAGCGCGCGAATGCGAGAACTTGCCGCGGGCTGCGACATGCCGTGGGCGTGTCCGGCACGGCCGATGCTGCCGAGCTCTGCCACCGACAGCAACAGATCGATGCTGGTGAGATCGGCAACGTGAGGGGGAAGCGGCACAGGTCGAGCCTACGGCGACGGGAGTCAGTAGTCGCTGAACAGGTCCAGCTCGGCGTCGGGCTCGGGTAGGTCCTCTGGGTCTCCGGGGTCGTCTGGATCCTCGGGATCGCTACGTTCGTGCAGCACCGAACCCACCAGGGCGGTGACGTCGATGGCCGCGGGATCGGGAATGGGGTGACCCTCGACGAAGGCGAGTCGCTCTGCAGACAAATACGCCAGCCGCACCGCCTGCACCACCAGGACGCGTCGCAGACCCTCGGACACCTCGCCGCGCTCGCGAGTGACCGCAGCCAATCGGGAGATGGTCTCCGCGCGTCGCGCGATCCGAATGTCGGGGTGCCCGCGCTCTATTCGGGTCTGCTCGGAGATCAGCGACCGCCGCAGTGACGCAGGCAGAGTGATGGGCTCGGAGACCGGCGGGATCTTCTCGTTCAGAATTGCCTTGTGACGCGACCTGTCGATGGCCTCGAGGTACGCCGTGTACTCGTGGGCGTTCAAATCGCGTTCGGCTGCGCGGAATTGTTCTCCGCCGTCGGACTTCTTGAGGTCCTCGTACTGCCAGAGCGGCCAGATCTCGATCTCCGCGACCTCGAACACGTCCAGCACTCGCATCGCGACGGCGTCGGTCCGCTGATTGGTCAGATGCCGCTGCACCCGAACGCTGAGCTTCTCCTTGGTCTGCCCCACGTAGATCGGCTCGCCGTCGTAGTCGTAGAACGCATACACGCCCCACTTGGCCGCCGACCAGACGCGCCCTCGATCGTCCTTCTCGCTCAGCACTTCTCGCAGTGCAGCTCGAAATGACTGCACGTCGTCCGCAGGCAGACTGCTCTTGCGCGGCGCGACCGCCGACGCCCGCAGCGAGGACTTACCGTGACTGGACATGCGCAGCAGTCGCATTCGGCGCGATGGAACCGAGTGTCCCGTTCACCAGGGGCATCAGGTAGTGCTCCGCCAGCCACGCGACCACCGGAACGCACACCGCATCACCGAAACCGAAGAGCGCCTGGTTGTTCCGCAGACCGCCGAGTGTGTAGTCGCCGGCTCCCATCAAGCGGGCGTACTCGAGAGGCGTCATCCAGCGCACCTGCAACCGGCCGTGGCCGATTTTGACCACCGCCTGCTTCGACGACCCACCGCGCGCAGTGCGCAGGCAGCCGGAGATGTCGTCGGGGCGGGCCTCCCACACAGCGACGCCATTGCGCGTACGACGGTAGGCGGTGCGGTAACTGACCTTGCGTGCCTTCTTCAGAATCTCGATGCGCTGCAACTGAATCGGAGACAACGAGCGTACGAACGCCTCGGTGCGGTCTGCATCCCACCAGCGCTCGTCGCGGTAATCCATCCGCTCGACCAGATCGCCGAGACCACTGGTCAACGGGATCGGCGGGCTGGGCAGCGGAGCCCGATGCGTCGACAGCGTCGAATCGCCGTAGACCGCCTGCAACCAATCCGGACGCAGTTCGCTGTTGGGATCGCGGGCATCCTCCGGCGGATGTTGTGCACCGATCAGGAACAAACGAGGACGGGACTGCGGGACGAACCGTCGAGCATCGATGGTGAGGACGTCCACCGAATAACCGAGTTCGTTGAGCTCACGAACCGCAGCCGCCAGATCGTCGCCCCCATGACTGGTGGCCAGACCGACGACGTTCTCCAACGCGACCACCTCGGGACGGCCGTCACCCATTTCGTCCAGCACCCGAGTGAAGTGCCGAAATGTCGAGGAGTTCTTACCGGCGAGACCGGCCCGGCCCCCGGCCAACGACAGATCCGTGCACGGAAACGACGCCCAAGCCAACGACAGACCGTCCGGCAGATCGCCGCCGCGCGTGCCGGCGACATCCCCGAGCTGGAAATGGGCCGCGTCGTCACCGAAGTGTTGGCGATACATGTGGTGCTTGTCGCGCTCGATGTCGTTGGCCCAGCACACCTCGAAACCGGCCTGCTCCAAGCCCATTCGCACCAAACCGATACCGGCGAAGAACTCGGCGACGGTGGGAATCCGATCGCGCGCGGACACCGAGGAACCACCCGGCACCACAGTCAACTTCGGCATGCACTCAGGCTAGTACAGAGCCCCGACAGGCTTCGTCTTCTGGTCGTTCCGCAGGCCGCCGACACAGACCTATCGACCCGTGCTTGCTTCAGGAATCACCACGTCCCGGAACGTGTCGTTCCATTTATGAAGAACTCCGTCCAGTAGCCCGTAGCTTTCGGGTTACGAGCTCGCTGTTGACCGCCGCCACCATCGGTTGGCAGTTCCACTTGCTCACGCCGGTGCTTTCGCACGCGGTTTGTGTGTTCGAGTTCACGAGCTCAGACCGAGCTACCTTGAACCAGGCCTTGCCGCAGCCGACACATCCTTGGGCAGCGTCCGCCGTGCCGCCGCCTACGAAAGCCATTGCACCAGCGATACAGGCCGCCGAGACCGTCGTCATGATCTTTCTTTTCCCGCGTCCTCCGTGTGTTGTTTGCTACCAACAGCTTTCAAGACCCTGGAGGAGATTGTCTGTCCGCCAACCGGACGATCTGGCGTCGCAACTCCGAGTGTGCCGGAAGTTGACGGGTGACAGGCCGACGGCACTGGTGGGCACCGACTGCATCCGACGCATCGACCGTTGTCGTCTCGCGGCGCGCCTGAGCCCGGTCTGAATGGACTGGTACTTCGGGTCAGCGCCTGCGTGGATGTCGCAAACGCCGGTTGTGAGCAGAACGCCTGTGATCGGTCTACCAGTTGAACTAGCATCGAGGAATGTCTCCCAATCTTCCTCACGGACAATCGATCTTGGTACGGACCGATTTCACCGACGATGCGGCGTGGCGAACTTTGATGCAGGATGCGCAGGCTGTTCGTGCCCAGCCAGGGGGGTTCGATGCGCAGGCGGTACTGACTACAGTGGATGACCGCGAGTTCGACGGTTGGACCGGCGATATGGTGCTCGAACTCGACGTCGACAGCGGGTACCTGTTCGTTGCCGACGCGCGGACCTTCACGGATCCGGAACGGCCCATTCTCGTGCTGAACACCGACCCGGCGGAAGGCGACGAGTTCGAGAAATCGAACAGCTTCCGGGTAGCTCCCGAACACCTTGCCCCGGTCGAGAACAACCTGTCGATCGCGAATCTGGATTTTGCCGACTTCGCCGACCACACCGATGCGGACGGAGTGTTCCGCGAGCCCTCGGCGCAACCGGACGAACGAACGCTGACGATCAAGGAACTTCTGTCCGCCGCGCCGGCTTCTCAACTGCCGGAACCGATTCTGACATCGTTCATCAACGATCTCGAGGGAGCACGCGGGCAGGAGACAACCACTGCGACCTATGTAGTCGATTTGCGGACTTCCGCCGACTATCTCGAAGCGAACCGAGAGGGCTACAGCCTGTCGAACGTCGTAGGCTTCGAGGAGACCATAGCTCGCACCCGCCAGGGCGGCTCCGCGCTGCTGTTCAGCTTCCCTGTCCGTGGCGGCTACTGGTCGGCCTGGATCGACCCGGACTCCCTTGTTCCGTTTGCATTGCTAGGGGTCAGCAGACGGGCAACCGATCAGTAGCCTGTCTGGACAGGTCATGAGACGCTGAACATGCCACCTGCGTCGATCCAAACTTGTTATGCACCGGGACCGTCCGTGTTCCGGAACTACTGCTTTTGTCAGGCCGTGGTTGCCAACGCCGCCGCCAGTCCGAACGCCACCGTCAGCAGACAGACATGAGCGGCAGCTCGTCCCACCGAGTAGTCCGCCGTGGAGCGGTGAGCAGTGGCGGTCGGCAACCACGTGCGGCGGATCCGAGATGCCACGGCCACCAGGATCACGGTCATCACGACTTTGGCGAGAACGATTCGGCCGTAACCGGTCTCGATCGCAGCCGCCGGGCTCTCCAACTTCAGTACCGCGTCGAATACGCCCGTCAGGGTCACCCCGACGACGCACCACAGCGCGATCCGGGAGTAGGCCGGTAAAAGCGTCGCCCAGGCTGTCTTGGTCCGCAGACTCAGCGCCATCGCGCCGAGCACACCGAGCCACACCGAGGCGCACACCACATGCACGGCAACGGCAATGGAACCGAATGCGAATTGCGACATGTGTCCGGTGATCGGTCGCGCGACCAGGGCCAGCGCCGCCAGTGTGACCACGGGAACCGGGGACCAGGATGCGTCTCGTCGATATCCGAGTACGCCCATGGCGCACAGAACGAGCGCGAGGAGCACCGTCGTCGCGCCGAGTCGACCGACGGAGATCGACGCGACGAAGGCCGCAAATGCACTCGGCGACAGCGCCGTCACTGCTCGGCCCTCGGCCTCGGCTGCGGCCGCTGCCAACAGGACGAACTCGGCCACCGCCCACAGACCCGACAGGAACCCGATCGACCGCCACATCACCAGCGAGTCGAGGGCGGGCCGTCGAGATGCGGAATTACCGTCCAGGACAGCGAGAATTCCGAACCCCAGCACCACCGAACCCGACGCGACAGCGATGACGCGGAGCCACGACGACCCGCTGGGAAAGGTGGGATACGCCAGCGCGAACGCTGCCGCGACCCCCACCACCGCCGAGGCTGCGGCGGCGAGCACGAGCCGAACGCTCCTCTCGCTCACCGCAGCCACGTCGGATCTACTTCTCGCTCTTCGGCTTACGCTGGCCTTCTGGCTTACGCTGGTCTTTCGGCTTACGCAGTGCGAATGCCAACGCTCCGCCGAATGCGAGGACCGCAACCACGACCAGCACGATAGGACCGTAACCGCCGAGGAACCCGTCCTCGGACTCTTCCGAGGTGCCCGACGCATCGGCCGGTGCCCCGGGTGTTCCGGACCCTTCCTGCGTCAGCGTGAACGTAGCCGTGCCGCTCACCGGATGACCGTCGGCCGAGGTGATGCGGTACGCGAGGGTGTACTCGCCGGCAGGGCCCAGATCACCGACGTCGACGACCACGCTCTGGCCCTCGATGCGAGCATCGCCCTTCGACCAGATGTTGCCGTCGGGGCCGACGACGTTGAGCGTGGCGAACTGCGACTGCGGCACCTCGTTGAAAGTCACCGATGCCGTCGCCGGAGATGCGTCGAGCGAGGAGCCGTCGGCCGGGCTGTACCCGGTGACCTGCGAATGAGCCGAGGCCATCGGAGCCGCGATCAGCAGTGCCAGCAAGGCCACCGCCGATACGACCACGGCTTTGGCGGACACGGTCAGCGCCCTCACGAGCGTCGGCTCCGTACGGTTGCACCGATTCCGAGGCCGGCGCCGACGGCACCGAGAACGAGCCCGGCACCGGCAATCCACCGGGCGGTGGTGTCCGAGGAGGACGTGGACGTCTGCTCGGCTGCGTCCGTCGTCTCGGCGTGGGCTCCGCCGTGCGCGTCACCGCTCGATGCTGCGAGGGTCAGTGTGGGAGCGGGCAACTCGGGCTCGCTGCCGTCCTCGGCCATCGGCTCGTTCCACTGCACGACCTCACCGTCGGTGTAGGTCTGGGTGGCCGGGAACGACACGGTTTCCTGCTCGGGCAGCGGCCCCGCGGAGAGCAAGAACTGCTGGAACTGGCCCGGACCGACCTCGGCACCGGGATTCGCCGTCCACGTCACCGACACGGCGAGATCGGCGGAGTCCTTCTCGACGGTGGACGTCCATCCCGGAATGGGCTGGGTGCGAGCGGAATTGAGGCCGGGCAAGGTGACCTTGACCGAGTTGGTCGATGCGGTGTCGGACTCGGTGGGGACGCGGAACGTCAGGACCGAGTAGCCGCCCTGCGCGGCGTCGGGCGCGGAGACGACCACATGGGCGGAGGCGGCGCCTGCGCCGATCAGCAGTGCGCCGACGGTGGCACCGGATACGAACAAGGCACGCGGAATGGAACTCTTCATGAGTGTTGGGTCATTTCTGTACGGAGGTGAAAGGGGAGTCGGATCAGAGTTACGAGCTGAGCGACATCGGAGGCCCACGACGAGAAATGGCCCAGTCCAGGGCAATACCGTGCACCGACGGCATCGCGACGGAGAACCGGACGCGACCGACAGCAGAACCGTCGGGCAGGGGAGTGAGGAGCGCGAGAACGGCACGAACGATCGATGTGATCGGGCCGTAGAGACGTTCGGCTGCGGCGATCAACAGCGCGGCGACCAGCGACGCGGCCGCGTGAAAGCCGATCATCGCGGCGCTGGGCAGCAGCGAATGGCTGTGTGACGAGCCCGACATGCCGGCCATGTCGCTCAGGCTCAGTGCGGTATGAGCGAGGAGTTGGCCACCCATCAGGGCGGGCAACAGAACAGTCGAGCGACGCGGAACGGCAGTCATGGCACCGACGCCGAGGCTGACCACGATCAGCAGAGCCAGGCCCGATCCGCTGAGATAGCCGCCGCCCGCCATTCCGTGCGCAGCAACCGCCAGCGCGGCGGTGACCGTACCGACAGCTCCGCCGCGAAGCGGTGCAGCAGAGCCGTCGGTCATCGGATGGTCGGTGAGATCAGCGCACGCCGAGGCGAGCGAGCACGTCCGCTTCGATGCCGTCGAGCTCAGCGGAAATGGCGGCGTGGGCAGTCTTGCGGCGTGCCGGCGGCATCTGCTCGGCGGCGCGGACAGCGGTGGTCAGATCGTCGAGACGCTCGCTGATCGCGGCACCGAAACTCTTGGTCTCCGGATCCGAATGACGCGATCCGATGGTGCTCAGCGACTTCTCGGCACCGGCGATCCGGGCACTGAGCTTGCCGCCGTGGCCCGAGTACTCGCTCAGCTGATCGGGTGCGACACCCAGCTGCTGCGCCTTACGGTTGTCGAGCTGCCCGCGAACGACGGTGGCAGCGCGGTAGGCAATCGGAGCCAGCACCGGCAACAGAAGCCGAGCAATACCGAGATACTTACGAATCTGAGCCACGTTCAGCGTGCCGGCCGCAGCCGCCTTCTGCTGCGCCCGCAACGCCGAGACCTGGGCCTTCTCGACGTTCTTCTGCGACTTCGCCTCCACCGCGCTGAGCTTGCGCTGCGCCTTGGCGATCGACTTCAGCTGCTTGCGCTCGTTCTTCGCGCCGAGCTTCGCCTCGAGAGTGGCCTTGTGCTTGAGGGCCTTCGCCTCCGCCTTGCGAGTGGCACGACCTTTGCGCTTACGGAACAGACCCATCGACAAGGCTCCTGACATGTGCTGCTAGGCGGTAACGGTGCGTTCCACACAGCCTAATGGGTCATTCCGCAGGCTCCACTCCCGCCTAATGGGTCGGTCCCCAGGCTCCACTCCCGCCTGATAGGCAGCTGTTCTTCTTCGGCTGTCGGAGGGCTCACCTAATGTCTAGCGGTGTGAACGGTCAACGAGATGCGGCAGCGTCGCACGCACCTGTGCTGCTCGACGCCGGATCGTTGACGCGATGTCGGCACCGGCTCTATCTCGACACCGCCTACGGGGCGCTCCTGCGCGGCGAACCCGAGAATCCCGGGGTGCGGCAACGCCGAGAGGCGGCCCAGGCGCATCGCGAGAACATTCGCGCGCAGCTGGCAGCGGCCGACCCCATGCTGTGGACCGAGATCGACGAGCCCACGGCCCGTGCCGCGGCCGATGCGACCGTCGCGGCCTGCCGCGCAGGCGTCGAACGTATCTGGAATGCAGTTCTGCCACTCGAACGCGATACCGGCCGCCGCGGACGGAGCGAGCTTCTCGTGCGTGACGCGTCGGGCGGCTACATTCCGGTGATCGTCGTCAATCACAAGGTGACCGACCCCGGGCGCGGCGCGCGCACCACCCCGCTCACGCATTGGGCTCCCGCCGTCGACGAGACCCGCAAGGTGCGCAGCCAGTTGCGCGATCAGCTCCGCCTCGCGCACCTGTACCGCATGCTCGCCCACGAGGGCTTGGCCACGGCCACCCCGGTCGGGGGCGCAGTGGGTTACCGCGGAGAGTGCGTGTTGGTACACGACCTGACTGCCGCGCTCGACGAGTACGACATTCGCTTCGCGGACCGGCTTGCTGTCGCGAGCGGTGACGCGGTGACCGTTCCCTCGCAGATCAGCGAATGTCGTTCGTGTGCTTGGTGGTTCGACTGCAAGCCACAGTTGGTGGCGGCCCGCGACGTCTCTCTCGTCGCATCGGGATCCCGAGCGGACGTGCTGCGCAGCGCTGGAGTGCGGACGATCGACGAGCTGGCGCAATGGACCGGTCCGGCTCCGGAGGAGTGGCCCTTCGGCAACTTCGACGACGCGGTGTCCGCGGCGCTGGCTTGGCGTGCCGACGTGCCGCTGCTGCGTCGATCGGAGACCGTGACGGTCCACCGCGCCGACGTGGAGGTGGACGTGGACATGGAGAGCTATCAGGAGCACGGCGCGTACCTGTGGGGCACGCTCCTCACCGAGGCAGGTGGACCGCCGCCGGAGTATCGCGGCTTCGTCACGTGGGATCCGCTGCCCACCGTCGACGAGGGACGCTCGTTCGCGGTGTTCTGGAACTGGTTGATGGACACGCGAGCCGATGCCGCGGCTCGCGGCAAAACCTTTGCAGCGTATTGCTATTCGAGACAAGCCGAGGACAAATGGTTACTCGACTCGGCCCGACGCTTCGCCGACGTCCCCGGAGTGCCCACCGAGGCGCAGATACGCGAATTCATCGACAGCGAGCAGTGGGTGGACATCTATCAGGCCGTCAGTGACCAGTTCATCTGCCCGAACGGCAAGGGGCTGAAGAAGATTGCCCCGGTGGCCGGATTCTCCTGGCGCGACGAGGAAGCCGGCGGCGAGGCGTCGATGGGCTGGTACCGCGAGGCTGTCGGATACGACGCCGATCCCGATCACACCCAGCGAGAACGGCTACTCGTCTACAACGAGGACGATGTGCTCGCCACCAAAGTGTTGCGCGAGTGGATGTCCGACCGCGCCGAGCACGAGATCCCGACCGTGGCGGACCTGCGCGCTCGCGTGTGACCCCGCGCCCGAGAAGTCGGGGCCACACGCGAAAGGACTTCTAGCGCGGTGCCATCCGGATCGCGCCGTCCATGCGGATCGTTTCGCCGTTGAGGTAGTCGTGCTCGGCGATCATCTGCACCAGCTGGGCGTACTCGCTGGGCTGCGCAAGACGCGACGGGAAGGGCACGGACGCCTCGAGGCCCTGACGGTATTCCTCGGTGACACCGGCGAGCATCGGGGTGTCGACGATGCCGGGG
Organism: Rhodococcus sp. 06-1460-1B; assembly: GCF_002258475.1. Classification (NCBI taxonomy): domain Bacteria; kingdom Bacillati; phylum Actinomycetota; class Actinomycetes; order Mycobacteriales; family Nocardiaceae; genus Rhodococcus; species Rhodococcus sp. 06-1460-1B. Next base: position 112,363 of record NZ_NOYS01000013.1, read on the forward strand.
GCGATGGTGTTCACGCGAATGCCGACCTGGGCCAGGTCGCGGGCCGCGGTGATGGTCATCGCGTGCACGCCGCCCTTGGAGGCGGTGTAGGCGATCTGGCCGATCTGACCCTCGAATGCGGCGACCGACGCGGTGTTGATGACGACGCCGCGCTGGCCTGCGTCGTCGACGGTGGACTGCGACTGAATGCGGTTGGCGGCCAGCCGCATCACGTTGAACGTGCCGAGCAGGTTGATGGTGATGACCGTCCGGAACAGCTCGAGATCGTGCGGTCCCTTCTTGGACAGGATGCGACCCGCCCAGCCCACGCCTGCACAGTTGACGACGATGCGCAGTGGCACACCGGACTCGACGATGGTGTCCAGTGCGGCCTCGACCTCGGCCTCACTGGTGACGTCGGCGGGAATGAGGGTCACGCCGTCCGGGACACTGTCTCCGGCGCGCTCGATGGACTGCGGCAGATCGAGACCGAACACCGTGACGCCCGCGCCTGCCAGACGTGCTGCGGTTGCTGCTCCGAGGCCCGACGCGCCACCGGTGACGAGTGCTGCTGTTCCTGAAATCTCCACGTCGTACGATCCCCTTCGTTAGCGGTGTCGGGTCGCGGCACAGGCAGCGACCACGCTGTGTTCTGCACCATAACCGGCGGGGGACCTCACCCCACTCCCAGGCACCCCGCTCTCCCGCACCCGACTCTCCCGCACCGAGGGGTCGGTCGGCCTACCGCCCTTCGAATGACGGTGATACTCCCTAAAAATTCGTGAGTCCATGCTCGTTGTCACTTCTGCGCTCGTCGTCACTTCTGCGGCGAAATGTACGAAGCCCGGTCAGGATTGCGGCCGCAGCAAGCAAACAAGTAGCCACCCAGGACCAGATCGAAAACTCACCGTCCTGAGTGCGACTCACGGAAACAACGGCCCACAGCAGCGTCAGTGCCGACCAGAAGAAGACCCACCTTGTTCCGATCGGAAAATTCATCGCCAACTCCTTGCATCCCGACGGGAGCCCGTGCCCCGTTGACACTGAATCGTGGTCGTTCCATCACATGCAGCCAACGTTATCGCCTCTGGTCGGCTACGACGGGCCGGCCTCGACGAAACCGCATCCGGCCAGGAGTAGTAGGACGGCGGCCGATGAGGGTCGGCGCCGGCCCCACACCAGGCAGGACGGAACCTCACTCCGGCGCCCGCCGATCAAGGCAGAATGCGGCCGGAGTCGTCGTACTCGACTCGCTGAGCGCCGTCACCGAGGTCGTCGAGCAGGATCGTCGCCGCGGCCGGTCTGCCCGGAGGCAGCAAGCGAACCGTCACCGATCCCGTCACGGCACCGTCCAGACTGCTCGACGCCCCCGCCGCGATGTCGTTGCGGACCTTCTCGCTCAGTGCCGTGGGGCTTCGGTCGTCGAGCATCGTGACTTCGACGCCACGGGCGCGAGCCGAGCGTGCCGCTCTGGCCAACTCGGGCAGTACGAGCCCGCGGGCCCGCAGGGTGTCGCGGAGCTCGGCTTCGAGGAGTCGGCACGCCAGGACTTCCTCGTCGGTGAGGTCGGGACCGTCCGCGATGCGCTGCAGCAATGGGCGGGCGAGCGTATCGAGGCTGGCCAGGCGTGCGTCGCGTTCTTCGAGTACCGCCGCGGCGGCGGCCTGGGCGGCGATGCGGATGGTGGATTGTTCACGGAGCTCGAAGATCGCTGCACCGAGGGGTCGGATGGTGAAGGCGAAGAACGTCGCCATCAACAACGGAGCAATATTGATGGCGCTGAACGACAATCCGAACAGTGCGCCTTGACCCGTCCAGGCTGCCCAACCGACGACGACGGACATGGTGAGCGCGAGTCCGAACCACGCGGCCGGCGTGCGGCCACGGACACACATGAACGTGTAGATCACGACGGACATACCCAGAGGCCAGGACTGCAGACTGCCGGTCAGCGGCACCGGCACCACGGCGAAGACGAACGACGCGGCCACCGGCCCGGACACCGTGAGCAACGCCGTGGACCGTGGGCTCAGTGGATCCCCCGGCGCTCTGAGCAGCAGGATGACCGCGGCCGAGAACACCAGCACCGAGACGAACGGCGGCCACACCGCGGACATACCCTTCAGCGTCGCCGACGCACACACGGCGCACGCGAGGATGTAGAAGCCGGCGACGGCGTACGCGGCCCCCGACTTCATCGACAGCAGGTCGCGAACATCCTCGCCGTTCATCGCGCCCAGCTCAATCGCACAGTGGTTCCGCGGCGGGAGGTGTCGATCTCGGCCGAACCGCCGTCGAGCTGACGCATCCGCCCCTCGATGCTGACGGCGACGCCGAGTCGGTGCGGAGGCACCGAGCGTCGATCGAAGCCGATACCGTTGTCTCGCACGATGACTCGCAGTGCCGACGGGGCCAGCGAGACCGTCACCGATCTGGTCGACGCCTGAGCGTGAACGACGCTGTTGCGCAGTGCTTCTGCTAGTGCGCCCGCGATCGACCGGACCGCATCGGCAGGGTAGTTCGCCGAGGAATCGGCGGGGTCCTCGCGGACCCTGAAATCGATCGACTCGTCGACTGTCGATGCGGAGGCCCGCATCAGAGCGATCGTGTCGTCGACGGTGAAATCGTGTGTCGCAGTGTCGGTGTGTAGTCCGTCCAGATGGGCCAATGCCGAACGTGCTTGACGGGCCAGGCTGGCAGTGCGGCCCTGGCGAGCGACCGCCAGCAGTGACGACATGACCTCGTCGTGGATGAGGGCGTCGAACCGTTCACGTTCGACTTCGCGTGCATTCGCCGCAGCCGCCCGTGCAGCATCGCCGTGGGTGGCGCTGATGGTGGCATCGAGAATGCGACCGGTACGCAGTGCGGCCAGAGTCGCGGCGACGAACACCGTGCAGAACATCAGCCCGAAGAATATTTCGGCGATGATGTTACTGCGAGGAAACGGCTCTCGCACAGCTTGATTGATCAGTTGCACGATCACCACCGAGACGGCCGTGTGCACGAATGCCGGGATGGGTCGCCACACGGTCGCGGCCGCGAGTGAGGCCAGGCCGGGGAATGCGGACAGGAACATTCCGCTCCGATCGAAGGTGGTCCCGTCCCAGGCCACCCACCACAGCAGGGCCATGACCGGGAACGCCAACGCAGCGATCGAACCCGCAACCTGGCTGACCCTGATGCTCGGGTGAAAGGTGAAGGCTCCGAACGCGAGACCGGTACCGAACACGACGATCACGGCGGCCGGGGTCCACCACCCGGGGACGGTGACGCTGCTGCGCGCGATGTCGGGAACGAGCAGCAGTAGATACGCCGCGTAGCCGGTACCGACGAACCGGCCGAAGATCCTGATGAGCCGATCGGTCGAACGGTGTGCCGCGTCGCTACCCGTCGCCTGCAGGTTGTCGTTCATTCACCCCTCCGCGAGGAGTGTAAACCAAGGTCAGACGTCTTCGGTGGTGCTGCGCTTCTCCACTTCCTGCGGTGCGTCGCTGCGGGAGCGTCGGACGAACGCAGCGGAGACGACGAGGGCCGAGATCGCCACCACGACTGCGGCCGCCACGTACGGAGCCGACGTACCCGGCATCAGTCCCTCGAAGAACAGGACCGCGCCGAAGACGAAGAACAGAATGGCCGCACCGTACTGAATCATCCGTTCCGGCAAGTGCTTTCCGAGAACGGCACCCAGCACGATAGCGAGGGCGTCGGCGGCGACCATGCCCACCGTCGAGCCGATCCACACTCCGACCCAGTCGTTGTCGGCGGCCAGAGTGACGGTGGCCAGCATCGTCTTGTCGCCCAGTTCGGCGAGGAAGAACGCGGACGCGATGGCCAGGAAGGCCGACTTGGTGACTCGCGACGCCTTGGCACCCTCGTCGTCGGACAACGAGTCTCCGCGCAGGGTCCACAGACCGAACACGACGAACGCGAGCCCGCCGACGATCGAGATGGCTTCGGTGGGGATGGACACACCGAGGAAATGGCCGACGGCGACCGAGACCAGATGCACGACGGTCGTGGCCACCGTGATGCCGCCGATGACGACGTACCACTTGTAGCGCAAGGCGAACGTCATGGCCATCAGCTGGGATTTGTCACCCAGCTCGGCCACGAAAATGACAGCGAAACTCAACAGTAGAGCGGACAGCACAGCAGACTCCTCGGTCTTCGAACGGACCGAAGGTCTCGCCCACCGGAAGTACCGGTTCAGGTGCCGGGTCGTGGAAAACGACCAGTATGTCGACACGTTGATTGGGGGCTACTCCCCTTCGCTGCAGACGACTTTAAGTGCCGTTTCTCCAATTGTCCAATGCGCCAATAAGTTTGGGGACCCGAAAAATCGTGTACGGGGAGCGGTCAGGATGCGAGGAGCATCGCCAAAACTGCGGTGTCGGGATCGCTGATCGGATCGAGGCCGACCCGACTGATCATCGACGTCACGGTGCCGTCGGATTCTGCCTCCACCCACGCGGCCCGGTGATCGAGGCCCAGATGCGGAAGACCGGGCAGCAGAACACAACCCGACGCCGCGCCCGCGCACTCCGGCAGAGAGGGCGTCGTCTCCGACGGTGGATGCAGCATCAGCAACGCGGCCGGCTGATGGTCCGAGAACCGCCCGGGAGCCAACGCGAAATCGCCGATCACCGGTCCCTCGGCCAACACCAGGCCGACCGTCCCCGGCTCCGGATCCTCCGGCAGCTCCTCCCGCACCCCGAACACCGTCGACGTCGCCAACAGGCCCGGCATCGACGCGACCCGGACGGCCAGCGCCAGGAATTGAGCCCACTCCTTGGTGGTGTCCGGCCAACGACCGGAGATCACGAACCCGCGCAGTAGACCGGCGGCGTGAAAAGGCGAGACACCGATGAGATCTCGATCGTCCATTGCGCATCCCTCCCAGACAGGTACGAGGCAGAAGCCGGGTACACGACGTTGGGTAAGGAGAAGAATGACCCGAAAACGGCTGGCACACAAGATGGGGAGAGTGCCAGCCGAAAACGTAGCCGGCCCACGGCGGCTCGCCAGCCGATACGCTGCTGCGGTGAAAAACAGAGGATCCGGCCGGCGAACCGTCGTCTCGTTGCTGTCCGTTGCGCTACTGCTGAGTGTGACCGCGTGCAGTCGGGAGGCATCGACCCCGGGCGAGACCGGCGGCGAGGTTCGCACCGTGCAGCATGCATTCGGTGAGACGAGTGTTCCCGTCGATTCACAGCGCGTGGCCGTGCTCGACGGCGACCGCACGTTGGAAGCCGTCGTCGCGTTGGGCATCCAGCCCGTCGCGGCAGTGAAGCCGCCGCTCACCGGTGACTACGCACCCGTCGTCCGGGATCGGCTCACCACCGAACCGATCGACATCGGATCCGTCGACGCCGACGTCGACATCGAGGCTCTGACGGCCGCCGCACCGGACCTGATCGTCATGCGAACGACGGGTGAAGACAACCGAGCGCTGTACGACCGGGTCGCCCCCATCGCGCCGACCGTCGTCGTGGAATACACCCCGGCCTCGTGGCAGAACACCTTGCAGCAGCTGGCGGGAATCTTCGATCGGCAGGAGATCGCCGACGGTTTGCTGGCCGACTATCGGCAGGCGGTCGACGAATCCGAGTCACGCTCACCTCGGGAAAACAGCACGTTGACCGTCGCGCTACTGCGCACCGACTCGTTGCGGTACATGACGCAGGACGGATCGTTTCCTTACGCAGTTCTGGCCGATCTCGGCTACCGGGCGCCCGCACAGCAGGATCGCGGATCCGACGCGGTGCAGACGGTCGACGTCAGCCCGGAACTGATCGACGTGCTGGCGGCCGACGACATCCTTCTGCTCACCGATGCCGGGACGGAGGACGCCGTGGCGCAACTGCGACAGAACCCGCTCTTCACCGGCCTCGGAGCTCGGGTGACCGAGCTGCCGTCCAAGGATTTTCTCTTCGGCAACGTGCTGACCGCCCAAGCCCTGGTCGAGACCGCGACCGAAATCGGGGGCTGACGTGCCGGCATCCGAACGCTGGGTCGGCTGCGCTGCAGTGGCGCGCGAGAACGACGAATCGCTTCGCGGGACAGCTGCACGGGCACACGGCTGGGTGTTGATCGAGCACCGAGGCCCGTGGGGGCGCGAACCGTGGGGGCCGGACGGGCCCCTGGGCCGAATCGGTACCGAACTCTCGCGTCGCTGCAAGGCCGTCGGGGTACGCCCGCAACTGGTGCGAGAAACGCACGGCAGGCGTCAACCCACCGAGACGCGACAGGTGTTTCTCGCGCACTCGGGTCGCCGCGGCCCGTGGCTGGAGAAATACTCGGTCGATACCGTCGAGCAGATTCTCGAACTACCGCTCGAAGCCGCTGCGGCGGGCACCCCACCTGGGATCGGGACTCGCGTCGACCAGCGGCTCTACCTCGTCTGCACGCACGGAAAGAAGGATCCGTGCTGCGCGGTGCTCGGTCGGCCGGTGGCGGCGGCCCTCGCCGGACCCAGCGGGCGGGTATGGGAATCGACGCACCTGGGCGGCGATCGATACGCAGCGGGCATGGTGGCCCTGCCCGACGGCAGCTACTACGGCAACCTCGAACCGACCAACGCGCAGGCCGTCGTGGACGACCACGACCGCGGGCACCTCACGCTGCGCCACTACCGAGGCCGCTGCACCGACGACACCGTCGCCCAGATCGCCGAACACGCAGTACGAACCGAATACGGGCTCACCGGAATCGACGACGTCCACCCGTCCGATGTCACGTCGTCCGATGCCGCGTCGGATGTTGTGGTGGTGACGACGTCGGGAACCGTGCAGGTACACGTGACACCCGTTCCCGAGCCCCCGCGCCGAACGACCTGCCGTTCCGAGGACGTCGCGAGACCGGACCACGGCGTCACGACCATCGGGTCGGTGCCCGCCGCCGGGAGGGCGTGACCTTCGAAATGCGACAGGGCCACCGCGTCGAACGCGGTGGCCCTGTCTGCGATTGCGCGTCGTGCGGCAATCTCGAAACCTACGGGAAGATCAGGCCCGGGGTCTTCGACGTGGCGGCCTCGAAACGAGCCTGGACGTCGGCCCAGTTGACGACGTTCCAGAACGCCTTCACGTAATCGGCCTTGACGTTCTTGTACTGCAGGTAGAAGGCGTGCTCCCACATGTCGACCTGCAGCAGCGGAATGATGCCCAGCGGCACGTTGGCCTGCTGATCGTAGAGCTGGAAGGTGAGGAGCTTCTTGCCCAGCGAGTCGTAGCCGAGCACTGCCCAGCCGGAGCCCTGCAGGCCGTTGGCAGCAGCGGTGAACTGTGCGCGGAACTTGTCGAACGAACCGAACTGGTCGTCGATCGCGGCACCGAGTTCGCCTTCGGGCTTGTCGCCACCGTTGGGCGAGAGGTTCTTCCACCAGATGGAGTGGTTGACGTGGCCACCGAGGTGGAACGCGAGGTTCTTCTCCAGCAGGAAGATGCTGCCGTGATCCTCGGCCTCGCGGGCTGCAGCCAGCTTCTCGAGCGCGGTGTTGGCACCGGCGACGTAGGTGGCGTGATGCTTGGAGTGGTGGAGCTCGTTGATCTCGCCCGAGATGTGCGGCTCGAGGGCGGAGTAATCGAAATCAAGGTCGGGCAAGGTGTACTCGGACACGTGGTTCCCTTCTCTAACGACGCCGTGCCCATCGCGTGATGCGGGCACGTTCGTCCTACTGCGGATCTTTCGTAGGGTTCAACCCAATCTCATTCCTACCCCTTGTGCAACCGTTGTAACCGAGATGCTTTTCTCGGAATAAATCCACGTGAACAAGACAGTCGAATTCCTGGGTGCGAAAACCTGCGATTGTCACGAAATAGTTGCGTAACAGCGCCGAATTGGTCCACACCATGAACGGAACCTAAACTCGAGGGTGTGAAAGGGGACCGTCCGAACCGAAATTCGGTCGACGAGTCCGCCGCCGCACCGGCCGTGACCGCGCCCCGCGTCCAGATGAACGGTGCCGATCTCCTGCGCGTCATCGCCGTCTGCGCCGTCCTCTACTCGCACATCTCGTTCTACCTACTCGACGACGTCGGCGGCGACTGGTGGATGCTCGACATCGTCAACCTCGTCCTCATCGACGACGTAGGCCTCAACCTCCACCTCTCCTTCGTGGGCGTGAGCATGTTCATGCTGCTCACGGGGCTGCTCATCACCCGATCCGCCATGCGGCAATCGCGTCGGGACTTCATGGTCGCGCGCCTCGCCCGACTCGTGCCCGCCCTCTGGTTCGCCATCGCCCTGGCCGTCGTACTCGTCAAACTCGGCGTCAACGGCATGTTCAGCGGACAACCCGGAATCAGCAACGGAGAGGCCGTACTCAGCTTCTTCCTCGGCGGCTTCTTCCTCCGACCCGAGGTCGCCGTACTGGGCGTCACCTGGACACTCGTCGTGCAGATCGTGTTCTACCTCTACTGCGTCGCAATGCGCTCGGCACTACGCGCAAGCCCGATCACCGTGCCCCTCATCGGAGCCGCACTCTGCACACTGGTGATCCTCTGGAACCTCTACCTGCCCCAGCCGTACACCATCCCGTTCCTCACCAAAGTCGCCGGAGTACTGCCCACCCTGTTCCTCGGCCAGATCTTCTACCTCGGCTGGGCGAAACTCGTCACCTGGCGCTGGATCGTCCTCGGCGTCGTCGCACAAATCGAAGTGATCCGCCTCGCCATCGACGTCCACACCTTCTGGATGGGCGAGACCTACCTGTGGTCACTGCTCGTCGTCACCGGCACCGTGCTCATCCTCGCCCGATACGACGGACCCATCACCCGCTGGCCCATCATCGGCTGGATCGGCACCCGCAGCTACGCCATCTACCTGATCCACACACTCGTGCTCTACCGCATCTACGCAGCCGTGGAACCGCACTTCGGACCGACCGCCGCCGTCCTGGCCTTCCTGACCGGCACCGCCGCACTCGCCGAAATCATCTACCGCTGGATCGAACTGCCCGCAGCACGACACATCAGTACGCGATACCGACAACTACGCACCCCATCTGCCCCCTGACCCCAGCCCGCTGGGTAATCACCCCCGCTGGGTAGTGACCCCCCGCTGGGCAGTTCACCCCCGCTGGGTAGTCAATGTGACATTTGGTGGCCTTTTCGGGGGTGAATGTCACGTTGAGTGGACTGGGGTGCCACGACTGCGCTCGATCTCCCGCCGACCCGACTTCTGCGGTCGACCGACATCACCCGGGTGTCGGCCTCGCCGGCTACTCGCCCCCGCTGGGTAGTCAATGTGACGTTTGGTGGCCTTTTCGGGGGTCAATGTCACGTTGAGTGGACTGGGGCGGATGGGGGGCGGGGGAGATCAGAGCTGCGGGATGACTTCGGAGGCGACCAGTTCGAGGTGATCGAGATCGGTGAGGTCGAGGGTCTGCAGGTACACGCGAGTCGCGCCGATGGCCCCGAAGCGGCCGATTTTGTCGACCAGTTCGGCGGGGCTTCCCGCGGCCCCGTTCTCGCGGAGTTCGGAGACGTCGCGGCCGATGGCGGCTGCGCGTCGGGCGATGTCCTCCTCGGTGCGGCCGCAGCACAGGACGAGTGCGTTGGAGTAGACGAGGGAGTCGGGGTCACGGTCGGCGGCAGTGCAGGCGGCGCGGACGCGTCCGAACTGCGTTTCGGTGTCGGCCAGCGAGGCGAAGGGGATGTTGAATTCGTCCGCGTATTTCGCGGCCAGGGCCGGGGTGCGCTTCTTGCCGCCGCCGCCGATGAGGATGGGGGGACGCGGCGATTGGACGGGCTTGGGG